>PLXC01000038.1 GCA_003151275.1 Candidatus Melainabacteria bacterium
CGGGTTTAAGATTGTTTTCGCCACCTCCACCGCCACCGCCGCCGCCACCACCACCGCCGTTACACCCGCCATCCTTGTTCAAATTAGTTGCATTACCGCCCTGATTGACCTCCTCTTTAACGTCCTTGTCGAGCAGGTTACTAGCGTCTTTCACATCGCCCAGCGTTCCGCCATGCTTCTCCACCGCCGCCTGAAGATCGTCCAGAATTTTTTTCTGCACAGCTGCAGGCACATCGGGTGGCACAGCTACTGTGTAATTCGCCAGTGGCTTGTCCCCTGACTCAATATCCGTATTAATAACTGCTTTGTAGCTCCCGTCACTAGCCTTTTGGATCGCAATATCTGCCGTCTTTGCAGTGTTAGCATCGAGCGGAACGGTAGTTAAAGTGGACGGATTCAAAGTACCATCCGCCCCAGCCTCAACAGTCGGGCGACCAGTCACAGGCGCCAGAGTCTCTTTGTTTTGATAATAGGTCACAGCGGCAGTTTTGTCAGAAGCGGCGGTATTATCGAAGACGGTACCTGCGCGGCTATAACTAAAACCAGCGTCGGGCAAGCTCTGCGTCGTACTAGGAGCAAACGTCTGGGCGGAATAACCACCCTGAAAGGTAGCCGCTTCAAAGCCAGGCATCGCCACGTTAGCCATTGGAGGGGGCGCAGCTTCAAATGATCCTGATGGTCCTGGTGGCATGATGTGTATCTCCAGTGAAAAGGTATAGATTTAGCCGTTAAATTGCGCGGCAAGAAACTGGGGGGCGAAATTAGCCGTCCTGTCCATTTGTCTGACGGTTAGTTCGATACTAAGAAGGTATTGTGTACTTTTGGTACCCAAATTCGAAATGCCAAACAAAATACTTACCCGCGTTAATATCTGTCCTTAAAGCGCATTGATCACTGCGCACATGGACTGGCATCGAGAATTGAACAAAAACTCTGATAGCGCCGGCAAACGATCACCAAATAATGCGTTCAGAGTCCTAGAACCATTCAGGAAGCAGTTTCAAAATCGTATTCGATGGTGGCTTAGGTGGTGCTAAGCTGACAGTGTGATTTTTGGTGCCCTGATCGGAATGCGAAACCAAAAGGCGCTGCCTTTGCCATTTTCACTTAGCACGCCCAGGGTGCCATCATGTTGCTCAACAATGGATTTGCAGATCGCCAATCCAAGACCTTTACCACCCATGACACGCGCATCTGCCTCATCAACTTGCTGGAATTTTTCAAAAATGACTTGTTGCTTTTCTTTTGGAACCCCACGCCCTTCATCAATTACAGACGTGAGCATTGAGTCTCCATCCTTCACACAACGCACGGTCACAGTTGAACCTTCAGGCGCATACTTGATTGCGTTCGTCAGAAAATTGCAGAGCACCTGCAAAATTCGGTTTGGATCCATCTCAACTTCAACGGGGATGGTCTCGGCTTTGAGCTTGATCTTGTGCTGATCGGCAAACGAACGAACCGACTCCAACGATGAATCTATAAGTTCTTCAAGTGAGGCAGACACAATTTTCAAATCCAACTTACCCGATGCTAGTCGCTCGGTGTCTAAAAGATCATTCGTCAGTTTGATCAAGCGCTGCAGATCGGCTTCTGCCAACTCAACTTTGGTCTGGGCAGGTGCAGGCAACTCGCCTAGGGCGCCGACTGAAAGCAGCGTCAACATTCCTTGCAGTGACGTCAAAGGCGAGCGCAGGTCGTGGCTCACCATGGCAATCAGATATTGCTGCATTTTGCGCGCTTCATTCAATTCTTCAACCATTGAATGAAATACATGATCGAGTTGCACAATCTCGTCCGAGCCGTCAAGTGGATCATTCAACGGTAGCCCTTTGGGCACACGTTTGGTGTTTTCCATGATCAGACGAATTTTGGTCGTGATCGTCTTACCAAATAGTCTCGCCAAACCAATTGCCAACAAAATGTTCAAAGTGATGCCAAAGACGAGCACCACTTGTGCATATTTTCGGATTTGAGCCTCGCGCCTCGGGCTTTCCTCTGCCAGCGCCAAATTGTCCTTGATAATTGATCGCAGCGATTTGGTCAGATCATCAATTATGTTCCTTACCTTGACAAGCTGTCCCGGCCCTGTGACCATGTCTCGGCCTCCTGACCCCCGTCCGATACTGTCGCACAAAGCGTGAAGCAGCTGGGAACCACGCTCCCCATATTTGCGCGCTTCTTTCGCCGTCGCCAGGTGTTCAGGGTCGTCTTTCAGCAGTTCATCCAAATCATTAAACGCCTGCCTGCATTTTGCATCGTTGTCCAAAAATCGCTTTAAGAAATAGGAACTGTGCGTCAGACTGTATCCGCCAACGTTCGCTGCCATCTGAGCGGCAAAGGTGTTAACGCTGCTCGCTGTGAAGACGATATCCTTTACTTCGACTTGATGCTTGATCTCATGCTCCGCTTGCTGCACAAGGAAAGTCAACAAGCCGACGAAGAGCAGCTCGAAGACCAGTGGAACTCCGACTAAAATAAGACCTATCTGCGCTATCTTGAAATCAAAACGCATATTCTATTTGTTCAACACGCACGACTACGCTCTGTAAGGCCTAAGCCAGTTACTCGCTTAAGAACGATAGAATAAGTTATAACAGACCAGATCCATCCACATTACCCTGAAAGCGGTATCCATGGCCAAAATTCTGATAGTAGAAGATGACATGCAGGTAGCAACAACCGTACGGGATTGGTTGTTGTTTGAAAAGTATCTTGTTGAGCACGTCGAAACTGGAGTCGATGCTCTTGATATGATGCGTGCCTATGAGTTTGACCTGATCATCCTCGACCTCGCCCTGCCAAAAATGAATGGCATTGAAGTCTGTAAGCAGTATCGCAATGTTGGAGGACGCGCGCCGATCCTCATGCTCACAGGCAAAGACACTGTTACTGAAAAGGAAATCGGCTTCGATGCTGGTGGCGATGATTACTTGACAAAGCCCTTTCACTTGAAAGAATTGTCGGCCCGAGTGCGCGCATTACTGCGTCGCCCCGCCACCTTAACTGGTGACACCTTGAAAGCCGGCAACATAGTTTTGGATCGGGTCAAACATACAGTCACTAAGGATGGTGAAACTATTCATCTTGCGCGCATGGAATTTTCATTCTTGGAATTTCTAATGCGACATCCTAATCAAGTGTTTAGCACTGATAAATTGCTCGAAAGAGTTTGGACATCAGATTCAGATAAATCAACTGAAACGATTAGATCAACGGTCAAGAAACTGCGCAATAAGATTGATACTGACGGGATCCCATCAATTATCCAAAATATTCACGGCGTCGGTTACAAACTTTCTGATCAATAACTTGCACAATATTTTGACTCTTTAATTCGGCACCATATACAGTAGCAGCCTTTTAGTCGTCCTTGCGTTGTTCAAAAGAATCCAAACGCGCATTGGCTAACTGAGTCTGCTGCCATTTATCAACAAGTCCGGAATCAAACCAGCGTTGATCAGATCTACCATTGCCGCCGACTACGTGCTGCTCGAAGCGCGAGTAGTTATCGACAAGGAATTGCATTCCCTTTTGCTCTTGCTCGTTCAAATCGCCTGTGGTCAACATGCTTTGTAATCTCTCTTTGCTGATTCCTTGAAAGTCGATGCCGTTCCAGTTCGTTTTAGCTAAAGCTGCTTTGGCTGCATCGTAATTAGCGTTGATGTCGGTGACGGCTTTGGTTTCGGCGCCGTTAGCTCGGTCATCGGTGAACATGGTGTCAGCACCACCTTTCATTGCGGCAGGAAGTTTTACGCTCTCTCCCGGCTTGAGATGGGCAAGCGCAGTCTTACCATTTTCCTGTTGAAGCTCCTTGACGTAATTAGCAATTTGATTGTCGGTAGGTGCATTTACGCCTTGAGATTTGAGCACATCGCGGCTAATAGTCCACGGGCTATCGCCTTGTTTGACGACGACCTGTCCGGAGCCATCACCTTCCCGGGAAGCTGTTCTTCCGTTGATTGCGAGAATCCCACCTGGCTGCCCATCGCGGCTGTGGCTGAGATCGGTAGCATCGTAGTTGACTACAGATCCGTCGGCCTTTCTACCGACTAAATCCTGTCCGTTGACGCCGACAATATCGACTCCTGGCAAAATTCCTTGATCGTGCAAAGACTTGTTTACGGATGCCAAATCCTGCCTGAATAAACCGGGTCGACGCGCGTGGTCGTCCGTCAATTGTCTAGCGATATCAGCGAAATTGCTGTCTGCGGTGCGTCCTTTGATTTGTTGTGCAATTGAATCGCCAGTTGGTGCTTCTGATCTATTCATTGTATTCTGTCCTCAAGTAAGAAGGGGCGCGCTCATTCGATCTACGTAATCGCCATCATCTGTAGTGGCATTCGTAAAGCTGGTTAGTTCTGTTTGGTGAAGATTAGGCGGGCTAAACTGTGTGCTTACGTGAACAGATTACTAAACAAGTTGTGGCGTACGCATGACGGAAAACAGGAATCCAATAATCCTCCAGATCACTCGGCGTCCTTCGCAAGGGGTCAAGATCGAGTGACACCACACTGAGAACGAACGCCATACACCAAAAATCTGCCGTTCTTCGTGCTTGAGCAGCACGCAGAACGACAGATTACACTTTATTTGTTTTAGTAACTCATCTCTGGCTAGTTTGTGTTTGTTGTATAGGCAACTCCTCCGAAATTAGTTAGCTAGTAAACCAGGCCAAGTCTCAAACTGTAGCAAGTTAAACCAAATCTAGTTCTGGCAAAGTGCCGCTTCTAAGGCTGCGTCCTGGATAGAACCAATCGCTCGTAGCGTCTCCGGCGAACGCACTAAGGCCATCGGCAAGCGCCAGAGGAGGCAGCAAAGAATCGGGGATGCCATTGAGAATTTCCTCTAGACTTTGACCAACGAGCGGTTGAAATTGGACTGGTGGCAGTGAGCTGTCGGTAGCGGCAGGGGCCGTCGAATTTTGACTGATGTTATAAAACTTGTTGAGTATAGATTGTGCTTGAGTACTCATTTTACAAAACCTCTAATTAAAATCCTGACGGTCCCTGCGCTTGATGCTTATTTGAACAGTCCTGCTAGTGCTGGATTGGCTCTGATCGTTGCGTCGATCGCCAACTCTTCTTTGGTATTCAGCGACTTCTTGTGGTGATTCGCTGCTTGCAGTTGGTGCACTAACTCCTTCAGTTCTTTCTGAGTTGGCTCGTACTTCTGTCCTTTGTGAGCTTCAGTCAGAAGGCGCTCAGCCGTGTGGTAGTAGCCTTCTCCGGAGTGAACAGTCAGGGCCTTGTGAACTTCTGGCTTCAATTCGCCGGCTGCAGGTGGTGCTACAACAGGTGGCACGTCTTTAGGCGGTGTTGGTTGATCCAAACCAGCCTTCTTCAGCGGACCATCCTTCACGTTATGCTCATGAGCTTTGTTGGCGAGATCATCCTTGGTGAAATCTTTTTTGCCGTAGACACGGCCGTCTTCTTGCAATCCCTTGAGGTAGCTCAATGACGCGCGGTCTGCAGTGTTCAGATTTGGATTCTGCAAAGCTTTATCAAGCTTGTCACCAGATATGCCACCGTCAGGATTCTTAAGTTGATCGTACAAACTTGGCTTGCCGTCTTTCGAATCGAAGAGGTGACCGAACTGTTGTTCACGAGTCTTCTGTTCTGGAGTTTCAGCTGGAGCATTTGGTTTGGCTGCGAGCTTATCGTAGTTAACTCCAGCATCAGCTCCCAGTTTCTGCAGATCTGACTTGTCCAAGTTCATTCTTGGTCCCATTGAACCTTCAGCACCCATGGTGCTTAGTTGCTTTTGGTCAATTTGGTCATTGAGAGTTTGCAGTGTCTTCTGGTTTTCCGCAGTCAGATTATGACGCTCAGGATGTGCGAGAAGATCGGCAGCCTTGGCTTGATCGATGCCACCCTTACCATCACCGATTTTGTCCATCAGGCTTTCACCGCCGCCTGGCTTCGCATTCAAATCGGTTAGAGCTGCTTGAGTGCGCTGTGCATCTGCGCCTTGGGGCTCAGCTTGCTTCTTGATCTTGCCAAGATCTTCAGGCTTGAGACCAGCGTTTGCGTCCATCTTCTTGATTTGATCAGCAGTTAAATCGCCCTGAGGTTCGCGCAACCACGTGGATTTTTCGCGAGCGGCATTGAGGCGATCCAAAGTTGCCTTGTCTTGAGGTGAGGTACTCGGGTCAGCAAGTTTCTTTTCCAGCTTGTCGCCAGAAACGCCGCCTTTTCCATCGCCGATTGAATCGAGCAAGCTCTTACCATCGGCGCCCTTGGCGTGAAGGTTGCGCATGTCACCTTTGTTTTGTTCTTGTCCGATATATTTTGTGATATCGGCTTGGCTTATGACTTTGCCATCGCCAGAAATTTCAGTGAAGTGATCTGCCACTTTCTTGGCAAGCGCTTTTTCGGCTGGACTTTTGGCTTGGTCACCGTACTTTTGAATGTCTTCTTTCGACATTTCACCGTAACCGAAAGCGCTCTTAGTACCGTGTAGCTCACTCATGATTTTTTGCGCTTCGAGACCTTGAACGCGTCCGCCGTAGCCATCTCTGTCCAATTGGGCGATCGCCTTGGCTTGCGCTGGACCGGTAATCGTGTCGAGTTCCTTTAAAAAAGGGCTCGGATCAGAAGGGCTTTTCGAAATCGCGGATTCAACGCGGTCTGTACCTTTCTTTTCTTCTTTGGTAGGTGCTTCGGCTTTTGCCATTTTATCGGTCCTCACTTGGGTGTGTCCGCAGCATAGTGCGGTGCCACCAGTAGTGGTGGCGGGATTAGTAATCTCTAGGGGTGGGGCGTACCGTCGGGGTGTAAGTTAGTAAATCCAATCCAACTTCGACTTGTGAACGGAGTATAAGAAATGAACATTACCGAGACATTACCAAATCAAGAGGAGTAATCAATTACGGGCTAGACCCGGAAATAGCACGGTTTTCGGGCTCACAAACGTTTCGACTATATAGATTAGGCAAAAGCGTGCGACCCGTGCGATGGCTTTGACCCTCTTTCAGCGTGTTCCCCGCCTTTAACACCAGTCGTTGACATTGATTCGGCGCTTCGGCTGAGCAAATTCTCCGCATGGGAATCTGCTGTGCTCGCCCCTACGAGTTTTTCAATGCCGTAAATTGCTGCTTTGCCGCCTTCATAAATGTAGCCGCCATCCTGATCCTTGCCGACTAGCCCTGTAGCCTTTAAGACTCCCTTAGCGGCATTAACTCCTAAATTTGCAATTCCAGCAATGACGGTCCCTGCCACAGTTGGTATCATCGCCGGAATGGTTAACACACTGGCCCCTTCCACTAGCGTAGCCGCAGCGCCCACAGCCGTAACCGTACCAGTTGCGTCGTTTGCAACGTTTAGAAACCGGTCGAGCCCTGTCCGATTGCCGCCGGAAATTAGGTGATTTATCATACTGAAATGCACAGATGCACCAAGCAACTTACAGGCGAAACAGTATGAACAAGTCAGAAATTAACGCACGGATTCAGTCATCAACGCCTTCTTGTCTACAAAACTATGGATGGACTTCGAACCAGGAGGCTGAGAAAAAGCGAGTGAGGGTTTTCTTGCGACCGTTATTGACACTATTATTGTTATGCTCGTTCATGTGGGCGACAGCCGACGTTTTGGCAGCGCCGGTCAAAAGAAGGAAACCAATTAAACATCAGACGAAAGACACGCAAACGATAGTCCCGGGTTGGTACATTGAATTGTTTGGCAAGTCGAGAAACGAGGTGATCAAGGTTATGACTGATCCAGAAGACAGTTATCACGAGTGGACTGCTTTGTTCTATAAAGACTATGCAGAAGGAAGCAGTGGTTATGCCGATATAAGCGAATCACTGGAATTGATTTTCGAAAACGATAAGGTGGTCATGGTGCATGATCATGTCTATTACATGAATGGCACTCACAATGACACTCACTGGCTTGATAGAGGCGGTCTTGCAAAACAGAAACCTGTAATCCGTGATCACACAAATGAGAAGACAGTAAGAGTGATCGATCATGGAATGGACCCACTTGGATATTTTGATGACATGAGAGCGAGGTTGAAGAAGAAATTCCATGCAGAAAAACCGTGCGACGATCTTCAGCTCAGATTCATTATCGATAGAGATGGTACAGTGCGCAACCAATCAGTGACGGTAGTTCACAGCAGTGGGGATGCAACCGTTGATAAATACGCACTTGATACCCTCTACTCAACAAAATTTGGTCCGCTGAAAGGAGAAAAACACCCTTACGGTTGGGACTTGGGGCTCACGTTATGCTCGTTCCTCAAGGACGATAACTTCGTGAAATGATTCGCGTTTGCAAAGATGCGTGACTGCTGATCAACTGCAGCAGTTTGCAAACTGAATTGACTGGACCAAATGTGGTCAATTGAAATAGACGCCCACAGCGCCTGTGACACGGCGGATTAGGCGCACCGTATCATGCTCAATTTCTTGTCCGTAGTCCAATTCATCCATGGCGCGTTTTTTCAGCAGCGCAATCAGTTCGCGCTTTTCTTCTTCTGCCAATTCGATTCTTTTATGGTGGTTATCAGCCGCCATCTTTAACAGTTCTAGTGTGCTCAATTCAGGGTTAACACTCATGGCTCGAGGACTTCTTATCCGAGGACAGTCGAATCATAGGCGTAATCGATTGGCAGGCCAATTCGTAATTCTGTCGATTTTTGGGAGTTTCCCCCACGTCTTGCCACCATTCACACTCTGAAAAGCCAGACACGATGATGAGCAATTCTCCTTAAATTGGGGCACGCCGGATGCGTGCGCTCCATTTCCTTCGTGCAGATGACTATCCCGATTTCTTGGGAGAGTCGTCCGCGATTTGAGCGCCGATATTTTGTACGAGGTAGCCGCAGACTGGATCGTTTTTGAGGATATATTGCTGACGCGTAACCTTTACACCTAAAAGATTTTCCATTAATCGGGGTTCCAGCACACACAACTGCCGATATTGGATAGCAAGTTCGTGAACAGCGCAGTGGCGTTGGAAAATAATGAAGTTGCCGTCCGGAAGCGTTTCCCACTCGGTCATATAGCCATTTTCGGAGAATATCTTCGCTACTTCGGCGACCCTTTCCTTTATATCCTTATTGGCCACTCTGGCTTGGAATCGTTCAGCCATTTTCTCGTTTCGCCTGCTCAGCAGGTCCATTACGCCTTTATGTCCACTCTGCTCGAAAACGACATCCAGCAGATCGACAGCCAAATTTTGGAAGCCTGTCGGAAATAACGACTCGGCCTTCTCAGTCAACTTATAGTGATAAGTGGGACGTCCTCGGGATTGACGTACGATGCGCGACTCCACCAAGCCATTCTTCTGAAGCCCGGCAATGTGGCGCCGCACTGCCATTGAAGTAATGTTCAGCTCCTTGCACAGGTCGGACACGGTGAGCTCACCCTGCCGCTTAATATACATAAGCACTGCTTCCTGGGTTCTCTCCGGGTTGTCACCTAGCTGCTGGGTTCTCATTGTGTCGGTTTGACCTTGTTTGCTGCCGTAAATGACTCTTCTGATCCCAATTCTACCCCGCAGGAAGTCCACAGGGTTGGGTTTTTGTATCAAGTTCGCTATGTGATCCTTAAGAAGAAAGAAAACAGGCCAGATTTTTGATACTATTTTATCTATAAAAGCCTACCATCCTAAGCTTTGTGATTTTTAAGGTAACCTTCCCCAAGAAAAGTCCGAGGAAAAAGCTAGGATCGCCTTTTCCGCAGGATAAATGACCACTTTCAAAGGCAACTACTTTCATGACAGCTAAACAACCGCTTCTATCCGTTCAAAATCTACACGTCAAAGTTGAGGACAAAGAAATCCTCAAGGGTGTCGATTTGACTATCTATGCCGGTGAAATTCACGCGATCATGGGACGCAACGGCTCTGGTAAATCGACGCTGTCCTACACGTTGATGGGACATCCTCGTTATGTCGTCACCGAAGGCAAAATTCTTTTCAAAGGTGTGGACATCGTTGAGATGACACCAGACCAGCGGGCACGCAACGGCTTGGCGTTGGCATTTCAATATCCAGTAGCAATTCCAGGCGTGTCGGTTTCAAATTTCCTTCGCGCTTCTGTGAAAGCAATTCGCGGCAAAGATGTGCCGGTCAAAGAATTCAGGCAAGAATTGAAAGCGCAGATGAAGAAACTCGGCGTCGCCGACGAATTCCTTGGGCGCTATATCAATGATGGTTTTTCGGGCGGCGAAAAGAAGAGAATCGAAATTCTTCAATTGGCACTTTTGAAACCGGCATTGGCCGTGTTGGATGAAACCGATTCAGGATTGGATATTGATGCACTGAAGACCGTTTCGGAAGGCATAAACAATTTGTCGAATCCCGAAACAGCAATTCTCTTAATTACGCACTATCAGCGTATTCTTAACTATGTGGAACCACAGTTCGTCCATGTTTTTCAGGATGGTCGTATCGTCAAATCTGGCGGTGGCGAGTTGTCCAAAGAATTGGAAGCTCGTGGATATGACTGGGTATCACAGGAACTTACGCCCTCGAGTGTTTCATAACATTCACGGCGATGGAGGGGACCATGTCTGCGGAACTGACTCAAGATAAAACAATTGCCAATATTGGAAGCGATTACTCTCAGTATGGCTTCCAAGACAAAGAAGATTACATCTTCAAGTCAGGCCGAGGTTTGACCAAAGAGATCGTCACCAAGATCTCTGAAATGAAAAACGAACCTGAGTGGATGCTCAAGTATCGTCTCCGCGCGCTGGAAATTTTCCTCAAGAAGCCAATGCCTAGATGGGGCAATTGCCACCTTCTCGATAGTATCGATTTTGAGAATATCTTCTATTTCGTTCGCTCTTCTGAAAAAAGCGCAAAGAATTGGGATGACGTTCCAGAAGGCATCAAACAAACATTCGATCGACTCGGCATTCCTGAAGCTGAGCGCAAATTCCTTGCCGGCGTCACCGCTCAATATGAGTCGGAAGTCGTCTACCACTCAATTAGAGAAGACTTGTTGGCGCAAGGCGTCATCTTCTTGGATATGGACACAGGCTTGCGCGAGCACGAAGACATTATCCGCAAACACTTCGGCACTGTAATTCCAGCTGCCGACAATAAATTCTCGGCTTTGAACTCGGCTGTTTGGTCGGGCGGAAGCTTCGTCTGGGTGCCGAAAGGCGTCAAGATTGAAATTCCGTTGCAAGCATATTTCAGAATCAACGCTGAAAACATGGGGCAATTCGAAAGAACATTGATCATCGCCGAACCAGGCAGCTTCGTTCACTACATCGAAGGTTGCACGGCGCCAACGTATTCAACCGACTCACTGCACTCGGCAGTGGTCGAATTGATCGCCTTACCGGGCTCCCACATCCGTTATACAACGATCCAAAACTGGTCGAAGAATGTGTACAACCTCGTCACTAAGCGAGCTGTTGCCCACGCTGATTCGAAAGTTGAATGGGTTGACGGCAACCTCGGTTCGAAATTGACCATGAAGTACCCATCCATTCATTTGGTTGGACCAAGAGCTCACGGTGAAGTGCTCTCCATCGCATTTGCAGGAGAGGATCAACATCAAGACGCTGGCGCAAAGATGGTGCACGCTGCACCAGATACGACATCACTGATTGTCTCGAAGTCGATCTCAAAGAACGGCGGAAGAACCTCTTATCGTGGATTGGTGAAAGTCTATCCAAACGCGACGGGTTCTAAATCGAGTGTCAAATGCGATGCGCTGCTAATGGACGAAAAATCCAGGTCTGATACTTATCCAACCATGGAAATCGACGAGAAAGACGTCACCATCGAGCACGAAGCTACAGTGTCGAAAGTCGGCGAAGAACAGCTGTTCTACTTAATGAGCCGAGGTTTGACTCAAGACGAAGCGACCGCCATGATCATCAATGGTTTCTTCGAGCCGTTCACAAAAGAACTGCCGTTGGAATACGCTGTTGAACTGAACCGGCTGATTCAGCTTGAAATGTCAGGTTCGGTGGGGTAAAAATCGTGATCTCTTATATCCACTGTCGCCAAATTTAGTTATTTGGCGCAGTGTATTTAGCGGCCCAGAGTAAATGTGGAATCAAGGAAAGGCAAATGTCAGAGTCGAAATCGGTAAACACTATCGCCCGGGAGCGAGTGGATAATTTGGCTTCCCAGAACGGCGAACCGGGTTGGTTGAAGGAACTGCGCGTCTCGTCTTGGGAGGCTTACCTTCAAACTCCGATGCCAACCGGTAGAGACGAAGATTGGCGCAAAACAGAAATCGACAACCTCGATTTGTCTACTTTGAACGCCATCGATCTCTCGACCAAGAATGATGTCAAAACGAAATTGCCTGATTGGTTTGAGACTGCGTTGACATTTTTCGACAATCACTCAGGAGTCGTCGCTGAAGTTGGACACTGCTCCATTCCGGCGCAGCTGTCAGCAGACTTGGTTGCTCAAGGCGTGATTTTCTGTTCGATCAAACAAGCGTTGCACGATCATGCTGAATTGATTCGTCCCTATCTTTCAAAAATTGAAAGCGACCAGAAATTTGTCCTGATGAACAAGGCCTTGTTCAACAGCGGCACATTTTTGTATGTGCCGGCAAATGTGGAAATCGAAGGTCCGTTCGTCAGCCTGACGCACTTCACTTCTTCAAATGGATCACCGAACGGTGTTGCTATCTTCCCTAGACTGATTGCGGTTGTGGGCAAACACAGCAAGATCAGCTTGGTAAACGTATTGAGTTCTGAGCAGGGCAAAGATCCCAAAACCACTTCGCGCTCTCTAGCAAATGCGCTTGTCGAAGTGCACATTGATGCTGGTGCCAAATTCGAATATCTCGAACTGCAAAAATTTGACGCCAACGTTTTTGCCATTACGCGCACGCACAATCAAGTCGAACAGGACGCTTCTATCAAATCGCTAACGGTGGCTCTTGGCGGCTCACAACTCAAAGGTGATATCGCTACAGTTCTCAATGCACATGGCGCATCAAGCGACTTGCAAGGCATCGTGCTTGGCGACACAGACGAGCATTACAGCTTCAACACTATCCAACAGCACAATGCTCCTAATACCACATCCAATATCAACTTCCGAGTTGCCCTAAAGGGCAACGCTCAATCTATCTACCAAGGAATTATCGAAGTTGCCAAAGTAGCTCAAAAGACAGCTGCATTCCAAAGCAACAAGAATCTGCTTTTGGGATCGCAGGCGCGCGCGGATTCTATTCCTAAGCTCGAAATTCTGGCAGATGACGTAAAGTGCTCACATGGAGCCACTGTTGGTCCTGTCGATCGCGAACAAATCTTCTACCTGATGAGCCGCGGTTTGGCAGCGCCAGAAGCAGAAGAATTGATCGTCACCGGTTTCTTCAGACAAATATTGGAAGCTTGCACGATCGGTCGCGCTAAAGAATGGGTTTATGACGTGTTGGCTGAAAAAATCCATCAAGTTTAGGAGTTTGCATGAGCGTTGATTTCAACAAGGTAGCAAACAAAGCCGAAATTCCGGTTGGTGAGGTCAAGGTCTACACCGTGGCCGGAAAACGCATCGCTGTTTGCAACGTGGAAGGAAAGTTTTTTGCCGTAGCCGATCTATGCACGCACGACGGCGGTCCTCTTGGTGAGGGCGCGTTGATTGAGAATACGATCGAGTGTCCACGCCACGGTGCTCGCTTCGATGTAGCAACCGGAGCAGTCGTCTGTATGCCCGCTGTCGTTCCGATAGCAACATACCCATGCGAAGAGCGCGGGAATGACTTATGGATCGGTGTTCCAGCGAGCGCAACAAAGTAAAAGGTCAAGATAATGTTCGACAGCAAAACAATACGAAAAGATTTTCCAATCCTGGATCGCCAGGTTAACGGTCGCAAGCTGGTTTATCTCGACAGCGCAGCGACGTCACAAAAACCAACTAGCGTAATCAAGTCACTGACTAACTATTACGAAAACTATAACGCCAACATACATCGCGGTATCCACACCCTGAGTGAGGAAGCGACAGAAGCGTTCGAAACGACAAGAGAAAAAATCCGGCTCTTTATTGATGCGGCCGAAAACCGCGAAGTGGTCTTCACTAAGAATGCCACCGAAGCTATCAATCTCGTCGCTCAGACTTGGGGAAGGCAGAATGTTCTCGCTGGTGATGAAATCGTCGTCACACCGATGGAACACCATTCTAACTTCGTGCCATGGCAACAGCTGGCTAAAGAGCGCGAAGCAAAGCTAGTGTTCTTGCCGCTTACCGACGACGGTCAAATTGACATGGCCGCCGCAGAGAAATTAATCAACAAGAAGACTCGCGTCGTTGCCGTGACGCAAATGTCTAACGTGCTTGGCACAATTAATCCACTGAACGAATTGGCGAAACTGGCTCACCACGTTGGTGCAGTCGTGTTCGTTGATGGAGCGCAAGGTGTGCCACACCTGCCGACATCAGTTCGCGAATTGGATTGCGACTTCATGGCATTCTCGCTGCACAAGATGTTGGGACCAACCGGTGTCGGTGTTTTGTGGGGACGGGAAACTTTGCTTGATGCGATGCCTGCTTACATGACCGGCGGCGACATGATCAATTCAGTGACACGCGAAAAGTCGACCTGGAATGAACTGCCTTGGAAATTTGAGGCAGGTACTCCTAACATCGCTGACATAATCGCCAGCGGCGCGGCCATCGACTATCTAAACGAACTGGGCATGGATGCGGTTCGCGCTCATGAAATCGAACTCGTCGAATATGCTATCAAAGCATTGCAAAGTCTGGGCGATGCTCAAATTTATGGACCGCTTGATGCCACCAAGCGTGGTGGTGTTGTTTCCTTCAATTTCAAAGACGTGCATCCACATGACGTCGGACAAATCCTCAACGACGCCGGCATCGCTATCCGCGCCGGACATCATTGCTGCCAACCATTGATGAGAGACCTAAACGTTTCAGGGACGGCAAGAGCTAGTTTTTATATTTACAACACGAAGGAAGAGATTGATATTTTGTTGGAAGCACTCAAGGAAGCTGATAAGGTTTTAGGACATGTCGCTTGCAGATGACCTATATCGGGAAACAATTCTCGATCACTATCACAACCCGCGAAACCGCGGCGAGATAACCGATCCATCGGCCAAAGTCGAAGGGGTCAATCCTCTATGCGGAGACGAGTTAACTCTCTACCTGCAGTTGGATGGAGACACGATTAAGGACGTCAAGATAACGGCTAAGGGCTGTTCAATAAATACGGCGTCGGGCTCGATGATGAGCGAAGCCGTGCTAGGACAATCAATTGAGGACGTCAAGAAAACAGTTGACGCTTTCAAAACAATGATGATGTCGAAATCTGGCGAGATAACGCTGCCAGAGGAAATGGAAGACTTGGAAGCTCTGCAAGGTGTGAGGAAGTATCCAGTAAGAATTAAGTGCGCTCTGCTGCCTTGGAACACGCTCTTGGAAGGTATCCAGAGCGCGCAGGAAGATCAAAAAATCCCAAAGAGTCAAAAAGATCAAAAAGTCAAAGAGGTTAAATGATTCGCTGATGTCATCTCTACAAGAAGATGTGGTGCGTGAAAATCTGAGAACAGTAATTGACCCTGAACTGGGCGTCAGCATTATTGACCTTGGTCTGATTTATGAAATCGAAGTGAAAGACAACGACGTCCTTGTCAAAATGACGCTGACGAGCCCTGCCTGCCCCGTAGGAGCAGTAATTCAAGCTCAAGCACACAGCGCCATCAAGAAACTGCCCTGGGCAAAAGAAGTGAAGATTCAGCTCGTCTGGAGCCCCCGCTGGGATCCCCGCTTAATGGCCAGCGAAGACGCCAAGATGGAATTAGGAATTATGTAGGCGATTTCTTTAACAGGAGTTATCGAAAGCCCTCAAACTAATGAAACTGGGTTCACACTAGAAGTAAACTAGCTGGGCTGTCTTTGCAATGTCAAGGACACTGCTATCCAGAGAACAATGCCCAAACCGGTCATACACGATCATGACGGACACGTCGACGATATCCTGAGCTGCATTTTGCTCTGGCTTTCTGCAGAAATCGATCTGCAGGCTGTTGGCATCACCAATGGTGACTGTTATGCGGACCAGGCATTCGAAGCCATTCTTAAAATGGCAACCTATCTAGACATTGACGGTCCGGAAATTGCCTGGAACGATGATCCAGTTCCGAATCCATTCCCTGATAACTGGCGACGCGAAAGTTACATCATCAATGAACTGCCTCTCTTCGGCGACATCTATCTAAAAAAACTTTACCAACAGGGCAAGGGCAGACGCTCAGAAGAAGTCTTCGCGGATTGTCTAACACATTCAAGAGAACCTTTGACTATTGTCGCAACCGGACCGCTGACCATTCTTGCACCGCTGATGAAGAATGCGGACCTGCGAAAAAACGTTTCAGAGATCGTCGTCATGGCTGGCGCTGTTCAGGTGCCGGGCAACGTCGAAGAAGCGAACCATGACGGTAGTGCAGAATGGAATGTCTATGCAGACCCTGTTGCATTCAAAAGTGTCTTGGACAGTGGCGTGCACGTCAAGATGATTCCGCTGGATGTAACCAATCAAGTGCCAGTGACGAAAGAGTTCCTTCAAAGATTGGAAGATCAAAGTGAGTCTTACAAAGCTTCCATGCTTGCTGCAAAACTCTGGTCATTAGTAAAAGGTTTTACGTATTATTTTTGGGACACCATTACAGCGGCTGCTGCGATCAAACCTGAGTTATTTACATTCAAAGACATGCGCATCGAGGTGGCGACCCACGGCAAGAGCATGGGCAAGACTTCTTCGGTGATGTTTGGCGGCAAAAAAATTCAAGTCGCGACCCATATGGACAAAGTGGCCTTCGAAGATCTTCTCCTGGAAATATTTCGAGCTCGATAATACTTTTTAGTTCGACAAACAATTTGAATTCAGTTAGAGGTATCTTAAATGGAATACAGACAACTCGGAAACTCAGGACTCAAAGTACCCGTTCTTGGCACCAAAGGCAATTCAAAGGGCGCACACCACTAGCGGTACCATCCTACAAATAACTACGCTGGGGTCACCACGAATAAAAGCCGCCAAGATTTCAGCGAGATCTGCGAAGTTGCCCGGCTTCATATGCCTAGCTCACTATGAGAGCCCAAGCGCACCAATTCTAAACTCTCAGCATCTGGTTTTCTGTAGATGAGGATCAGATTAGGCTTCAGATGGCAATCTCTATGATCATTCCATTCGCCCGACAGCGCATGATCAACATATTTTTCTGGTAAAAGAGTATCAACGACAAGTTTGCTGACTACCTCTAACAAGGCGGCATCAAGGGCTTGCCCATGCGTTCCTTTTTTCTCTCGCCGGTAGTCTTTTTTGAATTGACTTGTGCGCCTAATCGTCCGCATTCAATTCAGTCAACAGATTATCAACAGTGCCAATCGTGACAAGTTCACCCGCACGCGCGGCTCTCATAGCCTCAATTGTTTCCTCATTAGGCACTAGTGGCTCAAATGGCAATGTTTTTTCTCTGGCAATGCGCGTCATCATCATCCGATAGGCGTCAGATGGCGTCAGCCCCATCGCTGCCAGAACAGCACAGGCTTCATCTTTGATGCGCTTATCAATACGAGCTCGGACCACATCATCGTTTGGCATAACTAGCCCTCCTGAGCTACATTGTAGCCCAAATGTACTAAGCTATCCAGATTTCTTTCCCAGAACAACAAGATGGCCTTGTTTTGATTGGGAAATGCATGATGGCATCGCACGTTGCTGTACTTTGGAAGAAGTCCTCAATTTTAAATCAACTGCAAAAGCTATTGCGTGGATTAATCAAGAAAAAAAAGACGGTCTTCCATTTGTCTTTCGAAATGATGGATTAGCGATTCTGTGGTCGCAGCACATTGAAAGCGACACGCTCTGGATCATGGTCCACCAACTCATGATTAACGGTCGCAAGCCAACTTATTTGCCCGGCGCGGAAGACAGCAGATTAGTCGAAACAAAGTCTCGATAAGCTACTCTGCGTTCGTGTCCGCAGTCGATGCAGGGCGGTGTTTCACTGTTCCTAAGCCTGGAGCGTATTCCAACTTGTTCGATCCAAAATCGCCGCGAATCAACGTGTTATCAGGTTGAATATTTTCTGGAAAGAAAACGCCGCGAATCAACGTGCTATCAGGTTGAATAACTTCCTGCAATGCATCGCGAAGAGACCCATTGCGTTTTCCAAAGTGCTTTTTTGATCTCAGTTTCTCAAGTTGACTCAATTCCTTAGCCGAAGGTTCGTCAGGCGCTCCGGGCTCTCTAAAGATTGCAATCACATCGATATACTCGGTTGTGTCCTGGAGCCATGGGCGAAATGGTGCAGCATTTTGCACTGCCGTCATTGCTGCTCTGTCGGCGTCTGGATTCAGCGACTTTTCCTGAAGTTCTAGATTCGACATTGCTCCAATTTTAGATATTCTGAAACTTACTGAAACCGGACCGACGCGTTCAGTTGTAACGACCGGAAACCAAGCACGTTTTAATCGCCGCGATAAATCCAATGTGTACACATAAGTGAAATCGGAAGTTCCGCCTCCGAGCTTGCGCACACTCACCGTTCCTATAGACGTTTTTGGTGCAATACTATTGCCGGTTTGAGCCTGTGCGCAGGTATCATTGAAAGTCATCAACACTGACAAACCGAAAAGAATTACGCCGCTCCAACGAAAATTCGACATAAGACCTCAAGAAGAGAAACGCGGTGCATGAAACCGTCATAATAAAAGTCTAAACGACTTACGCCGTAAAATGTCAATTCAAAAACAACCAAAGCTTCTCCTGCTCATATACGCGCTGATGGCTGTCTTGGCAGGGATTTTGGTGACGTTGCTCTACCTAAATCCTTGGGCTCCTGAGACTCCTGCTGCGATCCGTTGTGATCCAGCACTAGCTCAGGCGGACTTGTCTATGAAAAATGGTCACTTACTTGAAGCAGAACGTTATTGCCTCGACGCACTCAAATTGATTGAAACAAGCAGCGATGAATTTCAACGAGCACGAGCACTCCACGCACTTGGTCTAACATACATTCAAGAAAAGAAGTTACCAGCTGCCGAACAAACGCTGCGTAGAGCGCTTGCCTCCCTCGATCACGTAATTGCTAGGAACGAACAGACCGTTCCGGGGAAACCGATTGTGGATAACCTCCACAACGCACAACAGAAATACGCTGTCATTGAAGGCGATCTCGCTTCCGTCCTTACTGACCTCTCACGGTATAGCGAAGCCGAATCTACTTATCAATCGGCGCTAAAAACTAATGATTTGTACCTCGGTAGTTTGGAAGTGCAGAGCAAACTTTCGGATAATCTGGCAAAAGTATTATTGAAAGATGGAAAAAACGCCGCTGCTGAAGAACTAGGTTTAGAAAGTGAAGCCAATGAGCTGGCCACTAAAGATCTTATGGCCGAAATCACATACCGACTTCAGGATCTTGCCAACGGAAAGATGACTCGCCCCGCGGTAATTAGAAGTTTGAAGGCAATCGCGCTCTCAGCAAAGAGGAGAAATAAAGACTTCGCTTATATGGATGCGCAACAGTATATCGGACGAAGTTATTTAGTAGCAGGTCAGATACCTGAGGCAAAACAGGCATTACAAGTCGTTTTCAATTACGTCAGTGCACGGCATCCCGATGCGCACGACGAAGCGATTTGGCTTGCGCGGGCGAGGATATCACGAGCGATCTGCTGTCAATTGACTGGTGAAAAAGCAGAAGCGAGAGAGCTGCTGAAACAAGCTAGCTTGGTTGACACCCAACTGTTCATCACCCTTTTACAGTCTCACTTAAACGAGGCAATATCAGAAAAAAACGGAGAGCATTATTTACTGACAGTGCTTCAGCTTTATCAGGATGCTCATTTAGAAAACCTTGAGAAACAGACCTTGAAACCAAATGTTCTCAATGATTTTGCAACGCTATTCGACTCGATTGGATGCCAGTGGGGGATTCTAAAGCATTACGATGAAGCTAACGTTTTCATTCATCGAGCTTTAGAAATATACGTCCGCTTAGGCAAGGCCAATTCGAGTGACGCGGCGTCAATTTTAAATCATCTGGCTCGAGTAGCAAATCTAACGGGTAAATATGCAGAGGCTGAGCGGTATTACAAGCAGTCGTTGACGATCTTCGCGAAAGTAAAACCACAATCGCCACAAGTTGCGATACTGACTGCGGCCGCAGTCAGTTCTGATCTAGCCGAACTTGCATCTGTTTATTGCAATCTCCAAGATTTTGATAGGGCAGAAATCTATTACAAAAAAGCATTTGACAATGACGTCAAAAATCACAATAGTAATTGGCTCATTATTTTAGGACAATATTATCAAAGCCTCGGCGACTACAAGAAAGCAAAGTTAGCCTATCAACGCGCTTTGGTGGCGAGTACATCAATTCCTGACACGCCGAAGGAAACGATCGCTTTAATTCAAAGCCGATACGACGCAATCCAAGTTTTTCAAAGTGATCCACGAGCGGATCTACTCGTACAACAAGGCAAGCGCTACGTGCAAAAAGACAATCTTCAGCAAGCACGCGCGGCATTTATGGAAGCAAGTAAGATCACCTCACAAAAATACGGTGTTGACAGTGTGGAATCAGCCCAAAGTTCCAGGGACATCGCCGATATCTATCTCACTCATCTTAACTACGAGAATGCAGCGGAATATTATCAACGCGCATACTCTATTTTTAATGGCAAACATGTTCCAGTATCGAATCGCTTTATTTTAAGTACGGCTACTAGCTATCTAAAGCGCAAGAATCCGGGGAAGAAAATAGAAGATGCGAAAATGGCGATTGAGTTGTTGAACAAATTAATTGCAGAAATAGACACCTCCACAGATCAGCTCACGAAGCCTCTCTTAAGTACTATCTATATGCGATTAGCTGAATGCTATGTGACACAAAAAATGTATGTTGAAGCAGAATCAAACTACGTCAAGTCTCTTGAGGTATGCGAAAGGAATTTGAATTCAGTAACTAACGACCCGAACCGATGCGCACTGGCTGGAACTTTGAAAGAAACGGCGATCAATTATGTGCAAGAGAACAAGTATGATCTCGCCTTTCCTGCATTAAAGCGCTCTCTAGCAATCTGGGAGAAAATAGTTCATCCACCAGTGTGGGCTAAGCCTTCAACAGAAATTACTACAACTCGCGAACTTCTTGCTGATACATACCGCGCTCAAGAAAAGTCGAAAATGCATTCGGCAAAATAAACTCTATTAGGTGGGGTTTGCCAGAATCTCAGATGCGCTGCCGACTATCACGCCGGCGCTACAGCTAAGCGGCGAACACGCCCTATACGTAAAATTAACCTCGACCGATCAATCATATTCTTCAAGCTCACTTGGCAATGGAGGAAGAATATGTCACGGCTAAACACGCTTATTTTGCTTGCCGTAGCAAATGTTTTTTACTTGCAACCGCAGCCGACAAATGCGAGCAAGACGTTCTCAAACACGGATAAGGTCAGCATAGCCACAGACAAAGATTATGACCCCGGTAAGGAAATAACTGACGATCCGCACGGACCAGGTACTCACGGACCCAATCCGCATGGACCTGATCCACAAGACGAACAACATGACAAGAACTTGCCGGCTAACGATGCTGATCGTTATTTAGAGAAGCGTTAGGAATACGTCTTGGCGGCGTAGTTAGGCTTGATTAACCATTTTTGATCTGGCGGCGTAGGCACTCTGGCCCAATCTTGCTCGGTCAACGCAGACAACAATTTTCCAGCTGGCGTTGGTTTTTGTTGTCGCGTTGACCGAAATGGTGCGGCAAGCCTCGCCGTTTACGACGGGGAAGGATAGCACCGCCGGCGGAGCCGGCAAGACACCCACAGAATGCAAAATTGAGTATTGCGTTCTTGCTTAAAGCATGCTATATGTATGTATGGTAAAGGCGAAAACCAAGCCAATACTCTAGGGCGGGGCGCGCCCAAAGAAGCCTGTGGAGAGGACGTAAACCAGAAGCAATTCTGGCAGCCTCGATGAATCAGGAACCCACCGTGTCAGCGGTGCTCAACCGCTTAGCCGGAATCCACTTCCTTCAGGAGGGGAGGACGTCAAAGTACGATTTTCATATAGCCCACCAACACTGATTGCGATAGAAAGCCTACTTATGGTAGCTTCTGCTTTAGATTGCGGTGGCGTTGTGAAAAAACTGCTTATTGTCGATGATGATCCAGAATTTGGGCAGGCGCTAAAGAGCGCGCTCATTCAGGAAAATGTGCATGTTGATCTCGTCCATTCCGGACTTGACGCACTTCAGTCACTACAACACTTCCAATTTGATCTAATCCTGCTTGACTGGAATCTGCCCGATATTACCGGACTTGAGGTTTGCAAAAAGTATCGCGCCAACGGCGGCACGACGCCAATCATTTTTCTTACCGGCAGACAAGGAGTCGAGGACAAAGAATCTGGATTAGATGCAGGCGGTGATGATTATCTTACCAAGCCGTTTGATGTTCGCGAGTTACAAGCGCGGATGCGATCAGTCGAACGTCGCGTCAACAGATATGATCTGACCTCACATATGGTGCGAGGGGTGAGCCTGGACACGAAGCTCCACAAGGCTTGCAAAGATGGGCAGGATGTGCATCTCTCCATAAGCGAACTGGATATTCTGGCGTTCTTGATGAAGAACCCGGACACCTTTTTTTCCGCGAAACAAATTTTCGCGTCGGTATGGCCATCCGATTCCGAAGCGTCAGAAGATGTAGTCAGAGTGCACATGAATCTCCTGCGCCGTCGGCTTGCTCGGATCGGCGCAGACAACTTAATTGAAACCGTTCGCGGTGCAGGTTATATTCTCCGCTCGGAAGTCTAAACATGCAACCAGCGGAAGACAACGACAACATCGAGCAGAGGAAACGCATAAGGCTAGGCGTCAAACAGAAGGGACTGATGTTCCTGGCGCTGGCACTGGTGCTCGCTGGGCTGTTTTTCTTTCAACTTTTTCAGTTGACCATCAAAGCTGAGCGGCTTGCAGCAACAGAGGCAGAGCTAAGTGACGTGGTTAGCTTAGGCGATCAGTGTCTTTTGGAATTTGCCGACGGTTGGCGAGAAATATCCTTATTGATTCTTCCCTCAAGATTTACTAACAAAATAGACCCAGAAAAATTCCACAAACGCACGTCCAAAATATTTGCCGAACTAGAACCGCACCTGGCACACTTTCCCGGCACAGAGAAAATTCTCACAGAATCAAAGTCAGTCGCCGTCGACGAGTACGAATTGCTCAAGAGTCTAACATCGAATCCCGGCGCTCCCAGATCCATTTTAGAAACGATGAAAGTTTTTAATGGCTTTTTGCCAATGTTGCGTAATATAGGCGGGAAATTGAGGAAGGGGCGAGACGAGATCGATAAAGAGCGTGCTTTTATTACTCGCACCAGGCAGGAACAACAGACCACAAGGGACCAACTAAAACAGCAAATAATAGGAGGTGTAATTGCAGCCATCCTCTTTTTTATAGTTGCAACAGTGTCCTTCTTCAATGACATCACTGAACGGTTAGGCGCACTAGTCCGCAACGCACAGCACATACCTACAGGCAAAGCATTGCCGACCAAAGTCAGTGGCGCTGATGAACTCGCTTATTTGGATGAAGTTTTGCATGAAGCATCAGCACAGTTGCTCAGGTCGGCCGAGTATCGCAAGTCACTGATGGAGATGATCGCTCATGATCTTCGCAGTCCGCTTGCAGCCTCGCGGATGAGTTTGCAGTTGCTGCTTGATTCAGCAGAAATTCCAGGAAATCAAAGAGACAATGAGAAAATAAAAGCTGTTCGCGATAATCTCGCGAAAATCATTTCTCTTGTGGAAGATTTGTTGACGATCGACAAGCTTGAAGCTGGCGAACTGGCTCTGAATCCAGACTGGATCAACATCAAGGAAGCAGTGGGCGAGTCAATAGAAATACTTTCGTCACTTGCTGCAGTCAGAAAACTAACCATAATCAACGAGGTGCCGCTTGAGTATGTTGAAGCTGACAAACTGCGAATCATGCAAGTGTTAAACAATTTACTGTCAAACGCGATCAAGTTTTCTCACGAATCAGGAAGAATTCGCGTGTGCAGCGAGCAACACTCGAAAGAACTGAAAATTATGGTATTAGACGAAGGAGTGGGACTAGTGCCAGAAGATCAAGAGAAGCTTTTCGGTAAATTCTTTCAAGCAAATAACCAAAAATCAAATGAAGGATTTGGCTTAGGTCTGGCAATTACCAAACTAATAGTAGAGGCTCACAGTGGTCGAGTAGGGGTCACCAGCGAGCGTGGAGAAGGCAGCACGTTCTGGTTCACCCTTCCAATGGATGAACAAGCGCCGGATCACACTATTGAAGATCAGACCTAAGGCTTGTTATTGGATTCCACTCATTTTCTTGCGCAGATACTCTGCTGTATTAGGATATGTTGCCAGAACTTTAGCCGTATCAGCTGGATTGCAAGATGCACCATTGAGAGCTCCAAACACGTCGGCGAAGGCTTCTCCCTTCCCGCCATCGGTAGGCTTTCCGCCTTCGTCAGGCTGAATTTTGTATTTGTTAGCAGTCTTAGTGCTGTCTGACATTGCAGCTACATCTTTACTGTAGGCAGCATCAAACTCAGGACCGGCAGATTCACGACCCAGCGCTCTGTCAACAGCGTGACCGACCTCATGTCGCAATACACCTTCGACACGATCTGATTTTCCTGATGAACTGAATTCAGCGACAACTACTCTTTTGTAATCCGAGTTTTGCATACCATCCATCGAAGCCCAATTGGATTTCTCGTCGTGACCGGGTGGTCGCTTATTCGCTAATTCAGGATCTAGATCACTTATTCGGTTGGCAATCGTGATTCTGGTGCCATTTGATGCAAGCAAATGCTGCACATTCTCAGGAAGCTTCGCGATTTCACCCGTGACCTTTTTGACGAACTCAGGACTGGCGTTGGAAACGTCGATTGAAGGTTTGACGTGCTCACCTTTGTCGTTTACGTATGCTTCTGAAAAGTTGCCGTCACTCTTCTGATCGTGAATAGTTGTCGTTCCGTCTTTGTTGACCGTCTTCTCAACAAAGCTTTGGTCTGCCTGCGTGTTTCGATCGCGAATGAGTTTTCCTGATGGATCATATTGTTTTGTATCGGAGCCACCATCCTGGTTTACAGTGTGAATTGTTTTTGCAGATCCGTTTTTGTCAGTCAGTGTTTCTACATAACTACCGTCCTTTTGCTGATCGTGAAAAGTGATTGCGCCGTTTTCGCCAACTTTGCGCTCAGAATAGCTGCCGTCTGGATTCTCATGGCGCCTTCCGGTAAGCTTTCCGTTTTTATCGACAGTTGTTGCATCGGTATATCCGGCGGCATTGGTGTTGCTATCAGTGTGTCCTCCATCACCATTGGTGGCGTGACTCTTGATTGTGCTTTTGCCGTCGCCGGTAACATTGGTTTCGCTGAAATCACCGTTAGCTTTCTGTTCGCGAACTTTGACTGAGTTGTCTTTGGGGTTGAGTGTCTGCTCGCTGAATCCTCCACCAGGATAGTCTGTGCGATTTTTTACAGCTTGATCTTTCTTATCGAAAGTTGTGGTGTCAACAGTTCCGCTCAGCCGCTCAGAGGTATCGGTGTGCCCGCCATCTTGATTCCTCTTCTGGCCCTTGCTGCGCACACTGTCATAGGGAGCTTCGCCTGCTGCGGCTGGAGCACCAGACCCGGCATCATTCATGGTGTTAAGACTTAGCCCAGCATATTGTTGATTGTGCTGTTGCGGAAAGATTGGTTTATCAAAACTCAATGAGCCGGAAGTCGGCTCGGACGTTCTCGCCGCGTTGCTTGTTTTCATGTCAGCCCAGGTGTCGCGAGACAGCCCGCTCATATCATGCGAGGCTGGACGACTAGCGCGATCGCCTGCGTCTGCCGACTGAGTCCTTTCTGAGTGCGAAACAGACACGCGTTACCTCTCCGCCGAAAGGTTCAAGGCAACCCAGTCGGCTGATAGTGGAGAAAAAATCGATAGTAAAGGACCGGACTGAAAAACTAACATCGGCAAATTACTAAGACAACTACAGGATAATCGAAAGGACGTTAAAATCACGTGAAGAGTGTCACGCGCTCACTCAGCTAGTGCCCAACCTGATCTTTTGCGCACTGCAACCAATAATCGGTATATAACTTCCACTCAGCTGCGTCAGTAGTGTAATCAGCAAAGAGGGCGATTCCATCAATGTTCGAATGAACTGTGCCGGCATCAG
The DNA here is from genome assembly GCA_003151275.1 of Candidatus Melainabacteria bacterium. Next base: position 26,204 of record PLXC01000038.1, read on the forward strand.
ACAGTCCATCGCGCACGCCCCGCAATGAATTGGCAAAGCTTTCCGAACTATGGTTGTGCGCAAGAGTGACATCCTCGTAAGTGGGCAAACCAAACAAGACTTTGCAGTTTGGACCGCCATCTGCTACGGCTCTGCTCACATGCACTACCTGCTGCGATAACAACCAGGCATAGGCACGCGGCCAGTAGAGGTATGAGTCGTAGCACATCACACAAATCTGATCGCATTTCTGAGAAACAGCTTTAAAATAGCTATCATTCCATCCCCACAAAGTGCACGGATACCACATCGGCGTAGCAACGCTAATAATTTGATCCGGTTTCAGTGCGGCGCGGGTTTCGTCTAGCAACTGCAGCAGTCCTGGATCGCCATCTGCACAAAATTCATAGTCCCACTGCACACCATCAAAACCACATTCATTCGTCAGCCAAAGCGCCTCCTTCACCAAGGAACGACGGACTTCTGCTTTCGACAAGTCAACGCCATCCTTTTGTGGATAGGAACCGACATAGATCCAAGCAATTGCCTTTGTGTTAGGCGCACCAGAATGAACAGCGGCGGTAATTTTTCGTGCATTTTCGAGTTTGTGCAATTTCAAAGTGCCATCGGATTTGGTGGTTAAGACATGGAAATATGCGTACTGGATTTGATTAGCTCGAAGACGTTCGAGCATCTCAACCCACTCTTTAGAAGTCTTGTTTTGCCGGCATACCAATAGTAGCGCAGCCAGAGACCATTGGCTCCATGATTTGCACAGGTTTGCTGCAATGGATTTTGCTTCTCATAAACAACCCAGTCACATCCAAATACGCTCAACGAAAGGCAGAGCAGGATAAGGCAAAGGCGTCCAATTTTCTTTCTGCTGCTCATACACTCTTGGTTTTCGTGTGGGCTGTTTAAACAAACTCTCTGCAAGCAGCTACACGCTTCCTGCTCGCAATTCATCGCGCACCATCAATATTTTACCAAGCATATTCTTTCCCGACCCATTGCCACCATCACCCCAGTAAGAATCGTTGGTTGTGTGTTCGACGATCGTCGCAGTTCCGGTAGATAATAGAATCTCGCGCATTTGCTTGTGCTGAGTGAACTTTGCCCGAACAGCATTCGTCATCAAAGCAATCTTGATTGATTCCCAATCAGCACCAGGGGTAATATCAACCAAGCGGCTATCCTAGGTTTAACCGCTAGCTTACGTGACCACAAAGTCAAGCAGATATAGTTGTTACGAATTTCCTACTACCACTTGACCATACTTATTATCTACAACACTGGAGGACCAATGATTAACTACCGGAAGGGAATAGTGGCTGCTATGGCTGCTGTATCAATAATAGTCGGTGCTACTTCGGCGCAAGCCAACTCCCACGGACGGAGCACTGCCAGCCTGGCAGGGATTGCCAAGGCATTGGCTAGTCAAGGTGGCGCCACGACACAATCGCACGGACCAGGCGGAAACGTTGGCGGCCATGCATTCACCCCCAGGATGACACCACTATCGTGCGACTTTGATGACACAGGATTCGATGCATCGGCTTTCTATACAACTGAGAACTTCTATCCTATTTTCAATGTCCAATCACTGAACACGTCCTCAAATGATGACTTCGCTGGCGCCATAATTGATGGCGTATCCGGATACACTTTCAATTCATTCAGCTGGCAGCCAAAACTTGGTTCGCCTGTGACGAACGGTGGACCAGCTGTGATTCTCATTGGTGTAGACTCTATCAACAAACCGGTGATCGGAATCTCCTTCCTCGGAGATGGAAGCGGTACAGGTCCTCTTGATCGTCGATTTAAGAGTATTCCAGTTGGCTACTACCAAGAAAATTTCTTTCCTACCGACTTCCAGTATTTGACTGGCACTCCCACTGGAGCTATTACTCTCGTCACATTGGCCTTCGGAACCGATGGACAAGGTGTAGCGCAGCTGAACAAATTCGCTGACATCAAAGTCAACAACAGCTCTTCTGCCAGGAACTTGAATCCAATTCCTTGCCCATTCTCAAACGGTGTACCTGGATTCTAAATCGATTTATTGTAATTTTAGACGGGGGCAGAGCAATCTGCCCCCTTTGCTTTCTCAGTCCGAAAAGCTTCTTAAATGCACCGCAGAGTGCCATTTTCTAACGCTATTTGTGCGGATTGACCACTATTTGCATACTGTTCTTGCAAAGCTTTCCAGGCAACCGCCATCGCTGATAGTGGCATCAGAACTAACAAAAATTTGAAGTAGTCGAAGACGACACTACGCCAATGAATGAAGAGAAATCTTTAAACATCCACCTGATACCGTATTTGGTGCGAAACCAAATCCCCACAATTAATATATCGAACAGAATACAAATCGTGATTTCTAACGTTTGAGTCTGAATGAGGTGTGTATAATCACTGAAGTGAACTTCGAATAGACCGAGAGTATGCGTTACCCAACCGTCTCAACAGTTATCAACCAAACGGGCAAGGCGGTTGCCCCGAAGTCTCTCATGTCAATGTGCTGCCGCACGTACTGTCCCTAGCGGGACATTAAAAGCTCTGGTCGACAGGACCTAACACCTTTATCTTTTTATTGCATTGTTCCAGGAATCAACACCTCCGAAGAATGAAGCCAATCAATCTAAAATTCAACACCACATATAGTGGCGCGTCATTGCGCGACCACGAACCAAGGAGTATTTAACATGGCAAAAGTATTTTTGACTAACGCGACTGGCTACATTGGAAAAGCTGTAGCAAAGGCGGCACTAGCGAAGGGTCACGAAGTAACAGCATTGGCGCGTTCAACCGAATCTGTAGAGAAGCTTGAAGCAAATGGCATAAAAGCATTTCGTGGCGATATCAAACAGCCTGAAAATTACATCGACGCAGTCCGTCAAGCAGATATCGTCATCCACACCGCAGCCACTAATGACGCCGACTTCGGCAAATTCGATACTTTGACAGTGGACAGTATCATTGATGCGCTGAAGGGAACCAACACGACCTTCATCTATACAAGCGGCACTTGGGTTCTAGGCGACACCGGTGAAGAGATCGTCAATGAGCAAACTGCCTACGCTCCATTGCCAATCGTGACCTGGCGTGTAGACAATGAAAAGAAAGTAGTTGCTGCAGCCCAATTAGGGATTAAGTCAGTGGTTATCCGACCCGTCATTGTGTACGGAGAGAATGCCGGCATAATCCATAACCTTTTTCAACAAGCAGAAAAGTCAGACAGGGTTAATTACATAGGCAGTGGTGAAAACCACTGGTCACTGGTTCACATTGATGACCTCGCTGACCTCTATTTGCTTGCCATTGAAAAAGCTCAGCCAGGGTCTCTGTACAACGCCAGCACCGAGTACATAACTGCCAAGGAAATCGCTGAACATATCGCTAAAGCAGCTGGCAACGCGCAAGCGAAATCCCAAACGATTGACGAGGCTCGCCAAACTCTCTTAATCTTTGCAGATGCATTCGCGCTCAATCAGAAAGTCGAATCGATCAAAGCAAAGACTGAACTTGGATGGCAACCAAAAGCTCCAAAGTTTGCGCAAGACATTGCAAAAGCAAAATCACTAACCGCAGGGCGCATCTAACTCTTCCAAAACATGCACTAAACGGAGCTCTCAGTACTTTGTTACTGGGAGCTTTCCGAGCGCACGCGTCCTCCGTGCTTCGAACCTGGAGCGCACGTCAACGAGTCGCGGCGACAAATTCGGCAATTTGTCGAAAACAGTCTTGTTCTTCGGCAAACAAATTCGGAAATGAATAGAAGCAGTGCGGCATACCCTCATAAACAACGGTTTGGATATGAGTACACTCAGCATTAAGCGCATTACGGTTGAGTTTAAGAGTCTGTCCAACCAGCGGATCAGCAGAGCCAGTCAGGACGATCGTTGGCGGCATAACACCAGGCGGTATGCCGATGGGACTGACAAACGGATCCGTCCATTTGTCGAAATCGGTGTACGCCGCACGCGCATACGCAAGAAATGGGGCATCAAATACGATACCTTTGGCAGCCAGTCGATTGTACTCACTGTAGGATTCAAGCTCCATGTCCAACCACGGTGCCAATAGTATGAGCCCCTTGGGCGCAGCAGTGGATTTCCCCAGCCGATGTGACAATGATGCTGCAAGATTAGCTCCCGCTGAGTCACCACAAAGAAAAACAACGTCAGGATCAATAGAATATCGTTCTGCGTAAGTCAACAATGATTGGAGCACCCGCTCGCAATCATCTAATGCTCCTGGAAAAACAGTCTCTGGCGCTAGCCGATAATTAACACTGACAACGACGATGTTGTTTGAACGACAAAGCATTCGCGTAATGTAATCGGTGTCTTCAGAACATCCAACCACAAAGCCACCACCGTGCATGTAGAGCAACAACGGAAGCGCTGTGACTGTGCCGATCGGGGAGTAAATCGCGCATCGAACTCCACCGATCGTGCTTGCAGAAACAGAAACCTGCTCCCGAAGAATGCTGGGCGGCTCTGGCAGGGCGCCCTCCTCCGTAGAAAACGGATCGCCCATATAAACACTGCGCAAACACGCGGCCATAAGTTCGCGCAAACTCTCCGGCTTCCTTATCCTTCGAATGAGACTGTAAAGCGGCTCGGCGGCATCAGGTTCGTTCATTTCCGATTTATAGCAGATTTAAACGATCAGGTTGAGGCTGGTCGCGGGCGGGACTGCAATGTGACACATTTATGAGCAATGCCATAATGAATACCGGTTAATATGTTCATGTTCAATCAAAACTGTAAATCCGCTCCAGCAACTATGTTGGTCTAAAGAAAGAAATGCAAAATGGCGAAGTACGACTAAAGAGAATCGGATTTGCACTTCCCGAGAATGCTGTTCAAACTGATTGGATAGAAAATTCACGCATGATAATCGCCTGCGGAAAAGTTATTCGCACGCTCATGGTGGCAAGTATATTCCGAGCAGTCGACGGAACACTTTATCTTAAAGTTGCGCCGGATAAGCCTGGTGATTCGGAATTGAAACTTGAAGCAGGAGTATATTTCGATGTTCAAAAAGTTGCTCGCATTGCCAACTTTGAGTCTCAGGTTCTTAGACCAGGCATGAACCATATCTCGAACATAATACGAATGTGCCGAACAAAAAATCTGCAAGAGAATAACGCGAGCATTTGGACGATGCGCAAAAAAGTGCTCCGCGGGATTTTTGATTTACACAAATGGCTGGATGTTGGTATCTATCAAATCATTGTCGACAGACCATATCTTCACTCTAGCGATGAAACTAATGAAGTTGGAATCCGACGCCCGGACTATGCCAGTGGTCGCATAACAGATGCAGAGAAGCAAAAGCTAGAAGAATACATCGACAGTTGGATGCGCCGAGCTAGGCGTACTGAGCCCATAGAGTCAGAAAAACTGATTTCGGCAATAAATCATCTCTACCATTGCTTCGGATTGAAGGCGCCGCGGATAGTGATAGCTTCGAGCCCATTGGTGGTGACAATCGCAGGCAGCTTTGCCACGGCATTATGCTATGCAAAAAAAAACAAGAGCGCCAATGCAGATTCTAGCCCAAATGCTTTCGACGCTCTGGTGTCTGACGAAATGTATGAGACAACTGTTCAAACTGCATTTCATGGGATTGAAGACTTGGTTCACGCCACGACTGAGAAGATGTTCGAAAGATTGATGGAAGATACTTACGGTCGGGAAGTTCGCAGGTCGTTCCATGGAAGCGCCGGAGAGGCTGTGGCCAGTGCGGTAGCTGACGCAATGGAAGCGGCAGTGAGCAACGGCAATGCATTTGCGATAGGAGACCAAGATGAGGAATTTGAAAACGATCTTGCCGCGGCTATTTTTCAAGCCACATCAATCGCAAGTGACACAAAAAAACTTCGCCATGCATCCCATGAGAAAACTGCCGTTACGAGTTCACTATTATTGGAGAGACTAGCGACCGAGCTAAGCGGTGGCGATGAAAACGTTCGTGACCTAATGTTGTCGTGCGTTAGTGACTGTAGAAAGTTGATGAAGAGCTGCAACACACAGCAATATGACGAATGCCTGACGACGGCATTGAAAGAAGTGCTTGGTTTGAGACTACCACGTTCTGAAAAATTTTCGACGTGGCAAGACGTAGTCACCAAATGCGGTGCATTCGTATTGCATGAGGAATTTTGTATCATCTCAGATTTTCCACAAGTCTGCCGTATAGATGAAGAAAGCCGACCTCATTGTACTAACGGACCATCGTATGTTTGGAAAGATTCTTGGAAGCTGTATCACTGGCAGGGTATACGGGTGACTCGCCAACTTATCGAAAGGCCTGACACGATAACTGTCGAGGACATAAAGAAAGAACCGAACCTTGAAGTGCGTCGACTGATGCTCGAACGATATGGATTCAAAAATTTCCTGATCGATAGTGACGCCAAGGAAATCCATCGAGACGAGTGCGGCGTGCTCTACATTCAAGAGATAGACCCGGCTTTTGAACCCATAGTCATGGTCAAAGTTCTCAATTCAACCGCCGAAGCAGACGGCAGCCGCAAAGAATACTTCCTAAGAGTGCCGCCGCATATTTCAACGGCTAAAGCCGCAGTCGCATGGACATTTGGGCTGACCGCCGATGAGTATTCTCCGCTGGTACAAACTTGATGATGGAAAAAATAGTTCGTCCTGTGTGATCGGATGGACTCAATCGACACGACTTTCCCGACGGGTTGCCAAGCGCGCATTGATCACACAGGTTGCCGGACTGCACGATTTCCCCGACGATCGGGAAACTAATATCCGCCACTGAATGTTGCTATTTGTCTACAAAGTTCAAAACAGATCTCAGGCGCTAGCCGGGCTTCTGTGGCTGCTCGCCAGGGTTATACCTCACCTTCGGTATGGCGCCCTTCAAAAGCCGGTATTACAATAATTTTGTCGAGCATGAGGGTTCAAATCGTGTCCAGTCCAACGATACTGATAGTCGAAGACAATAGGGCTCAACAATACGTTTTCAAAGAATTGTGTGAACGATTTGGCTATGAATCGTACATTGTCAGCTCAGGAGAAGACGCCCTAGGCGCTCTCGCCCTGGCTCAATACGCTGCCGTAATTTTGGACATCAATCTACCGGGCATTGACGGCCTAGAAACGGTGCGCAGATTGCGGGCAACTGAAAAAGGCAAAGAACGAAACACTCCCGTGATTGCCCTGACCGGAAACGTCATGCCAGAGCATCGAGAAATGTGTATGGCAGCAGGTATGAACGACTATATGAGTAAACCGTTTTCGATCGAGGCATTTCGCAAACTTCTATTACGGTGGGCGTATGACCCAAACCGACCAAACATGAGACTGATTAACTCAACTCCTGATTCGGAGCAGCTGCTTTTCGGCTAAGGATTACAGTGTATTTAGCAAGAAATCCGCGCTCCTAAAATCAGCAGTCTAATAGTCCTCCAATTAATAGTCCTCCTCCTCCACCCCTTAAGAATCCCAGCAGACGGGAGAATCCCCACAGAACGGGTTTTCAAGGCAGACCGCTAAAAATGATGCTCTCGAAAAGCATTCCCAACAACTTGAGATAGCTCAGGGAAATCCCTGTTGACGATCAGAACTGGTAAATGTAACCTTGAGTCACGTGTTGCTAGAGCAACAGCAACACGACTTACCACAACAACTTGACCCTGCTTTCGAAAGTTCCCACCTTTCGCCAGCACCATATGCGCTACCAACACGAACATGACTCCACCTAACAAATTCAAAAAATCGCTTGAGAGCTTACAGCAATCGCAAAAGCTGTTTCAAGCGAAAGTGTTAAACAACCCTAAATTCAAATGGTATCAACGTGGAGTTTGGCTCGTATCGCTTTCATGGGCAGCAGTGCTGACTGTACAGAGCGTTCCTTTCTATACGGCAATTGGTCTAGGCGAAAGTTATTACAAACAGGGTGACTACGCGGTCGCCGAGGCGAAATTCAAAGAAGCACTCGCAGAATCAAACAAGTTTCCCCCAACCGATTTGCGCCGTGCAAAAGTCTTTAACAACCTGGCTGAGTTGTACCGCACCCAATATCGGTTTAAAGACGCTGAACCCTATTACGACAAAGCGGTGAAGATTGCCAGAACGCTGGGAAACAATCGACCGGAATTACCAATGAGTCTGAACAATTTAGCTACACTTTATCGAGACCAAGGGCGGTATCCTGAATCAGAAAAGATGTTTCGTGAAGCGCTATCCATCTGGGATAAACGCATTAGAAAAGACGATGCTAATCGGGCTGCGATCCTAAATGGCACCGGAAAAGTTTTGCGCGATGAGGGCAAATATGCCGACGCAGAAAAATATTACAAAGAAGCTCTAGCCATAAAGGAAAAATCTCTCGGACCAAACGACGTTGGTAATGCGGTTCTTCTGGATAACTTGGGCGGCATTTATCGGGATCAAGGAAGGTACGCCGAGTCGGAAAAACATTATCTTCGCGCGCTATTAATCGATCAAACAGCGTTGGGAAATAATCATCCTTTCACTGCTACCGATATGAATAACTTAGCCGGTCTTTATCGCGACATGAATCGTTTGGACGAAGCAGAAACTCTGTTTAGAAAAGCATTGGATATTCGCACCAACGTGCTTGGTTCTTCTAATCCATTGATTGCAAAGACTCTGATGGGAATGGCGGAGTTATCAGCCAAGCGGCATGACTACGATAACGCGGAGCAGCTGCTGGAAAGAGCAATCTCGATTCAACGCAAAACGTTGGGAGATGACCATCCGGATCTTGCCACCACTTTTAACATGCTAGGCAACGTTTATTTAGCGCAGGGAAAAATAGCAGACGCGCAGAAGTTACAAAACCAGTGTATCGCCATTCGCGAAAAGAGACTGAGCCCAACGCATCCCGACATCGGCGTTGCATTAGTCGATCGGGCACGCACAGAGCAGTCGAATAAGAATGAGAATAAGTTTCGCGACGACTTAACGCGCGGCACGAGAATACTAACCGAATCACTCGGTGTCGATCATCCTGTCACAAAGCGCACTCTGGCTGGCATCCGCTTAATGGCGCCTAAGACTTAGCGCCCAAAGAGCATTTTATTCAAGCTGCCCGACTTATAGATTCCTTACGGACTGACTAACACAGCCCGATAACGGCTATGATCTCGGAGGATGTTAATGCGCAAGGGCTCTGTGCCCTTCAAAGCCGGTTGTCAATTCATCAGGAAAAAAACATGTTTGGGATTAAAAAAGAAGAGAAGTTAACGCCAGATCAGGTAAAAGGCGCTTTATCCAAAGTAATGGATCCAGATCTAAATACCGACATCGTCACGTTGGGAATGATCTCTGAAATCAAAATCGACGCCGGCAAAGTACGATTCAAGCTCACCTTGACGACTCCCGCCTGTCCAGTCAAAGAAAAAATTGAGAGCGACTGCAAGGAAGCAGTTGGCGGATTGCCGGGCGTGAAAGAAGTCGAAATTGAGACTGGAGCAGCTGTCGCAAACACGCGAAAAGTTGCTGGTCGCGAGCCGATTCCCGGCATTCGACAAGTCGTTGCCGTCACATCAGGCAAAGGAGGCGTCGGCAAAACCACAGTAGCAGTCAATCTAGCCTGTGCTCTGGCCAAACTTGGCGCCAAAGTCGGAATCCTCGACGCCGACATCACTGGACCCAACGTTCCTCTGATGATGGGAGTTGACGACTATCAGCCGACCGCTAAAGACGACAAAATCATTCCACCTGAAAATTTCGGCGTCAAAGTTATTTCGATGGCATTTTTCGTGTCCCGTGACACACCGGTAATCTGGCGCGGTCCCATGTTGGACAAAGCGATCAAACAATTTTTGCGCGACGTCAATTGGGGCGAATTGGATTACTTAGTTGTTGATATGCCGCCTGGCACTGGCGATGCTCAACTGAGCTTAATTCAAGCGACCCAAGTATCCGGCGGCATCATCGTGACGACGCCGCAGGATGTGGCTCTCCTTGATGGAAGAAAAGGCTTGGCTATGTTCAAGCAAATGAACGTGCCCGTTTTTGGCTTTATCGAGAACATGAGCTACTTCCAACCACCGGGCACAACTGAACGCTACGAGATCTTCGGACACGGCGGCGGCAGGAAGTTGGCAAAAGAAATGGAAGTGCCATTTCTTGGTGAAGTGCCACTTGAAACTGCAATTCGCGAAGGCGGCGACAAAGGCAAACCTATCACAGTTGCGGATCCAGACTGCTCTGTGGCCAAAGCGTTTACAGAAATCGCCAAACAAGTGGCCGCGCAAATCAGCATTCATGCGCTCACACCGGATAAAGTCACCGCCGGCTAATTCACGGTAATCGATATGGATAGAAAAATGAAGAGTGGAAGAGGCAACTTTTCTATATACGAGACTGCATAAAATCTAAAGTTCGAAATCAGGTGATTGAGTTATGATATTGCCGTTGGCATCAGGCATAGACGGTTTTGATTGGAGCACGGCTCCAGATGGGTGAATGCTCGAAAGTTTAGACATCCGCGAATTCGCACTTATAGAGAATGTAAGGGTCGATTGGACGCCAGGACTAAATGTTCTGACCGGCGAAACTGGTGCCGGGAAATCGATCATCATTGATGCACTAAATGCGGTGCTTGGTGGAAAAGCCGGGGCTGGCTTTATTCGCATCGGCAGCGAGAAGGCGTCCATCGAGGCGTCTTTTAAAACAAACGCACTCATATCGGCTTGGTTGAAAAAACAAGAGTTAATCGATGACGAATTAGCGACGCTAATGGTCAGTCGCGAGATCACAAAATCCGGCTCGCGCATTCGCATCAACGGCACGCTAGTGAACAGCGCGATCGTGCAAGAGTTGTCGCAATTGCTTTTGACTATTCATGCTCAACATGAAGCGCGCACTTTAATGTCGCCACAATCGCAACTGGAGATGTTGGATAGCCTCGGTGATCAAGCCCATCGCAAACTGTTAGAGAAAGTGCGAACGCTTTGGACGCGGCGCAAAGAATTGATTGCCCAAATCAAAGAACTCGATACTTCGGAAGATGAACGCCTCAGACGTTTGGATTTTATCCGCTTTCAAGCCGCCGAATTGACAGAAGCACACCTGCAAGATGGTGGCGAAGATGAAGATTTAGCCAAGCAACAAAAAGTCCTGGCCAATGTAGCGCAGCTCTCGACTGTCGCCAGTAGTGCCTATGAAGTGCTGATGGGTGGAGAGTATCATTCCGGCGATAAATCGACCATCGATCTTCTACAAACTTCGCTAGCCGAAGTGGAAAAAGGAGCGCGCCTAGATCAACAGTTAAGCGAACCGGCCGACTTGCTCAAACAAAGTCTGGCTAACATCGAGGAAGCGGCAAGACACTTGCGACGCTATGGAGCTGCGCTGGATACTGATCCAGAAGCACTTTCTACAGTCGAATCGCGGTTGGCGGTATTGGCGTCAGTAAAGAGAAAGTATGGTCCAGCACTCTCCGATGCAATCGCCCATCAAGAAAAATTGTTGGCAGAGATGGACAAGCTCGAAAATGCGCAGTCACACACGGCAGGTTTGCAGACAGAGTTAGCTATCCTGGACGCCGCATTGAATGAGTCCGCGACTGAGCTTTCGACAAAGCGCCAAAAACTGGGCAAAAAATTGAGCGAGTCGGTGCGAACAGAATTAGTTGATTTAGGCATGGAGCACTGCAAGTTCGAAATTAAGTTTGATACCACCAGTGATGTCACATCAACCGGCTCAGACCGAGCCGAATTTATGATTGCTCCGAATCCAGGACAACCGCTTATGCCTCTGGCAAAGATTGCTTCAGGGGGCGAATTGTCCCGCGTGATGCTGGCTGTAAAATCAATATTCGCAAGCGCTGACGGCGTTTCCACCGTGATATTCGACGAAATTGACACCGGGTTGAGTGGGAAAGTGCTGCAGGCAATGAGAGACAAACTGGCGCGACTAGCCAAGTCTCATCAAATTCTATGCATAACCCACCAACCGATTATCGCCTCCGTGGCTGACAACCACATCGAAATTCATAAACAACAAACCAAGGATCTGACCAAAGTTTTTGCCCGGCAGCTCGACAGCGATCAGCGACTCCGCTCCCTGGCCTCTATGGCTAGCGGTCAAGAAGATGAAGAAGTAGCTCTGAACTTTGCTCGCTCATTAATGGATCAAGCCAATCAAGTACGCTCCTGACAGGTGCCTGAATTCGGCTCAGTCCAAACCATTACGTAACAAAGTTTAGCGTCTCAAAGCACTGGCCGAAACCGGCTGGTCAAGCCCGTATGGTAAGATTCATGTTTGCCAAAACGGTGGGGCGTCGCCAAGTGGTAAGGCACCTGGTTTTGATCCAGGCATTCATAGGTTCGAATCCTTTCGCCCCAGCGCACGTTTGTCCGAAATAAAACACTAGTCTTAGACCTCAGAAGGTTATCGAATCATGGAGAAAATCAAATTAGCCGTAAAGCAACGCGAAGGCAAAAAACCTCGCCAGCTGAGACGTGACGGCTTTGTCCCCGCCACTTTGTACGGTCCTGGACAAGATTCGGAAAACGTTCAGGTCGATGCCAAAGAGTTCAGCCGCTTACCGGTTGCGGCTTACAGCCATATGATCGAACTCGATTTCGGCACTAAAGCTAACGTTAATGCTGTTATCAGACACGTTCAACGCCGCAGCATCAACCACAATTTGATGCACGTGGAGTTCTACAGAGTTAGACTTGACCGCAAACTGACAATGAGTGTGCCTTTGAAGTTTGTTGGCACTTCCGAGGCAGTAGTGTTAGGTGGTCAACTGCAAGAAAACTACCAGGAAGCTGAAATCGAGTCGTTTCCAGGAGATATTCCAGATTTCTTGGAAGTTGACCTGTCCCTAATCACAGAAATTGAAGGCGCGATCCACTTCGCCGACCTGAAAGTTTCGGACAAAATCAAAATCCTAAACCCAGCTGATGAAATCATCGCGAAAGTGACTGCACCGAGAGCTGTAGTTGAAACGCCTACCGAAGCGACTCCTCAGACTGCTACCGAAGCTGCATCTGCACCAGCTGAAGCTGCCGCAAGCTAACTTTTGGGATTATCAAGTTCTTTATTTCGCACACTTACAAGCGAAATTAAACAAGCATGGGTTACTTTGCTCTCACCGGCATGGTATGACATTAATATGGGCCTGCCAATGCGGGGGGTTTTTGTGCCTTTTCCAATCCGTTCGCTTAGCTTCAGTAGCAGACCGCGCACCAAACGCGGTTCTTCCCTAGCTGAATTTGGACCTGTTCTTTTTGTCTTTCTCTTTTTCGCACTGTTTCCAGCCCTTGATTTAATGGCAGTGGCGGTGGGAACCGCTTCGATTTCGTTGGCAGCAAGACAGGGAGCCTCTGGCGCAGCATCATCGGCAGACTATGGCTCGGGACTGTTGGCCATGCAACGCGAGATGAATGCCGTCAAAAATTCAGGTTTCGGTCACTTCTTGAACTTGACTCCAATTGGAGGTTCCGGCGGTTCGGGCGGCGATCTCTGGGTGGAGAAAGCTGACTTCAACACAAAAGTCATCCAATACTGCGGACCAAATTCGAAACCCCCAGCGCCAATCGATACCACCACTTTCATTTATGAATACGCCTGCGTTGCCACTTATCAAGTCGGCCCTCTGTGCAATCTGGGTGCTGTGCCGTTCATTGGCAGCATTCCTGGTCTGGGACCGCCAGCTTCAATTAAGTATGCCGCGACATGTTCGGTGGAGTATCCGACTGGATTGTCATCCGGAGCCCCGCCAACTGGTGCCTGGGTAACTGGAGCAGCACCCTTTTAGTTTTGCCGATGCCGATGCCCATTCGTTTTACCGGATGCCATTCGTTTTGCCGATGCGATTCTTCTCACCACCTGCAGTGGCGTGCTGATTACGAAGTTGGCGAAGCGCTTACTGACTGACCATCAACATCAGGTGCCCGAAGCGGCTCTCCGGATGCCATTTCTTTCGCTCGTTCGGAAATTGTTGTGCTGCCGGTGCCGGCTGGTTGCTGTAACTTTTCGCTTTTTTCACCAATCGGCAAACGAACGGTAAAAGTGGAACCTTTGTTCAATTCGCTCTCGAGCTCGATGGTGCCTTTGTGGGCTTTAATAATGGTTAGTGCAATCGCTAATCCCAATCCAGTGCCACCACCGTACAAACGACTGCGGGTGCGCGATCGTTCAACTCGGTAAAAGCGATTGAATATTCTTTGCTGATCGGCTGGCGCGATACCAATTCCTGTGTCTATCACTCTAATGATCGCCTGTCCGTTAGTGGATCTGAGAGTGACTGTCACCTTGCCGCCGGCTTGGGTAGCTTTGATAGCGTTGTTGGTAAGGTTCAAAAACACCTGCTTTAAGCGGTCACCATCAGCAAACACATAAATTGGAGTCTGCGAAAGTATGAATTGGATTTCGATTTGCTCCGGTGCAATAACAGTGACAGTATCCTCGACACTCCCCAAGACATCGCGCATGTCGATAATTTCTTGCTGATTGATCACTGCCTGTCCGGCATCGGCGCGCGCCAATTGCAAAAGATCTGACACTAACCTGATCAGTCGGCCTGATTCATCGGAAATGGTTTGCAAGGCTTCAGCCAGAAGATTTGCATCGATGCTTTGGCCGCGACGCAGCAACAGCTTGGTGTAACCTTGTATAGAAGTCAGCGGCGTGCGCAGTTCATGACTGGCGTCTGCCACAAACTGACATTGGATATTGAGAGACTCTTCCAGCCGGTTCAAAAGGCGATTGAAAGATTTTCGCAGCTCTGAGGTCTCAATCGGTTCGTTTGGATCAGTTTCCAACCGCTGGCGAAGGTCCATATTCACTAACTTTTCTGTTGCCTGAAGCAATTGGCTGATTGGCACAAGCATTACGCCAGCAAGCAACCAATTCACCAGGAACAGTAGCGGCAGCAAAGGTAAGTAAAAGAAGGTTTCGAAGACGTTCCCCGACATTCCGCCGAGAGCGTTAGCAACGATTATGTGACAAATAGCAATTGGAATAATGCCGGAAATCGACATGACAAGCGCCATTCGCGCTCGCATCGATCTCGACCATTCATACTTTCCCATGCAGCTACTTGCTCTCGCCCGAGACTAACTACCCTGCCTTTTGCGGAATGATAACCGAGAACTCCGACAAGCAGGCAAACAGGGTTAATATTCTACCGCTGTAGCGCTGTTTCACAAAGCGTTCTAGAACATGAGGACTTTGCCTGCTCATGAGTTTATAGACCGAAAAATCGATGTGCAGTCCGCCTGAAGCAGCTTAGTTGCCGCTCTGACTCCATTTCGAGGGTCTAGACTTCAGCCGCACGCTTTTATCTGAGGATAGTCTATGCAAGCTGCTCGACTTATCCGAGGANNTAGGCAGCAAGCTGCTCGACTTATGTTTTTGAAGAAATTTCTGTGCGTCAAGAAATCTCTTTCGATCAAGACCCATTTTCTGCGCTATATCAAGATATTTTTGCGACGCCGCATAATCCCCAGTCGCGGCGAGAAGTGCCCCGTGTTGATAGTAGAATTCAAAGCCGTACAATGAATACTCGGGCGGAATATGCAGTTTATTCCACCGGACCAACAGTTCATTAGAGGTCTCCAGCGCTTTTGCATTTTCGTGTAAACCTAAGTAGGCCCGGGCGAGATAGTCATAGGCAATCAAGAAGTCTCTATCCGTTTTTATGATTTTTAGCAAGAAGTTTTTGGCGTCCACGAAATTGGAATCTATCATTGCTTGTCGGGCACGACGAAACTCGCCGTCAGTAATTTCTTCAGAACAGTTCGGATCTAATAATTTCGCATCGATAAACGACTTGATTTTTTCAGGCGGATTTTTGCCAAAAGCATACGGGGTTGTCCATTCAGCGAGCGCTTCCATGGGATTGCTCGCCGCATAAAGTGAAGGCAGTCCAAAGTATTGTGCTCCAGGGTCGTCCAAGGCTTTCAGACCGTGTTCCTTGCTGAAAGATAGTGCCTGCCTACCAGCAATAATGTTTGCATTGGTCAACGATATCCACTCAGGAGATGTCGACAGATGCCGAAAGTAATCGGCTTCGTGAACCAGTTCATGGATTATCGCAGCTGCCTTCAGTTGATCACTCAATTGAAAAAACTCGTTGCACAGAATCACAGCACCATTCCCGGCAGCTGCTGCACGTGACGGTCCTCCAATTTCGTATTTCTCACCCTTCATATAGGTAATGCGCAAAAATCTAACACGCCCTGAATGACCGGCTCTGAGCACCAGTCCAGGTACGCGCGAACAGACCTTTCGCCACAAATTGAGCAAAGAGATTCTTTCGCTTTCGCTCCATGGTTTGAACTTCAAATCGAATTCGCGATCAATGGCGGGCAAGGGATCAAGCATTAGGAGCCGCTGATCGACATTGTTTTTTATCTCACCCGCCAGAAGCTCCTGACCTTTTAGCACACTAGTCGGAAAGACGAAACTTTCGCGGACGGCTGGAAATGACGGTTGCACAAAATTCGATCGTTGATAGTAAAACACGGGAGAACGATTCTCAAGCAACTCAGGACTCGCTTTGACCTCGATCATGCGATAAGGCCGAATTGCCCTACCATCGTCTTTGGGCATTTTGCCCAGCGCCGTTATGGCACCGCTTGTAGTATCAACATGCCAGAGAAAATATTGATCTTTGCTTTGCATATCTATTGATGCAAGCAAAGTTTTGAGGTCCTTGGACAACAAGAACATGTTTACGTTGCGCCCACCAAATGGTGTTAAGTCACGCGTAATTTTCGTTTTCCAATTGGTTTGATACAAGTGCAGCGGAGCTTTACCATGAGCCCTGGCCAAAAAAACTATTGATTCATCACCGGCAAGCCATTTCAACGCGGAAATTCTGCCTGGAAAATTCTGCTCGAAGCTGATGGCAGGCTTAATTTCGCCCGCCTCATCTGGGGATCGATTTATCGCATCAAAACCTTTTTCAGTAGCGCTAATAACAATTTTGCTTCCATGGGGAGAAAAGGAAACTCGCGATATGTGCGAACCGTCAGGCGAGATCAGCTGTTCAATTGGAGTTTCGCGGCTCACCGAAGGAACGTTTGCGCCTGCGTTCATTGCTCCATCTTCCGAATGGCAGCAGATGAACGGTGAGAAGGAAACCACCGTCGTGAGTATTGTCGCCCACAGCCACTTAACTGGTATTTTGCCATCAGTCATACACTGATTTATACCTAGTAACCCGACACTTTATGCTCTTTCTAAATTCATACTGCGCAGACTTAGGCACTACGCACAGTGCATCGTTGCTTTTGAAATTAGTCCTTGCTGATTAGCGTCGTGAGCCATTTATCGTGAATCTGTCCGTTGGTGACTAAGCAACTTCCTGTGTAAATGGATTGGCCGCCGCTGAGGTCAGAATACTTTCCACCAGCCTCTTCGATCAGTATTTTCATCGGCGCGAGATCCCAAGGTTTCACACCTACCTCGACGTGGGCTTCGGCTTTGCCTTCAAAGACATAAGCAAATCCCAAGTAATCGCCAAAGCCTCGTTGCCTTGACGTCCCGGAAATCAGTTTTGAAAATCCCGGCCAATAACCTTCTGCCAAAATTCGATTGGCGCCACCGAAGCTAAATTGGGATTTTGCCAATTCACTGATGTCAGAAACATCAATGCGCATTCCATTTTTAAAGGCGCCGTGACCCTTTTCCGCCCAGAACATATCGCCCATCGCCGGTGCGCCTATTACGCCCAGGACAATCTGCCCATCTACTTCTAAGGCCACAAGAGTAGAAAAAAATGGTATGCCGCGCGCGTAACCGTACGTACCATCGATTGGATCAACAATCCACTTACGCTTCTTGCCATCCTGAGTTGCACCCTCCGACTCGCCTTCTTCTTCACCAAGGATGCCGTCCTGCGGATACCTAGAGGTGATTGCCTGACGGATGATTCGTTCGCATTCCTTGTCGGCAGCAGTGACTGGAGAGCCATCCTCTTTCGTTACTGTTTCGATGCCGTCGATAAAAGAGGCAAGAGCAATTCTTCCTGCTTGCTCGCAAATGTCAAGCGCGAAGACAAGCTCAGGGCTGAACGCCTCAAATATAGGTCGGGGACTAGGACTAGCTTCATTTTCCATTACATCTCCAACTGCGCAAAGGAACTCCCGCGACAAAATGCCTCGGGAGTTCCTTCGTAGATCAGGTCATCAGAACAGAGCCAGTGAAGGCGTCTACTTGGTCGTTTTAGAACAAGTATTCGTAAATGCCGCGTAGTCCGCGTCCAACACCAACCCCTATGTCTCTAACGTCAATGAATGTGCCTTTTACTAAGCGTTCATAAATGAAACCTTTCTGACGCTCAGCATATGCAAGACGCATATCTTGTTCGATGTTCTTATCTTCTACCAACTTCATGCGTGCTTCAAGTGAATCCACACGCGCTTTGAGGGCATTCAACTCACCTCTGAACTCATCCAATAAAGCTGCAAATTTTTCCAAATCTGCTTTATCCGCCTTGGTAGCGAGTCTTTCGGTGATGCACTGCTCGTATTTGTATAGAGCAGCGGCTAATTCGAAACGTGTTGCGGATTTTTGTCCGCGGAATGTACGATCCGGATAACCCACGAGAACGTGGCACGGATTGTTTACGAGCTCCTTGAGAGCATTGTAGGCCCATTCATTTCCCACAACGTCTGTCAATTCACTTACATTGGTAGCGCCTTGTGCGCTTGCCGCTGAAGTATTGATCAAGGTGCTCGCACTTACGGCAACAAGTGCGGTAAGTAAGGATGCGAATCCCTTTGTCATATAGTAATCACTCCCTTGCAATGACCCGATCTAACGTCCGCCATCATAGCTTAAATGTTCCATAGCAACGTAGACTTAAAACCCCAAAATTTGTTCCACGATAAAACAAGTGTCCAAAAACCGCATGTACAGCTGCAAAACACATCCTTAAATAACGTTAACAATTTAACAATTGGTCGCCCAAAATATATCTTTTGTGAATCCCCAAAAGACCGGGCCCTGTTAGCTTCATGGCAACCGGCTTCTCAAGAACTCAAAGTTACTACATGACATTCGGGATTATCAGACATGTAACGGATAGTCTATCTCACTCTTTACTAGCCGAGCCACCAAGAGTAGTGCCATATTTGGGCTATCCGAGTCACTCAGGTATCAGATATGGTGCTAAATGGAAACAAAAATATGCCTGGTTCCACATAATAAGGATAGGCTCTCTCTGATTCGCAAGAAAACTTAGCACCAAATACACAACTGCCCTGCGTAAGCCTCCTCAACGAAGCAAGTGCTGCGGACCAATTTGCATGCGACAATGAAATTCAGAGGCAGGAGATAGAGATGGACCTTAGAATCGCTCATTTGTACGCTCATTTCTTGAATATATATGGCGATCGGGGCAATATCATTACCCTGGTTCAAAGAGCACGCTGGCGGGGAATTTCAGCCACGGTCCAGCCAATTGGCTTGGGCGAAAAAATTGATCCTGACTATTTCGATTTTTATTTCATCGGCGGCGGTCAGGATAAACAACAACAAACCATTGCCGAGGACCTGGTGCTCAGAGCTGACGAACTGCACCAAGCCGTCGCGGCCGGTGCGGTTATATTGTCCATTTGCGGTGGTTATCAACTACTCGGGCATTATTATCAGCCACACGAGGGCCCGCAATTGAAAGGCATATCGCTCCTGGATGCCCACACGGTCGCTGGAAACCGGCGCATGATCGGCAACGTTGTGGTCAAGCGTGACGACGGTACGACTCTTGTCGGCTTTGAAAACCACAGTGGCAAGACATTTCTCGGTCCGTCGCTCAAACCTCTTGGCAAGGCATCGGTAGGCAACGGCAATAATGGCGACGATATGTTTGAAGGCGCCGTCAGTGGCACTGTATATGGTACTTATCTGCACGGCTCGATCTTGCCAAAAAATCCCCACTTTGCAGACGAGTTGCTATCTCAAGCGCTTGAAAGACGTCATGGCAAAATCACTTTGAGCGCTTTGAATGATGCTTCAGAACTGGCTGCTCACAAGCGCGCGCTTAGTTTGCCGGCGTAAGCAGTTTTGACGTCCTCTCCGCCCTAAAGGACGGGAGATTCCTGGGCTTAAGCAGCAACCCGCTTAATAATATCTCCACAGGCTCGCACGGCTCGCCCCGCCGCTAGAATATTTTTTGCCGCATTCAGGTCGGCATGCTCTTCGTGATGGCACATGACACACTTAAATTCTGCTTGACTAACTCTATTCTCTTTGGCTCGGTGGTGGCAATCAGAGCATTGCAAGCTTGTTTGCGACGGATTTACAAGGATCACTTGTCCACCTCTCCACTGTTG
Source organism: Candidatus Melainabacteria bacterium (assembly GCA_003151275.1). The sequence goes on from PLXC01000038.1 coordinate 46,494, forward strand.
CTTGTATTCCAGTTGCCTTCTAAATTCATACCATCCCTGATCTAATATCGATTTATTTAGCCCTGACTTCGCTTTCACATTTTTTCCTGGATCTTCAATCGTCCCTTTCGCTGAAGCGCTCATATTCGTCACTTTCAAATCTTCCAGAACGATAACCGCGTGATTCTTGCTAATCGAACTGGTCAGTTTATGCAGAAAGCCTTTTCGAACATGCGCAATCTTCGAATGAATCAGTTGCACCTTGTGCTTTTGTTTAAGCCAATTATTTGAATACTTTTGTTTTTTAGATAATTGCCGCTGCGCTCTTGCTAGCTTGGCTTTAACTTTGCCAAAACTGTTGATTGGGGCCACAAAGGTGCCATCAGAGAAAGTGGCAAATCTGGTCACACCCATATCGATGCCAACCTCATTTTTCGATGGATGCACAGGCTCCTGCACTTCCATTTCGACCTGGATAGACACAAACCATTTGCCCATTGATCGGGTTACCGTCACATTTTTGATCGTGCCTTCGATTTCTTGACTCTGCCTGAACGTTACCCAACCGATCTTCGGCAGATACACCTTTTTGTTATCTAACTTCGTGCCCTGTGGAAATCGGAACGCATCATGTTCTCCCTTTTTCTTGAATTTAGGAAAACCTTTAGTGCCATCTGAGCAATTTTTCAGCGCCAGAGATAAATCTTTCACTGCTTGCTGCAACGGCTGAGAATGCACTTCTTTCAAGAAGTTAAACTCGTCTTTCCATTCAACCAAACGACTGCAAATTTCCGCATAGCTAAATACGCCTTTTCCATTTTCGAGGCGACTCTTTTGGCACTCCAAAGCCTTGTTCCAAACAAATCTAGAAGAACCTGCGAATTGGCAAAACAGCTCTGCTTGTGCAGCAGTGGGTTTCAATAAAAAACGATAGCCTTTTCTTATCATCATATCCCTATGATAGACTTGGTCTATGGAAAAGACAAATGAAATTCGAACTGGCCGTCACTGTGTTTTCAATCTTCATGTGCATTTGGTCTTCGTGACAAAATACCGTCGTCGTGTTTTCACAAAAACCATTCTTGATCGAATGGAGGATGTGTTTAAAACCGTTTGCAATGACTTCGAAGCAATCTTAGTAGAATTTGACGGCGAAAAAGATCATGTCCATCTCTTGATCAATTATCCGCCCAAAGTACCAATTTCCAAATTAGTCAACAGCCTGAAAGGCGTTTCTTCCCGGCTTTTAAGGAATGAATTTCCAGATCTAAGAAACAACTACTACAAGGGTGTTCTATGGTCGCCGAGTTACTTCGCTGCATCCTGTGGAGGTGCACCAATTTCCGTAGTGAAGCAATACATCCAAACTCAAAGTACACCAGACTGACCGCTTGCGCGGTCGCTCCTTACATCCCCGCCCTAAACGACGCGGCTTTATCGAGCATTCGGTAAGTATGCAAGTCGCGTGATTCGGGGCGGACAAGATGTTCGCGCTTTATTTCGCACAAGTAAGCTCTTAAGACGCCTTTTGTTCCGAGCATGACTGACTCTCTTGTTCGCCCTCATCGCTGAGCTTGGTTAACACTTCACCTAAATCTTTGTTTGCGGGACCATCCAGCACTTTACCGTTCAGATCAAAACGAGATCCATGCACGGGGCAGTCCCAACTCTTCTCAAGCGAATTCCAAGCAACGATTCCGCCCATGTGCGGGCAGATTGCCGATCGTTGGCAAAGATTGCCCTTATCGTCGCGACAGACAGCTATTTTTTCTCCGTTACGAGTGATAACGGCGCCCTCACCTGGATGAATTTGCATTGTCGAAGTGATCTCAGGAGTGGTGAGGTATTCAACGAACTGAGCGGCGGCGTTCAAATTTTCCTTAATGAAATCAAATGGAGTGCTCATTGGCAGCCGGGTCGGATCGAATATTTTGGCCGCGGAATTTTCTCGACCACACAAAGCGTCGGTGAGCAACATACCGGCCACAGTTGCAAAACTCATGCCAACTCCAGAAGCCCCGGTGGCGATGTAGATGCCTTTGCTGCCAGGCTGTTTACCGATATAACCGATGCCGTCAACAGGTTCATAAACCTGACCCGACCACTTGAAGTCTACTGTCGTAAAATTGGCGCACCACTCGCGCGCCCATTGCTCTAATCGCAAGAAGCGTTCTTCAGCATCGTCCGCCTGTCCCGTTTTATGGTCTTCACCGCCAACGATGAGCATTTCGTATTCCAAATCGTCTTCGATCGGTTGCACGCGCACATAGTGATACGGATCTTGAGTATCCCAGAACAACCCTTTCGGCATCGAACTAATTGGCACGCGTGCGGCAATGACATAAGTGCGATAGGCAGCCTGTTTCAGATGGACACCCAAACCCAAAATTGGACTGTTGGTAGCGACAATAACTGCATTTGCGCTGACCGCTACGTTTTCTTGATTTGTTTTTTTGACAACCACCGTTGCACCATCATCGATACCACCGATATGTGTGCCGGCAAAAATTTGTACACCTCTTTCAAGGCAAGCCTCAATCAATCCATCTAAATATTTGAGAACATGAAACTGGTACTGGTTCGGAAAACACAACGAAGGCACTATCTCTTTGCGCTTTAAAGGGCAGTCGACAAGTTTCACGCCTGCAAAACCAATTTCGGTCACAGCCTTGAGCTCATCTTCTAGCTGCGCCAGTTTTGACTCAGGGCTGAGAAATAGATGTCCATCGACCTTTTCAAAATCACAATCGATTTGCTCCTGTTTGACGATGACTGCGATTTGGTCCATCGCTGCTCGATAAGCCTGGAAAATCGTCTTGGCGTTCTCGATCCCATGATTTTTGATAATTTCAAAGTAGCGTCTGTCCAGAACATCGGTGACGTGCGCAGTGGTGCGTTGGGATTCGCCTCCACAAAGAGGCCCATCATCAACCACAATCACGGATTTTCCTTCGGTGGCCAGCAAAAAAGCTGCGGTCAAACCAGTGATACCTGCTCCGACAACACAGACATCGCATGTCTTTGCTTCAGTCAATGTCGGAAACCTCGGGATATCGAACGTTTCGGTCCAAACAGTCGATGTTTTGGCGGATTCTGGATTCATTTTTGCAACTCCCTTGGTCGGTCGGTAGATTAATGTCGATCCTCGCGCCCAGTTAGTTCCACGCCAAAATTTGGCTTGCAAATTCTTGACAACATGCTATAGTTTTGGTCACTTACTACATTAATCACCTGACGCCTCTTGCCCACTAATTCACCCGCTCGATTACAATCGAAGCAGAGTGAATGCTTCAGGACCAGAAAAACGAAAATGAAAAAACTAGCTTTTGTATCCACACTTGGTTGCCTGTTGAGCTTCTGTGCGTCTGGCGCTGTGGCTCAAACCTACAATGCCAATGGCGTTGACTCGAGAATTATTTATGGTGGTAATGGACTCTCCACTCCGTCGGGGTCTTACATAGGTGGGGGGACGATGAGTGCCTCCGCTCGAGGCATCCAACAAAGTGGACCGCAAGTCAATCCCGGACTACCACGAGTTCCCTGGGGTGCCAACATCGGCACTTGCGGCGATAACCAATACACCGACCATAAGATCGGTGCTCAAGCCCCGGTACAACAAGGACGCGGCGGGCCTGGCCTGAACAATTTAGGCGGAGCATACAATGCTCCTAGTTTGCCAAGTTCTAAATGGGGCGCCAACATCGGCACAGCTGGAGACAGCATTCGCAGCGACATGAATCCCGGATATTACAGAAACAATCAGAACAACCAGCAGTTCATTCAAAATCAAATCCAGATGCAACAACGTCTGAATCCACCGGCTCCGACTCCGATCCAACGCATGCTGCAAAGCAGTGGCGGCGGCCCCTTGAAGTACGAAGGCAGCAACGGTCACGTTAACTACTAATATCGAATGTCAGCCTGAGCCTTTCTCCCTCGTCGGGCGATGATTGCCAGACAGCTCTTGCCGTTATCCACAAACATGTGCGTGGCGTAGACTTCGTACTTCTGATGGTCCAAATTATTCAGCTGTGTTTGGGCATCAGCCAAAGTCTCTGCGTTAATTACCAACCATTCGTAGTGCATGATTTCCCTCGGAGCGACGCCCTTAATAATAGAACGTCGCAGCCTGCTTGGCCACCCGAGTGTTAAACTAGCTGTCCGTGAATAAGCACGCCTGCTCGCAGGCGAACCTCTACATATAAAAGGACAACCATCTTGAAAAAGATAGTGGTATTGGGCGGCGCCGGCGCTATGGGACAGATCATTGTTCGCGACCTGGCGGAATCTGCTGACATCGATAGCGTCGTCATTGCCGACTTCAATCTAGCGTCAGCTGAGAAGCTAAAAAATGAAATCGGCGGTGTCAAGGTTTCGGCCGTATTTGCTGATTTGACCAAACACGATCAACTGGTAACCTTGCTCACTGGCGCCACTCTAGTGATCAATTCAACACCGTATTATTTCAATGTCAACGTGATGGAAGCCGCTCTGCAGGCTGCTTGTCACTATATGGATTTGGGTGGGCTGTTCCATGTCACGAAGAAACAACTGGAATTAAACGAGAAATTCAAACATCACAACTTGCTGGCTGTATTGGGAATGGGTGCGGCTCCCGGCATGACTAATGTTATGGCTGCAGAGGGAGCAGAAGAATTAGACCGGGTGGATTCTATCGATATTTATGTCGGCTGCGTTGACTTCGTGCAAGTCGATCATCCGCTCGCGCCACCATACGCACTCGATACCATCCTCGATGAATACACAAAAGAGCCCATGGTTTTTGAGGAAGGAGAGTACCGAGCAAAGCCTCCGATGTCTGGAGAAGTGACAGTGGATTTTCCCGCTCCGGTTGGCCAGGCCAAAGCGATTCTGACACTGCACTCCGAAGTTTTGACCTTGCCGCTTACTTACGCCAGCAAAGGCATCAAGTCAGTTACGTTTAGACTTGGCTTGCCTACTGAATTCCACGAGAAACTTAAACTGTTGGTCGATTTGGGCTTCGGTGCGACGGAGCCCATTGAAGTTCAAGGAACACAGATCGTGCCACGAAAAGTGCTTGCCAAAATGATTGAAAAGTTTCCTATTCCTGCACAGACACCCGACGACTGCGAAGTGATCCGTGTGGATGTGAAAGGCGCAAAGGGCGGCGCTGAAAAGCTAGTACGCCTGGAGAGCATTATCTACGCTGATAAGAAATGGAAGGTTTCATGCGGCGCGCTCGATACAGGCGTGCCACCGTCTATAGTGGCGCAAATGATCGCCAAAGGTGCAATCACCGCTCATGGTGTTTTAGCACCGGAAGAATGTGTGCCAAGAAAGCCGTTTTTTGACGAATTGGCCAAGCGAAACATTGTCGTCAACAAGAATGTGCAACAGGCTAAGGCGTCACTTTCTGTGAATTGAGTCCTATGAAACTAGGTCCTACTTTGCAGCAACTAATTTCTATACTCTGCCACACATTTCCGACCACATACGGTTCTTCCTTTAGCCATTGGTCCAGTTCATACCGTGATTCCATATTGCAGATCAGCACTGACCCAATCATTTTTTCGTTGTCATCAAGGATGGCTGCTCCATAGAGCATTTTTCCTGCATCTCTCATCTTGTCGCCCAAAGCAATATGATCTTTTCTGACAGCTAAGCGACGATTCAACGCATCTGCGTCAGTTCCGTCCTTTCCAATTACTAAAAATTGCATCCGCCGCACTCCCTTAAGCAAGTTTACGATTGCCCAATTTTAGCAATACTAGAAGCGGCTTTTGCTGCCTTAGCAGATTTGATCAAGCTTTCTAGATCGTCGCCATCATCAGGCAAAGTGGCTATGCCAAAGGAAAATTTGAGCGTGCTTTTGTCTAGACCCGGTGCAAGAGGTGCAGCTCTTAAAACCTGAATAACCTTGTTGGCGATAAGTGAAGCAGTTGGGCTTTGAGTATTGGGGAGCAACAAAGCAAAATCTCGCGTTTCGAAGTGCCCAGCAATATCGGATGGTCGTTTGATCATCTCTATTCGCAAAGCCGCCGTCGAAACGGCTTGTAAAGGTATGGGACTGATAGAAGGGTGACTTATTTCAAAAATGATGAGAGACAGCGGCACGCCGTATGCATCAAAGCGATAGAACTCGCGTTCGAGATATTTAAGCAAAACAGAGAAACTGTGTAATCCAGTGGTCAGGTTGATCAATTGATCGGACAAAACCTGCACGCTTGTAGCCGCTTCGCCAAGGAAATCAAGATCGTTAGTTTTCTCCTGTCGCTCGTCTTCTTCGCCTTCTTCTTCGTTGTCATCTACCCAAACATCGTCCAGTACGTCTTCTTTGACCTCGGTCGCGGCTGCCTCCATTTGTGGTGCCTTACTAGTTATAAAAAGGGCACCACTGCACTTCTCAACAATCACACCGACCATTGCGAGGTCTGCTGTCTCGCCGTCCCAAATTTCTGTTCTGTCGTTGCCGTCAATTTCTGTTAGCTTTAATGATGGAGCTGCGGCCCCTTTGAGCCAGCGAGCCAGCAATCTGATTGAGTTAGTACATTCAGGTAACGCCCACGACAGCTCGACGTCGTAACCCTGGTGTTCTTTGGCAGTGCTGACTAGAGTACTAAGTAGCTCGACGCCAGGAGCACCGTTTTCCTTCGCCAGAAAAATGGTGCGAATCGGTTCGCCAAAAGTTGAAGAAGGTCTAGGCATAACTAAATATAGTCCAATTAACAGCCACGGTCGATCATGGCAATGGTGCTGTTGAAAATTACAGGGGGTGCTCCAGTGCGTCCAGGGCTTCGTCGAAGCCTATCTTATGTTCTTTGCAGTGACGCATGATTTTCACGGCTTGAGGTATGTCGATTCTTCCCGATTCGATGTGGCGCTTGGCCGCACCTGCCAGGTTTACGGCTGGTTGATCGATTTCACCTGTATCAAACAGCGTTCGAAAGAGAGAAGTATTATGCGCGTTCGATATTGCCAGGGCCTGTTTGATTTGCTTGTCATCAATGAAATTAGCGGTTCTCAGCAGTTTGACACGATCGATTTCAATTGTTGTAGTTTTCGGTCGTGGCGGTTTTATCGGCTTACTTTCAGGTGTCCTTGCTTGTACTCCCGGTGGAGATTGGCTCGATTGGCTTTCGTCCGCGGATCTAGGCGCGGTCTGCGGTGTCTCAGTTTGACTCGCACCGACCTGAGGAATTTCGCCTGTCACAGCTAACGATAGACTTTCCAAGGGCTGAGTCTCTGTGTTTGTTTCGGAAGCAGTCGGCGGAGACAACGATTGGTTCACGACCAGAGTTTGCCCTGTCTCAGTTTGACTCGCACCGACCTGAGGGATCTCGTCAGTCACAGCTGACGATAGACTTTCCAGGGGTGGGGTTTCAGTACTGGTTTCGGGAGCGGTTGGCTGAGACGACGATTCGTTCTCGACCAGAGTTTGCTGTGTCTCAGTTTGACTCGCACCGACCTGGGGAATTTCGCCTGTCACAGCTAACGATAGACTTTCCAGGGGCTGGGTCTCTGTGCTGGTTTCGGAAGCAGTTGTCGGAGACGACGATTGGTTCTTGACTATAGTCTCAGATACTTCGGGCTGAGCGACAGATTTACTGGTTCCGACGGATTCTAATTCCGCATTGGACTCCGGGGCGGGTTTGACTACTGCGCTGAATTTTTCTAATTCCGCATTGGACACCGGGGCGGGTTTGACTACTGCGCTGAATTTTTCTAATTCCGCATTGGACTCCAGTAGAAAATCCCTTTCAATAACGGATGCTGTTAGCGGTATGTGTTTGTTGTTTCGCAAAAACTGTGCCGCCTGTTCGCGGTTCATTTTTCCGTCGTTGATGCTTATCAGAAGCTGTTTGGCAGTATTTAAAACAGGTTCAGTAACGTAACCTTGTTTGAGCAAAATCGATTCAAGATCTTTTCGATCCATGAGTTCTATCTCGCGTGCACTGATGAGTTCGCTCTCTGAGAGCAGCCCCCCGAGCACTAAAAGCTCTCCCAATCCAGCCACCGGCTCGGTTACATCGATGTGGTTTTCGCGCAGATATTGTCGCAACGAACTCGATCCCGAATGCACCGCCTTCAGTGCTTTAATTCCATCCTCATGGCTCAGTGACTTGTCTCTGATAAATCCAAGTATCATCAAAGCTGCCTGCAGAGTATATTGAGAAAGAATGCCCCTGTTTACGAGCACCCAACCCAAGGGCAGCCCGACACTGATGCTATGACGCAATTCCTCTTCCAGCTTCCATCTTTTGATGATGCCGGCACGCTTCAACAGTTGGCCAAGTTTGTCTCTCTTCAGTCCTTGTGTGACGGTGCCCAATCTTTTCAGAACTATATCAATATCCAGACCATGATTATCGACAAGTTGCAGGGCTTTAATCGCGCTATCAACAGACAGTTGCTGCTCGTTGATCATAGAGAGCACGTGCGAGGCTGCATCGACAGTTCGTTGTTGAATGTGACCTTCTATCGACAGAACTTTGCCGATAGGCATGTGCATTTTTTCCGACAGCAAAAAGGCCGTCTCGAAGTTTTCGTGACTGATAAGCCAGGCGGAGATCAGCAAATCCTGCAACCCTATTGGACCATACCGATCTCCGCCTGGATCAAGTCGAGCGGAGCGAACAGGAGGATGCACCTCCTGTGGTGGGTTCTCAAGCAATGCTTGATCAACTGGAGATGTGACTATTGGCCATTGCCATTCTCTGGCCTGGTCTTTGGCCTGCAATGCAGCAGTGATCAGGCTTTTTATCGAGGAGCCCTGTGCTGGAAGATTCGCAACGCCGCAAAAAACGAGCAGATTCTTCTCTGCTTGCTTAGTCTTAAAAGGAAGCTTTGTCAGTGTATGCACTATTCGCTCAGCCATAAAGGTTGCCTGACTCAAATCAGTGTTAGGCATCAACAGAGCAAAATCCAACGTTTCGAAATGGGCGAACGTGTCAAGCGGTCGCTTGAGCAACTCGATTTTCTCACCGATCAAACCAACTGTTTCAGCGGAAAGCCACTCATTTTTCTGATCGAGCCGCTCTGCTTTGGAACTCATCTCAAAGACAATCAAAGAAACGAGAACACCCCGTTGCTGGAACAATTGAAATTCACGCTGAAGAAATGACAGAAAAGCCTCATATTTGTATAACCCTGTCTCGGCCGAATACAAATGAGTTGCTTGATCGTCTACATCAGAGAGGAAATTTATCGTCGCACTGCGTTCTTTCCTCGGTGGTCTGATCCCGATCAGGCGCCTGTTCAAAAGATCGCACACCGCAGGCACCCATTCGCTTGCTTGCGGTTTCAATTCGCGTATCACATCGGTAAGAGTCCGTCTTCGATCGAGGTAGTCGAGAATTTTCTTGGCCAAGACAAATTCCGCAGGTAAGCCAGCACTGCCATACTTTCCAGATTTGATCAAGTAAGACTCGTATGCCAGTCCTTGTTGTGTTAAAAATCTCTTTTGGTCCAATAAACCGTGCCCTTCCCGCAGCAATAGGTCTATCGGTTTTGTCACAGAACGGGTCTCTGTTTGCTCGTCTTGAGAGCAAGTAACGTTTCCGATTCGCCAACTGATTATTTCTCTTGCAGCAGCATCCCCTGTGGCGGCAGAAAAAGTGGCATGAATGAGCAGACCATCCTCAAAAAATACCTGGCCAATCTTGTCATCATTGCAAATTTCAACCTTACCCGTAAACCGGCTGTAGGCAAGCGCTGGAAAGACTTGTTGCAAATTGCGAGTGGGGTCGGGATCTAGTTCGTCTGCTAAGCGCAACTCTGGAAAAACAGGTGTTGAAAAAGAACTTCGTGGTCCCAATTCAGCCTCGACTCCAACATGAGCACGGCGAGACCGCTCAGCAGCCTTGCGGGCATTTGCGAGCATCGTGTTCACAATATCGATCACGAGATTAAGATCGGATGTCTTGTGTTCCAAAACTAGGTGATCGCCCTGGGAGCGATTATCGCGCAAACACCACTCCGGATCGCCTTTGAGTTCATATTCCCACCAATCCTCATCGTTGAAATAAGGAAATTTAGCAGTCAGGGTATAGCTTCTCGAGTTTGTCTCTTCGGTCCAGGCCCATTCGATTACACGGCCGGGCATCTCCTTGCTTTTTGCAAACATAGCCTGGAGATCGCCCAACAGCGGCCCGCGGTTTGACTCAGACAATCTCAGTCTGGCGGCTACTTGATCCAACTCTGCTGATTTTCTGACGGTGGACATTACTGATATCTTGAGCTATCCAGGGTTACCAGCTTAGATTCCACAGCTATTATACAGTCGAGTCAAATCTCGATCTGATCGTTTTCTTGACCGTTCCATGAAGTTCTCTACCCTGATCCGCGCGCGTCTCTGAACTCATTCAATTTTCTCCATTTGCATTGATAACAAAAAGAGGCACAACAACCTCACTGATGAGACACTGAAGGCAAGACAATAACGAGGCATTAACGACGCTTGCTTAGACCAGGGCGTGTCCTAATTCCTGAATGGTTGCTTTCAGATTTTCCGGATCGGAGACGTTGAACATTTTGGCGGATCGGTCGATCTTTTTGACCGTACCGACCAAAACCTTTCCTGGCCCAATCTCAATAAATGTATCAACACCCTGCGACAACATATACTCAATGCTGGCGCACCAATGCACTGGGCTTTCCATTTGACGGCTCAATTTTGCTTTGATTTGACTGGCGTCGCGTGAAGGTTTGGCATCGAAGTTCTGCACCACAGAACAGGTGGCATCTTTAAATTGCGCCTGCTCAATTTCTTTGCCAAACTCGATGGAAGCTGCGGCCATCAGAGGCGAATGGAATGCACCACCGACAGGGAGCGGGATAACTTTGCCACCTGCGGCTTTCGCCTTCTCGCCCGCCTTCACTACCGCGGCTGGATTCCCGGAAATAACAAGTTGATCGCGCGTGTTGAAATTAGCCACGATGACAACGGCTTCGATATCTTTGGCACCACTTTCTTTTAATTCAACATGCGCGTCTGCGCAGCACTGCTCGAGAATATTAGCCGGCACTCCCAGCACAGCTGACATTGCTCCTTTGGGGCATTCTTCCATGAGATGCGCGCGTCTTTCGACAAGTCGAACTGCTTCCTCAACAGTAAGCACGTTAGCAGCGACCAATGCACTGATCTCGCCAAGACTGTGTCCGGCAACGAAGTCCGGCTGTGGCCCACCCAGGCTCTGGTAGCACTTCCATGCCGCCAACGACACACTCAAGATCGTCGGTTGCGTATTGACTGTGCGCTTCAATTCGTCTTCAGGACCTTCGAAGCAAAGTCTGCTCAAAGACCTTCCAGCAAGTTTATCGACAGTCTGAAACAACTGTCTCGCCTCTTCAAACTCATTGAACAGCTCAGCGCTCATGCCGACGCTCTGCGAACCTTGACCCGGAAATAGGCAAGCGATCTTTCCCACTTTAGTCTCTCCTTACTTCTAGCCTAGTCTTCTGCTTTGTAGTCGCCGCGCTTATCTTTCGCGGTCCACTTAACGATTGCCGCTCCCCAAGTCAGACCACCACCAAACCCGACAAGGCAGCAAATTGCCGGCGGTTGCACCTGCTTCCTTCTTATTGCTTGCCACAAGGCGAGGGGAATGGAGGCAGCGGAAGTGTTGCCGAGTTCGTCGACGTTGCTTACGATCTGCTCCTTGCGCATATTCAAGCGCTCCGCAGCTGCGTTGATAATGCGCCGGTTTGCTTGATGAGGCACCAAGAAGTCTATGTCTTCCACCCTGATCCCAGCCTTCGCTGCAGTCGCTCGCACTGCCTCCGGAACGGCATGAACAGCAAATTCATATATAGCGCGACCATTCATTTGCAAAAAGCGATCCATCGCCTTTGGTGGCGTCGTTCCCGCGTGGGGATATGCCGTGCCGGTGTTTGGAATGTGCAAAAGATGAGCGCCAGTGCCATCAGCCCTTAAATAGGTAGCCAGAATTTCATTTTCACCGTCGGCAGCCTGAAGGATAAATGCACCGGCACCATCGCCGAAAAGAATGCAGGTGTTGCGATCTTCCCAGTTTAGAAAGCGCGAGTGAATATCCACACCGACTACAAGGACAGTTTTGAATGTGCCGGAACCAACGAACTGTTGACCAACAGCCAGCGCGTAGATAATACCTGTACATGCTGCTTCCAAATCGAACGCCGCGGCGCGAGGAGCCCCGATCGCCGCTTGCACCATGCAGGCAGTGGAAGGATACAAATTATCCGGAGTCGATGTGGCAACAATAATCAAATCGATTGTGCTTGGCTCGATTTGAGCAAATGCGATTGCGTCTTTAGCAGCGAGAATGGCCAGCGCTGATGTAGTTTCTTCCTCAGATGCAATTCTTCGTTCGCGAATGCCGGTGCGACTGGCAATCCACTCGTCCGAGGTTTCGATGAATTTTTCCAGATCCGCATTGGTCACAACTGCGCTTGGAATACCGGCGCCGACACCAATTAACTTTGCCCCCACCGGCATGATCACGTCAAGCAACCCAATGTGACAGCGAGACAAACAGCGCTGAGAGCTGACACCGCGGTAACGTTCAAGGTACTTTCGATTTTGCGTACGACATCGGCAGCTACCATATCTTTTGCGACACGAATCGCGTTTTTAACTGCTGTGTGCCGTGAGCCACCATGGGCGATGACACAAACACCTTTGACGCCAACCAAAAGGGCACCACCAGCTTCGTTGTAATCGATTCTGTTTTTCAAGGCTATAAGAGCGGGTTTAGCCATAACAGACGCAAGTCGGCCAGGCACCGTTCTCATCAACTCATGGCGAAGCATGTGGGTGATCATTTTGGAAATGCCTTCGGCGGTCTTTAGAGCAACGTTTCCGGTGAAACCATCGGTGACGACCACATCGCATTTTCCCATTGGAAAATCACGTCCTTCGACAAAACCGATGAAATTGATTTGTTCATGTGCTTTCAACAACTTGAAGGCGTCTTGAACTAGTTGATTGCCCTTAGTTTCTTCCGTACCAATATTTAGCAAGCCAACAGTCGGTGTTTCAACATTGCATAAGCCTCTGGCGAGAATTGATCCCATCAAACCGAACTGCAAAAGCTGGTTTGGATTACAGTCAACATTTGCGCCAACATCTATAACGACGACACGTTTATTGGGCAGGGAGGTAGGCATCATGCAAGCGATTGCGGAGCGATCGACGTTTTTAATTCTGCCCAAACCGATTTGAGCTGCTACAGCAGCGGCACCAGTAGAACCGGCCGCCACCATGCCATCAGCCAGACCCTCAGCAACTTGCTTGGTCGTGACGACAATTGACGAATCTTTCTTTCGAGTCACAGCGCGGCTGGGTTTCTCGTCCATCGCCACGACTTCTGACGCAGGCACGATAGTAATGTCCAACCCGGTTGTCGAGAGCTTGTTCAGTTCTGCCTGAATTGCATCTGCAACACCGACGAGTTGAATCGCAACTCCATATTCTCTTGCCGCAAGCACCGCGCCATGTACCACTTCGCGGGGGGCGTAGTCGCCACCCATGGCGTCCACTGCTATACGAATCATTCCCGACTCCCAGTTGCTGCCAAGTGCTGCTAAACAGCACCCAGCTCAATGAACCTATGTGCCTTGAACTCTGTCTTCGCGATGGGCTGGACGACCGGAATAATATCCACACGAAGTGCAGACATGATGCGGGCGGCAGGTGACGCCGCAATTCGTGCAATTGGTCAAGGTCGTCAGTTCAGCTTTCCAATGCGCTCTACGGGAATGCTGCTTTTGATGTGATGTCTTTTTCTTTGGAACAGCCATGAGTGGGTGGAATCCTCCATCGGGTTCGGAACTGATTATTATCTACGAATTTTCTTTGGAATCTTCATTTGGAAATAGAGTCTTTAAGTTCTTCCAGCGCGGGTCTATCGGGCGGTCGTCTGTTTTGGACC
>PLXC01000024.1 GCA_003151275.1 Candidatus Melainabacteria bacterium
GTCCGATCGAAGAGTTGACTGTCAAATTCGATGAATATCAATATCAAATTGTAAAACAAAAGCATGGCTCTGTCACGGCACGGTCCATGAAAGTGGTTCGCGGTGTGGTGCTAAAGACAACAGAAATTCCCGTTGAAAAATGCATCGAAGAAATTCTCGCCGAGTTGGAAAGAATGGCTGCAAAAAATGCCCAGACACGTAGAGCTCTGAACAAATTTGTACTTGGATAGAAAATGTTTTTTTGGAAGAAAAACAACAAAGACGATGATCAGCGTCGCGAGCGAGAAGTGGCAACACTTAAAGCTCTAGCTGACGGACAAGTGCCTCCGTACGCACGTGAACGCATAGAGCGTCAGAAAGCGATGGGCAACAACTTCTTTACTAGCGATCTGACCTCGCGCGAATACTTGCTCTGTCGCCAGGCAGGTTTTCAAACAGTCGGACAAGTGATGGGGACATCCTTTTTCAATGTTAGTTTCTGGGGCTTCTATAAATCAAGATGGAACAGCACAGGTGAGTTGGACAGCATCACCCACGCCCAATCAGAAGCACGACGACTGGCTGTCAGTCGCATGCAACATGAAGCTAAACTGCTTGGTGCGTCTGGAATAATCGGCGTTCGCATCATGATCAAAAACCACGACTGGAGCTCAAGGCAGACTGAATTCACAGCCATCGGCACCGCGATAAAAATTCCAGGATATCCGGAGAACTTGCCACCATTTACCAGCGACTTGAATGGGCAGGACTTTTGGAAACTGTATCAAGCGGGCTACAGACCGCTCGGGTTAGCATTCGGCATTTGCTCGTACTACATCTACACCGACTATGCAACGCAAAACATAGTCGGCAATTGCTTTTTCGGCATGAACGCGGCACCGAATCAAGAGGTGCGCACTTACACTCAAGGTTTTTACGAAGCAAGAGAGCGCGCGATGAAGAGATTCACAAACGATATCTCTATGATCCACGGCGACGGAGTGGTTGCAGTCGCCGCCAACTACAATATTGAAGATATTGCCTATGAAGTCAACGACCGCACCTATCACGATATGCTCATCCACTGGACCGTCATGGGCACGGTGATCAGCACTAAAGAAGAACGGTTGGACAAACTACCGCAACCGATCTTAGTTTATGACTTAGCCAGTCTGAGTAAAAGTGCTGTCATTCTTGATACCACTTATGGTGGCAGCGACGGTGGAGAAAATTATGACCTGGACGACGACGAATAACCTGCCCGCGCTGAGGAGAAGATGATGCCTGACCAATCTCAAGAGACACCGGACATTCCGGACCATGCCAAAGAGCGCCTCAAAGAGATGCGAGGCACCGGTGCAAAACGAAAATTGTTCACCAGTGATCTATCTGTAAATGAATTTTTGTTGGTAAAAGAAGCAGGCTTCGAGCCGGCCGGCTTCGTCGTCGGCAGCTCCATCTATCATATAGGCTTTCAATCTGCTAAGTGGACAAAAAATGAAGAGATGCAGACTCTCACTCAAGCTCTTTACCACGCGCGCGAATTGGCCATGACGCGGATGGAAGAGGAAGCGCAAGAACTAGGCGCCGACGGCATCATCGGCGTGCGCCTAAAGGTCAAGCACATGAGCTGGAATGCGGACTTGGCAGAGTTCGTTGCTCTTGGCACTGCCGTGTACCACCGCGATAGTGTCGACGGCGGCACCAGTCCTTACCGAACCGTTGATGGCAAGCCATTCACAAGCGATCTGTCCGGTCAAGATTTTTGGACCTTGCTGAAATCCGGCTACCGCCCAGTTGGCATGGTGATGGGAAATTGTGTGTATCACATCGCCCATCAATCGTTCGGTCAATGGTTCAAAAATGTGGGTCAAAACGCTGAGATGACTAACTTCACGCAAGGGCTTTACGATGCCCGTGAGCTAGCCATGGAACGCATGCAGGTGGAAGCTGAACATCTTAAAGCAGAAGGAATTGTCGGCGTCGACATCCACGAAGGCTCGTATGGCTGGAGTACGAACGTAATCGAGTTTTTCTGTGTCGGCACCGCAATCATCCCCATTCGAGCCGATCATCATATCCCTGCTCCACAACTGATGCTCTCAGTTAATGATTAACAAACCTGCGTCGTACGTGTAATCCGCGTCATAAGTGCAACCTCGTTGCCATCTGCAGACCATTAATGACTCGTATCGTTCGTGCCGACGAATGAGCAGTTTGCTCAAGCGTTCCCGGGATTTCGCGCTCAGAGCCCATCATTTTCAAGAGGTGCGCTCGTGTAACGAACCTCAAAGCCGGTAAATAATCTCCAACACGAGCAGGCAGTGAGCAGAGCGCGGCCTGAAAGCGCGTAGCGAACAGTCTGTGCGGAGGAGCCCCTAGGGTGGCTTAGGCAGCGAAGCTGCTCAGCCGAAAGGTACTGAAGGTGAGGAGCGCTTAAATAAGGAACCGAATTTATTGACGCCCGTCATCTTTGGGGTCAGAGAAGAGGTAATTTCACAATGGCAACCATCAATCCATTACGAACGCTGATGCCGGCGTTACTAGTGGCTGGCTCTATAAGCATCCACACATCAGCAGTTGCGGCCGAGCCCAAGACATCAGCCCCTAACGCTGAGTCGGTAATCGCTGCCAAAGAAGATAAAAACGCCCCGAAGGCTTCAAATGAGAAGGCAGTGCGAGCTAACGCGGTCGATACGCAAACAGCTAAGGAAGTTAATAAGACAAACGACGAAAAACAAAAGTCTGCCGATCTTCAGGCGCCTGCCGACGATCCCCCGATTCATGGCTTCCACCCCATTAAGAGAGCGCTTGCTCCTGTTGTACGTCTGGAAAAAAACAGCGTTGAGCTGCAGCAGCAAATCATGAAGTTAACAGGACCGATCTCCAATCTTCAGCCTGCCATGTTGGGCTTGCACAGCAAAATGGACAATGTTAATAACCGCATGGGTTCAATGCAAGGTCAACTTGGATTGATGTCGAAACAAGTAGGCCAGGTTGGATCTGGAATGGACCGGGTCGGAAACAAGATGGATGGCGTACGATCGGACATTGCAGGCATGCGCATACAGATCAGCCAACTTGAAATTCCAATCCGACAGTTGCAGAAGCCCTTGCACGAACTGCAAGAACCGCTTCAGAATGTAGCTCAACCTTTGCGTGATCTGCACAAGGAATTGACCGAGCTTAAAGCTCTTCTAGCAACAATTTTGTTTGCCATTGTGGTAGCGGCTATTGCCGTGGCCATAGGCACGCCAATCGCAGCCGTGCTGATTTACAAACACAGAAGCAAACTGTTTCCTGATCTGAAAGACAAAGATCTGGCACCAGCCAATAAGGATAAAACTCTGACGCGAGTCTAGGCAGCTGAACTGATAACCAAGCGGGCGTCAAGAGGAGGGACACAACTGTGTTCCTCCTTTCTGCAAATACAATTCTCTATGATTTAAAGGACATCGCCGCGCATCAGTCGAGTCCATTCCTCATGCGCAAATATAAGAGCGGAGACAACTGTGAGCGGGTCTCCTGCTTCGAAGACGACTGGCTTATTGTGCTCAAATACAAAATGGCCAATGAACTGCAGAATCCAGCCTCCCACCTGCAACTGAAGGAAAGCTTTACGACTAAAGGGCAGACAAACAAAGGCCATCGCGATCATCGGGATGCCAATCATGTGCGTCACTTTACAGCCCCTAGTGCGATGTTTTGACTTGTAAAAGCGCAGATGCGTTTTCAAATCGTCGCGTGGGCTCAATTTGGTTGGTAGTGGTGAAAGAGAATCCATACCACCATAATAACAAAAGCCGGTAAACATATGCTTACCGGCTTTCTAAGTCAGCCAACTATTGGTCTATTGGTCTTTTGAGGTCAACAAATTGGCGAGATCGTCAGCGTGCTCTTCTTCTTTTTCAAGAATCTCTTCGAGCATACGTCTGGTAGTAGGATCCGTCTCGTTAATGTACAAGATCATTTGTTTGTACGAATCGATCGCGATCCGCTCGGCAACGAGATCTTCCTTGATCATGTCAACCAAATCTTTGCCTTCTACGTATTGCGAATGGCTGCGCTTGCTCAGTACATCAGGGTTCATATCCGGCTCGCCATTTAATTGAGTGATTCGCATAGCGATTCTGTCGGCGTGCTCTTGCTCTTCATGAGCGTGCTCGAGAAACTCTTCAGCAATCGACTCCGAATTGATTCCACGGGCCATGAAAAAGTGGCGTTTATATCGAAGTACACAAACTAGCTCTGTTGCCAAAGCTTCATTCAAGAGCTTGATAATTTTCAGTCGATCAGCGGTGTATGACTCGGTGATCGGGCCATCCTTCATATGCTCTCTTGCGCGGCGGCGAATTTCTGATATGTCTGCTACGAAATCGCTAGCTGTCATGATTGCTCCTTAGATAATCTGTGGCAGTTAAATGTTGCGCGGACAATGCGCAATTTGCACTGCATAATGTGGCTTATGTTACTACACGGTGGGTTGGCAGTACAACCAGGCGGGTCATTTAAGTGACACAATCCAACCACCTGCTTGTCCATTTTATTCTCTTGTTTTTAGGACAGTATTCAAACACTGGTTCGCAGTGGTGGCGTCACCACGCGAACATTCGCTCGTTCGATATCTCAGCTAGCTCTTATGCGCTCATTTGTTCGAAGATCGGATTTTTCGTCTGCAAACTAAAACGCGGTCGAAATTGGGAAACATTAAAAGGTGGCACCTCCCTCCAAAAGACGGGATCCCATCTCAAGTAAACGAATATTACATCAGGACTTCGAGACTTTCGCAATTCCGTCAACGCCCGATTGATAACGCTTTTCAGCCTCTCTTAAAGCCGCGTTTTTTGCTTAACATATTAAATGGAAGAAAAAGGGAGAGGGGTACTCGTCCCCCACAAATATTCGCAGATTGGAATTATTTTGTAGCTTCGAAATCAGTTAAACAAATTCTGGGCGTTACTTTAGATCCGCGTTAACAGTTTGGCCCGGTCGGTCTGCTCGGTGCTCCACAAGCGCGAAGCAAGCTGTCGATGTGAGCGACTTTGAAAACCTTATAAACACTTGGAGTCAGATTCGTAAACTCAATGGTGCTACCGAGCGAATCAGAACGCAGCAATAACTCTTCCAACCATTCCAACCCATCAACAGTGATGAACTTGCAGTCTGTAAAATCCAAAACCAAATTAACACCCGTTGCCAGAGTCCGATCGATACTGTCGATGCCTCTTTCGAGTGGACCAGATATTGGCAGCACTTCACTGCGCCGGTTTTCGACAGCTTGCTCACCATTCTCGCCAGTCATTCTCAACTCCTCTTGCTCCCCTTAGGGGCGGTCTTGATCCCCTTAGGGGCGTTCTCTTGGTGGATATGCAGCGACCAGCAATTGAGCAACTTCAGTAATTAATGGCAGAGCTGGATTGGTGCGCATACTCATGTCTTCGAATGTGCCCGTAACCAGTTCAACCATGTGCTGCTCATATTGCTCTTGTGGCACACCAAGCTCGGCAACAGAAAGAGGCTGCCCGGCATTGCGTGCCAGATCATAGACTGCTCTTCTTAGCAGCACGCACATTTTTTCTCGCGTCGGTGTTTCTCCGCTCTTAGCGTCCTCGTCAGTCAATCCTAAGAACTGGGCCGCGCGTGCATATTTCTGAT
Organism: Candidatus Melainabacteria bacterium; assembly: GCA_003151275.1. The sequence continues at coordinate 5,635 of PLXC01000024.1, forward strand.
CTGCAACCCAGAGTGGATAAGTCGAGGTAGGCATAAACTTACGAGGTATTTTGGAATTGTATTCAAGCGTTGAAAGAAGAAACACACCGTTGGCTTTTCCGTGAGGGATATCAAAAGCAGCCCCCAAACTGTGAGCCAGAGCGTGATTGACGCCGACTGATGCGTTACCAATTGCCATACCAGCCAAACACGCGGCATTGTGCAATTTATGCCGCCAAAGTATGTGACCGGGATTCTTTAGTGTTTCAGGCAGTGCTTCAAAAATAAGTCGCATCGCTTCCAACGCCAATCCATCGGTGTAATCAGATGAGAATGTTGAAGCAAGAGCCTCTAGTGCGTGAGTCAGCGCATCAAATGCGGTATCAACCGTGATCTCTTTCGGCATGCTCTTCGTCAAATTAGCGTCGATAATTGCCACGTTAGGCAATAAACACTCATCAACTAAAGACAGCTTTCGCTTTGACTTGTTATCTTTAAGCACCGCAAAAGGTGTCACTTCAGAACCGGTTCCCGAGGTGGTTGGAATCGCGACCAACTGGGTGTGCACGGTCTGAGGGAAGACCGAAATTCTGTGCCTGAAATCAAGGAAGCTAACAGCCACTTCTTGCAATTTCAAGTCTGGATTGTCATAGAACAAACGCATTATCTTGGCCGCGTCCAACACGGAACCGCCACCAAGCGCGATGATCGTATCAACTGGACTTTGACGCATGACGGCCACTGCTTTTTCGATCGTTGAAAAATCAGGCTCAACCCCCACATCGCTAAAGACATCGACTTTGCAATCAGACGGTAGCCTTTCCAGAACCATTGAAAGATGTCCACGACGAGCCGCGGAACGGGAAGTTACTACAATCGCCGACTTTGTTTTGAGGCTGCGCAGATGATCGATGCTGCCAGGGTTTATGTAGATATTCTTGGTGGTCTGAAAGGTTAGTGTGTAGTTCTTTCGCCGTGGCACCCGTTTGTAGTTGATCAGATTCTTGATGCCGACATTATCTGTGGTGATATTGCCGCCACCAGTTCCGCAACCGAAACTAAGTGTGGTGTTCAGGTTGTTATAAACACCACCCAATCCGCCAATTGAAGTTGGGGAATTAACAATAATACGACCAGCATTAATGGCATCGGCAAATCGCTCAACGACAGAATCATCTTCCGAAAATACACCGGCGGTATGTCCGGTGCCACCAGCATAATTGATATCTAGAGCGCGATTGATACCTTCGTCCACAGAATTGACGACGACAAAACCAAGCACCGGCATCAGTTTTTCAACAGCCAGTTTGTGGTGGCGCAAGTCACCTTCCAAGGGGCACAAAAGAATTTTTGTGTACTGGTTAACCGTGATTCCGGCTTTCTCCGCAATAAAATCGGCAGATTGTCCGACCAATTTGTAATTCATTCCGCCTGTGCGCGGATCGATTACAACGTCGGCAACCTTCGTTACCTCCTCTAGCGTGCAAACATGGCAGTTCAAACGCTTGAATTCAGCTAAAAGAGCAGGCGCGATTTCAGCGTCGATTACTAGAGTTTGTTCAGAAGGACATTCGGTGCCATTGTCAAAGGTCTTGGAAATAATCACGTCCATTGCCGTCGAGGCATAGGAAGCGGATTTGTGAATATAGACAGGCGTGTTTCCTGATCCGACACCTAGTGCCGGTTTCCCCGAACTAGCTGCAGCCCTTACCAATTGAGTTCCGCCTGTGGCAAAAATCAGATCGACTTCCGGATGCACCATCATCAATTCTGTTTCGCGGCGCAGTCGTGGCGATTTCTCTACCCACGTGATGAAACCTTTCGGCGCGCCGGCGGCGATTGCGGCATCGTAAACAATTTTAGCCGCGAGGTTACTGCAATCAGCAGCCATTAAGTGGGGGCTGAAAATAACGCTGTTGCGGGTTTTGGCAGCTGCCAAACTTTTGAAGATTACCGTCGAAGTCGGATTTGTCACGGGCGTGATCGCCAGAATTACCCCGACTGGCTCAGCCACTTCGACCATGTTGTCTTCGGGATACTCTTTGATGATGCCAACAGTCTTTTTGTCTTTGATCTGGTGGTAGTGGAACTCTGAAGCTACAAAATTCTTCAGGATCTTGTCTTCAATCATGCCCATGCGTGTCTCTTCGTGGGCAGCAATGGCTAGTTTGTGAACGTTCTCAATGGCAGCGACAGTCATCGCTTTAACAATATTGTCGACCTGTTCCTGGCTGTACTGGGTCCAGACGGCAGCGGAAAGACGCGCCTGGCGGACAAGGTGATTGACGCGCTCCATAAGGGCATGGTCTTGGTCTTTTATTGTTGAAGTCATGGCTGTCTGGTCCTTCGTCCTGTTTCTGAGATGTCGTTTTTTATAGAAACTTGGCAGACGGCTCAACTATGAAAGAGCCCAGGAGACCGTGCAGGCTGCACATCGACCGTTTCCAAGTGTAGGCGAAATTAGCCAATTTTGCGCCAGCCGTTTACAAATATGGAATAAACCTAATATTCTTATGCAAGAAAGAAAACCATAGTTTGCCCGCTCTGATCGGCTGAAGAGGCTTTGCAGCGCCTTTTAATAGATTATCAAGGAATCCTCTTCTGTGACCGACAACCAAGGGCGAACACGTAATTTACCCCTTGGAATGTAAATAAGTTGTGACTAAAATAGCTCAGGCGATGCCGATTTTCAAGGTTTCAATTCAGTAACCCCGCCGGGGCGAAAACAATTCGTGTTAAAAGCACACATCTCAATCCCTGCAGCACAAGTCCACCTGGCGAATTCAGTTTCGCTTCTGATTGGCTTAGCATTTGTCGGCTGGTTGGCGCCACTACATGTGATGCCGTCTGCTTCGGCTGCGGATTTTTCACGGGCAAAGAAAATTTTTGTGCCTCCATCTCGCATTCCACGACGTTTTGACTCGGAATCGGCGAGCAGCGAAACTGACTCTTATTCCGCGCCCAACGACCCAGGCTACAGCACGCCATCTGCCTACACGCCACCAAAAACGGGCAAAACGGCAGGCAACAAATATGGACTCATACCTCCACCACCGCCTCTGACGCCAACTTTATTGCCACCTGGATTGCTCCATATGCAGGCGCAATCTGCTCAACCATCTGAAGCGATGGCCGCTACGCCGGCGAAGGGACGCTGGTCTACAAGTGTGCAAAAAACGCTCAAGCGTGCCTCGAATTCTCCTAAAGTGGCATCATTCTTGGATCAGGCGCAGACGAAAGCCCAGAACTTGATCAAAGAGGGCAAATTGGATCAAGCTCAAGAACTGCTGAAAAGCTATGTTAAGGCGCTGCCCAGAGACCCCGGCCTGAAAAGCGAATTTGCCAAAGTGACAGTGCAACGAGCACAGCAATTGCTCTCTGATCAAAACATTGACGGCGCCGCTAAGATGGCTCGTGAAGCGCTTTCAGTTCAACCACAAAATCAAGCAGCGCACACTGTGCTGGCTCAGGTCATGAAGAAACAGGGACTGAGCAGCGAGAGTTCTCCAGATCGAATCAAAGCTGCCAACGGACTTCTCGCTAAGGGCAAGGTGTCGGAAGCAGAAATGGAATATCGCTCGGCGATTCGCATCAAACCGGCTGCAGAAGCCTACGTCGGGCTGGGCGACATTGCACTCAAGAGTGGCGATAAGGACAAAGCAAAAATTGAATATCAGAAGGCTCTGGAGCTGGAACCCCACTCGGGAGCTGCTTTACGACAGATGGGCATTATTAGACTTGGACAAAGCGATGTCGTGGGCGCCAATTCTGACTTAAGTCGGGCCTTAGTTGTAAACCCTCATGATCAAGAGGCGTCGAAACATTTAATTGACCTGTGGCAAAAGCAAGTCACTCATAGTCCAGATAGCGCCAACAGCCATTTGGGACTAGCGCGCGCTCATCAATTGAGTGGCGATCTGCAGTCTGCTCAAAGCGAGTACAGAAAGGTCGTTGAAATCGATCCTAATAATGCAAATCTTCCAGCAGCGCGACAAAGCTTCAAACTGTCCCTGGCCAGACAAGAAGCTCATCGCTCTGTCGAAGCTGCGCGGGGGCTTGAGTCGGCCGGCGCCATTAAAGAAGCTCACGCAAAAGTGTCAGAAGCGGTCAACCTTTGTCCTGGCGACAGTTCGTTTAAACTGTACCAAGCACAGTTAAGCGAAAAGCTGGGCCTGAATAATGAAGCGCACGCCGGTTATATGGGAGTTTTGAAGGACGACCCGAATAACGCTGAGGCCAGCCAAGGACTGAACGGTCTCTCAGTTGCGCCGCCCGCATTGCTCTTACCCGGGCTAGTACCACCCGTAGCACCATCTTTCAACAATTCGCTGTCGACAACTCAAGCCGGGCAAGCATTCAGTGGGGGCGTGCAAGAAGCACCACCGGCAATGGCGATCAACGGCATACCCAAAATCACACCGGTATCATCAACAGCACAAGTCTCAAGCATGTCAAGCTTCTTGACCAGTCTTCGCAACCTTGGCGTCCAGCAAAAATATCAGTCTCAGCAGGCAGAAGATGCTGCTCATTTAGCGCTCAGAGGTCTCACGGGAGAACCAGTTGCCACAAGCGCCGCGACCGGGCTGACACAGAGCCCAGTCCTCGCCTCAGCCAGCTCTAACTTGGCCAGTGTCAGCAGTCTTCTTGCCAGCATCGGCGTCGCTTCGACGGGTGCCGCATCGGGAGCTGCATCAGCCTCCGCCTCCGCCGCACCATCTGCGGTAGCACCACCAGCCCTCCCCGTTGCTGCTGCAGCAACTGGAGCAGTGCCGGATTCCATGGCCGCTCTGGTTGACCAAGCCGCGACGTCAGGCAATCTATCGGGACTCCTCGCACAAGTTGCACCTGCTTTCAAAAGCAAGAAAGTGCTGACTCAAAATGACATGAGTCAGATTTATCAACAATTGCAGAAAAAATACCAGCCAAAAGCCGCTACTAGCGCCGCTAAACCCGCTGCAGCCGCAGCGCCCGCGGCAGCTCCTACAGCAGCATCGCCTGCTCAGCAAAATCTCGAAGAGCAAAATAAGCAACTTCAATCACAACTGCAAGAGGCCCAACAGCAACTCAGTGCGATGAGACAACCAACTCTTACCGCGGAGACACCGACTCCCAGCCCATTCCCATCCGGCTCTTCAGAGATCGCTACCTACACTACAATGCCGTCTGCATCGTCGAACGCTGCCGCAGCGTCTATGACAGCGCCGCTCTCGGTACAGTCTGTCCTTCAATCTCTGCCTCCATCCGTAACGAGTTCCCAGGCCTTCCAGTCGGCAATGGCCAATCTGCCAAGTTCAGCCGCAGATCTGCAGACTTACGCCGCAAATTTGCCTCCTTCCACCCAAACAGCGCTCCAAGCAATGCTCAAACCATCTATTGCTAATCCACGTTCTGCATCATCTGGATCAGTAAGACTCGAATTAGAAGGTGTCAAACCATCGCCGTTGGATATCAAATTGAAGGTTGTGTTACGCAACGATCAGAAGATAGCTTTGAATGTACCGGCGTCAACACGAGCGATCATCAGAATGAGGGGTGAACCTCAGCGTGTAGTCAAAATCACATTCCCCGCCAAAAACGTGCCGCCCAATGGCGAGATGCATGGCGTCATTAAAGTGCCAGGACACAACTTAAGTCCAGCCGCCGATTTGTTCATTCCTAATATGCTGCCGGGACAAGGGATTGATCGCGACTTACATTTAACCGTTCCGATTTCCCTAAAATAAGGCCTACGAATCAGGCTTTTTCCTAGTACCGACTATCCAATCGTGATACGGTCGATTTAAGTCTGGCAGAATTGCGGAAACCCTTTCTCAATAATTTCGACAAACTCAATTCGGACGTTGCTTGAAATGAATCAAGCCCTTTATTCGTTTACATTTATAGCTCTAGCCTTGGCGACAGTGGCGCAGCCCTCCTACTCAAATTCATCCTCAAATTCAAACAAAATGATCATCCAAGCTCACGGCGCGTCTGACAAACGGCAATCGCAATCGATTGCCGAAGATTGGCAACACGCCGACGCCGTTTTTATTGGCACGATAAGCCGTGCACGAGCAAACGGTGCAACATTCCAAATCAAGGAAGCACTCAAGGGTGACACCAAAGATACCGGCACGACTATAAATATCCCTTTGGAGCGATACCTTGTCGGCGCTTTCCCCACAAACGCCGATCAGATGCTAGCGGCAATTTTCCTTACTCGCGACAGCACCAAGAAGTTAGTCACATCGGAAATTTACGCCGATGTCGACAAGATTTCGGCACTGCGTTGCCTGTCACCGATTTTTGCGAAACCATCAGAACATGACCGGCTGACCGCGCTCGGCGACTTATTTAGTGACCCCACCAGTCATTGCAAAACCACTGTTAAGCAAGACCCGAAGGCGCTGTTCAAGAAAGAATTTCTAGCAGCGATCGCTCAGATGCATGATCCAAAAAATTTCGAGATCGTGGTGAAATTGTACGAGCACGCGGATGCCAAAAGCAAATTCGATCTTCTCGAGTGGATGGCCAATACTGGAGATCGCAGGTCTTTGCCGTTCCTCATTGCGGCTGTAAAATCTCCTGATCAAAACCTAAGAAACGCGGCCACGACACGTCTGATTTATTTTTATCCGGGAGACACAGGCGTTGATAAATGCCTTGAAGAAACCTATGCGCATGGCTTTCCGGATACGAAAAACGCCGCTTATGACTACTTGTTAAAACGTGGGTGCGTTTCTGCGCTCAAAACTTCGGAACCGAAACCGACTATGACTGCCTATCAGCGAGCGGAAACGTTGTACGGGGAGGGGAAGTTCAAAGAGGCTTTGGAACTTTACATCACCGAAATCCAGTCAACCAAAAACAACTCGTACGTGCGCAGATGGTCTGCACTGAAAGCGATACCACATGCAACGGTTGAACAAAAAGAACGCATTCGCAAAGCCTTATTGCCAATGTTAGCGCAGGACGCAACAAGCGGTAATTATTGGGAGGCAACGGATACAGCAGAAATCTTGCAAAAACTGCACCATGACGATTGCCTCGACGGTCTTGTAGTGCTCTTGGACCGGAGAGACTCTTTATTCGCCAAAGCCAATCGGATTGCTGCCTTTGCCATCGGAGAACTAGAACCTGAGGCTAGACGGAAAGCTGCTCAACATCTCATCGCCCAGATTAAGAGTCCCAAATTTAGCAGCGACACTAACGAAAATCAAATGATCACGCTTCTAGAATTGGCATGGATAGGCGATCCAAGTGCCTACTCTGGCGTGGATCAATTGCTAGCGACGAGTGCAGCGTTGCCACTTTGGAAAAGCATTCATCCTCTTTTAACAGCCAAAGATCAGTCGAGCAGCTCGCGGAGTCGAGCAGCTTGCTGCATAGACCCCACTAGTGTGCATAGACTATCCTCGGATAAATCAATGGACGGATTGTTTTTGATCGACGTTTTGAAAACAAATCCTTCTCTTCCACATATTGCGAAAGATTGGGTAATCGTCCAACTAGGCATTATCAAAGAAGAACGAGCCGTTGACTTGATTATCGCCCATCTCAAAGAGATGAAATATCAATATGATGGCTATGTTTCGGACGAAGCGCTTAAATCAATCGGAGGCAAATATGTCAGTCAGCAAGTTGAAAAAATCGCCGTAGGCGGTGAAGAAGAAGTGAGCCGGAACGCAGTTGATATATTGTGTGAAATACAAAAAGAAAAATGTCTGCCAGTGTTGCGTCAAATATTAAGGTCTGCAAAATCACCGGCGAAAACTAATGCTCTTTGCGCAATCTCACGTTTAGGCACTCCTGACGACCTGCCGCTGCTCGTCCCGATGAACGACTATTGGAAAGGAGATCGACACTATCACTACTGGACTATGGATGCAGTAGCTTCAATTCGACAACGATACAACTACAATGTGAACGGACCGATCAATCACCATTCATGACCTCGCTATAACTGGAGATTGACAGTACGGAGCGCGGTTCGCGTCTTTGACACACTACAAAGTGGACTTTAAAACATACGTCAATGCTTCAGGATAATCCATACGTGCCGATGCGTGTTATGTGCCGGCAAGGATGTCGGCGCTCCCAGGTTGCACCAAATGCAGTATCACATAACCCACTGAACGGGTTTATGGTACAGATATCGAATCGTAGCTTTGTCGGCGGGTGACAAGTAGTTGCTGACGCGATTGACATTCATAATGTCCCACATGCCCTGACTATGCGCCTTAATCCCGAGAGCATGTCCAAACTCGTGGGCAGAGGCGCCCTGCATCTTTGGTGGAGTGCCGTTCACCATAGTCGACAATTCAATGATTACAGGTTTCTGCCTGATTTTGATTTTTTGTGCTTGAGCGATCGAATAAATTTGCGCAGAGGTGATCCCTCCAACTGCTATGCCGCCTGGCGAATCGGACTCCTTAAAGTTATCAGTGAAGAAAACGAGAATATGGGCAAAGCGCGGATCATCGGTGAAGGCGAAGCTAAACAGTCCCTCTTTCTCAAACTCTCGCCATTGTTCGATTCCGGCAGCAACCTGATCATTGGTGTCAGGTGTCCAAGCTGTCGCCTGAGTCAGTGTGGAAAGCGGAGTTGGACTTTGCAACATTCCAGTTACCTGATCCACTCGCGTGCTCTGAATTTGGGAGAAGGGACAATCCGGCAGCTTCAATCCTGGGCTGATCCAAATTAACAGAGGCATTTTTTTTGCCTCCCAGCGAACTCGCTCCCAGTTAACTGCTTGCTCGCCTGGGTTGTACGGATCGTTGTCATTACCAGCGCCGACTGGGTGCGCCTGGGGAGGCAACGGTCCCTGGTCCAATCCGTCAATAAGATGGACACCGTTCACGCGTGGTAGCGTGTTTGTACCAACATCAGTCGATCGTGTTTGGAACCCTGCTCTTGGAAGCTTTCTGCCATATTGAGCTTCGGCTTTGGGAACCGAAGCGCAACAAAAGGTCGTCCAAATAAGAGCTGCCACTATTAGAGGTTTTGATTTCATTACTAAAACCGAGCCGGCCCCAATCCATAGAACTTCTGAAAACAATTGAAACATGTTTCACATATCGACATTCTATCCTTAGCATGGCGATTTAAGCGGTCAGATAATATATCAGTTGCGCATGGACCCCGAAGGCTAGACCCCACTAGCGCGCACAGACTATCCTAAACAGGTTGCGTAAGTAATTCCAAATGCAGAAAGAGAAGACAGTCATAGTAGACAAATACGAGGCATTGAGCGAGGAAATCGCAGAAGTGGTGGCGGCGCAGATTCGCCTCAAGCCCACCAGTTGCTTTGGTTTGCCCACTGGTAATTCGCCGCTTGGCTGCTACAAAATTTTGGCCGATTGGTCTAAGCAAAGAAAGATTGATTGGTCGCAAAGCAGCTGTTTCGCCCTAGACGAGTATGTGGACGCGGATGAAAGTATTAGCTTCCAACATTTTTTGCAGACAAACCTGTACCAATACACAAATGTCAGAGACGAAAACAAGTTCAATCCAAGCACCTGTGATGACTATGATGCCTTGATCAAATCTCATGGCGGTCTGGATCTAACCATTTTGGGTCTTGGGGCAAACGGACATATCGCTTTTAATGAGCCGGGGGCGTTGCTTGAAAGCTGGACCCACAGTATTTCGCTGACTGAATCGACTCGAAAGGCAAACCAATCCTACTTCGCAGCCAGCACTATGGTGCCATATCGAGCCGTGACAATGGGAATCCGAACCATTCTTGGCAGCAGGAAACTAATCCTCATCGCCAGTGGCGCACACAAGAAGAACATTCTAGAACAAGCCCTGCTGGGAAATGTGGACCCGAACATTCCTGCTTCCTATCTCAGCCTGCATCCTCACGTGACGGTGCTTACCGACTTTGATTTCTAACGGCTCATCGCTGAAATTTCGACGTCACCATTCGTAGTGCTCGTTTGTTGTCGCGCATATTTGGACAGATGCTTTTACAATGGATTGATATCAGCTCCACTGGTGAACGATGAAACTCCTTAAGTTCAAGCATCTGTCTATAACCGCATTGGCTCTGACTGCCAGTATGTGCGTGCTTACTAGTGCTCGAGCCGAGAGATTCGACCCTGATTTACTACCCCCTGATGTCACGTTGCCATCATCGACAGTGCCAGCTGTAATCCCTGCTGCCTCGACTCCGGCACCTGGATTAGCGGGCGCCGCAAGTGCCACAGCCGCAACTCCTGGACTACCTGGCGCCGCGGCACGCCCTGCAAACAGCGGCGCTCCGGCGCCGCCGCCTGCTGGTTCCGGCGCCCTGAACAGTCCGTATGTTCCGCGCGGACAGGGAAATCCAGGTGCGGCGATGTTCAAGCCCGAAAACACGCCCGATCCAAATAAGGCCGATCCGATTGCGATCATCGACACTGATAAGGGCGAAATTACAATCAGACTTTTCCGCAAACTAGCCCCGGTGACATGCGAAAATTTCATTGACCTGGTCACTAAAGGTTTCTACAACGGACTCACCTTCCATCGCGTTGAGCCAGGTTTCTGCATCCAAGGCGGCTGCCCGAAGGGCACCGGAACAGGTCTGTACACTCCACCCGGAACCTCGCAACCTCGATTCGTACCATTGGAAGTAAGTCCACAGCTGAGACACAATGCGCCGGGCGTTGTGGCAATGGCGCGCTTCGGAGCAAGCCCAAACACGGCCAGCTGTCAGTTTTACATCACGCTGGCACCAAAGCCTAACTTGGATAATCAGTACGGAATCTTTGGCGGCGTAGTCAGTGGCATGGACGTAGTCAACAAAATCGCTAAGGGTGACCACATCAAATCCATCAGCGTTCAGGAAAGCCCGTAGTTTGCTACAACATGCTGAAGACTCTTGTTTCTAGTTCCTTGACTTGTTCCGGAGATATACCTAACGTCAGTGCGATTTCGTCTGCGGAGTGGCACGTGCCGTCCTTGAAACCCCATCGAAACCGAAGAATCTCAGCTTCTTCAGCACTCAGTTTACTCAGAATATTTGAAAGCGCCTTTCGCTGAATTCTTTTTGGAGAAGCGAGGTCTGCCTGACGCTCGGCGTCGCGGTCTCTGCGTGGTCCACGGAGCTTGCGAAGTGCTTTGCCTTCAATCTGGCGAACGCGTTCTCGAGTCAACCCGTATAGTTTGGCCACCTCTTCAAGCGTACGTTGATGACCGTCATCTAGTCCAAAGCGAATGCGCAGAACGTCACGCTCCCGGGGTGAAAGCTCGGCCATGACCTGGATTATGTCTTCGCGAAGGAGATCAAAAGTTATCGAATTCGGGCCAATCTGACTTGAAGAAGCATCTGGATCTGGTGGAAAATCTCCAATGGACTGCTCATTTGCTTCCTTCTTCAAATCATTCGGCGATGGAGGAGGCAACGTAGGTAGGACGCGCATACGCTGTCGCATTGCAGGCTTAGCTCCACAATTGCAAATTATGGTAGTCGCCGGGATCGACTCACCACATTGAGGGCAGTTGATTGAGTTGTCATCACCAGACATTAGCCGTCCTCAAAACTTAGATCTCATAAACCCTGCCACAAGAATTTCACAACATGTGACTATTCTTCAGCATACAGCTTGCCCAGCCCATATTTACTAACTAGCCACTCTGCTGAGGTGCTATGTCGCATACCGATAAAGCGGGGGACACTTTCCCCCCGGATCAGGTAGATGTCGAACATGTTTTAAATGACATCCATTCTGTCCGTCAACAATTTACCAAACAACAAAATGTTGGCAGTGCCGCTGCCACACAGGAGCTAGAGAAGAAGAACATACTGCCAGGTTTCAGCATCGGTTAAGCACCATATTTAGTGGCTGTTCAATTGATAAGCGATATCCGGGGCGATGTGATTGATCAATTTTTTGCCACCGAAGTGGTTCAAATGAGCCGTATCCCAAAAGTCCTCATCAGTGAAATCTGGCGATTCGCCTAAGTCCACGAACTTAACATTGGGACGCTGCGCTATATTAGCGAGCTTGCTTCTAAAGGACTTGTAAAAGTCTGGTGGCATAAGGGCGCGGTTTTTTGCTGCCAGCGGCATGTTAACCAAAACAACTCTTATGTGCCGATCGGCGCACACTGTCAGGACTTTGTTCAAAAAGCCTTCCTGTACGCTCAGGTCTTTTTCACCGATTCCATGATACCGCCGGCGGTACTCCTTGACACTATTGCTCCAGCGCTCTTCGGCAGAGCCTGTAAGCATAAACCCAGCCGTATTCTTATCCGGATCCGCCTTACCTGTCGCTATCCCACTATCTTTAGGTATGCCAGCGAGATTGTAAAAGCGATCCACAACTCTTTGCACTTCATGTTGCAAACGCCAACGCTTGCCGTAGAAAAAGCATGAATGACTGGCGACAAAATCAGCTTTGTCCTGCCATCCAGGCAAAAAGGAGTCTGCGTAACGAGGGAAGTTATCCATTCCAACCAACCGCTTAAAGGTGAAGGTGGCCATCGGCGCAGGCAAATCAGAATCACTAAAGTCGCGAGGAGCAATACCAAACATTAGGACATCTGGCTTTTTATCGCCTTTGAGAAAGTCGTTCACATAAATGTAGGCGTCCGAAATCATTTCTCCAAAAATAGCCAAGCTGTAAACGCGTTGCTTCGGTGCTCCAACTTCAGCAAGTTTTTCTTCGAGCGCCGTTGAGCCGTGGTAATGAAAAATATCGGGAATTCTTGGATTTTTCTCGGCATCCATTGCCCAAAAGGGATGCATGATCAAGGAGGAGCCCAAGAGCATGACAGTCGGTCGCTTTTTCAGCTCGGCAAGGCCATTAATGGCCAGGTCGATCGAGCCTGAACCGCTCCAGAGATCACGAGTCGAGTCATTGGCAGAGCCTTTCAAAGGTTTTTGATCAAAGCCACCGACTAATAAGGCACTGTTTACGGCGACAAATAAGCCAACAGCCCAGCACGCGGCTGTTTGCAGCCCTTTCTTATTGGCAGGCTTTTTCTTGAAGTCCAGCCCCGTTGGTTGGGGACTCGGACGTTTGATCTCTGCGGTACTCGGCAAACTCGGTCTCAGCTAAGGGTTGCAGCCCTAAAGGCAGGCACTTGACTATTTTAGGGCTTGTTGAAGACTGAAACGCTAAAGACTATTAATATGAGACCTAGTCTGCTTAGAAATCGATCAGAAATGGGAGTCCAGAATTGGGCTTAACGTCCCTTTGACACTCCCTTTGAAAAAAAAGAGTTTGTTAGAAAAACAAGTTTTTTTCTAACAAATCCTGACTGGGATTGCCATACAGGCATAGATGTGACTTTGCCCTAATGTCGCATAAGAAATAAGAAATACCCCCACGCGCCGGCTGTCCTGTTCGAATCACAAGTCGGCTCCAAGATAGATCATTCGCACCACATTTAGTGGCGTCAGAAGAAAGATGAACCGCATTTTCGTCGTGTGCTGTTCAGTCCAAATCAATCACATTTGGAACTCTAGTTCTAGATGCTGTTCGGATCCAAGTATGGTGGCAGTTCTGTCTCACGTCCTGGTTGCGGACCTTGGCGAAACGGCTGCATGAATGGCGTTCCGTTCGGTCCCGTGAATGGTGAAACATTTGGTGCACCGTCGGGCAACCTGTGTATCCCACGCAGAGATTTGTTTAGTTGTCTCATCGCTTCGTTCATTTGTTGAGCAATATCTTCTGGACGATTTGAGCCGAACGGGCTGTTATACATAAAGCCGCCACCGAATGGCGAGGACATATCGCCACTTCCTAAATCCGGTGACGATGGATACTGGCTAATGGAGGGAGTATCAACATTGAGAATTTTTTTCAGGCGAAACACCCGATCTGAAATGTTCATGGCTGGTGATGCCTGACCAAAAACTTTAGATTCCAATCGAGCCAGTCGTTGGGTTGGAGTTTCAGAACCAAAACTTTTTTTCAGTATCTTTTTTTCCAGTGCCGCGATTGAAACTATGTCCACAGCCTGATTGACGCTTACTTTCGAGGACTTTAAACGCTCAGCTGCCGACGCCTGCAATCGATCTAATCGATCAACCAAACCACCATCTTGAGTCGCTCCAAACAGTAACAACTCAAGGCGTTGAATGCGTTTATCAGTGGCATCTTTGTCGTAGAGGCGCCCAAAGTAGCGCTGCTCCAGTGAGTTTATGTCCGGAGCTGCAGACTGAGCTGGGGGCTGCGCTATAGGTTTGTAAGAGGGCTGCGCGAAACATACAGGGACTGCTAGCAAAGACATTGTCACTGCGAAAAACAGAAATAGCTTCCTGCTAGTGCCGAACATGCTGATGCTCCTCCTCCAACGATCGGCTCAATAGAGCCCCATATATACATAGAATAGCATTGCAAAGGGGCGCCGAACATGGGGAAAAAGCGCCCATTTTCATGAGCGCTTTAGATTTTGATCGATCTAGCGAGGGTTACTCTTCTGAAGCGTGGAATTCAGCATCCACTACTTCATCAGATCCGCCAGCGCCGGAGTAACCGCCATCACCACCAGTAGCACTGCCACCGGTGCCATAGTCGTAACCCGCGGCACCAGGTTCGCCACCACCACCACCTGCATCATCTCCGCCGCCGTTAGGCGCTCCGCCTCCGTGCAACGCAGCAGCTTGTTGCAACAAGACCAATGCGCCGCGGAGTTCGTTCATGATGCTCTTGATCGTTTCTTGATCGGCTTCGTCTTTAAGTTTCTGACGCAAATCATTGACGAGCATTTCGGCTCGCGCTTTTTCGCCTTGAGTGACTTTATCGCCGAGTTCGCGAACGTGCCTTTCAACCGCGTAGCAAATGCTATCGGCTTCGTTGCGCACATCGGCTTCTTCTTTGCGACGACGGTCTTCTTGAGCATGGCTTTCCGATTCTCTGACTAAGCGCTCGATGTCGTCTTTCGACATGTTTGTGCTGGCAGTAATCGTAATTTTTTGTTCTTTGCCTGTCGATTGATCGCGCGCTGTGACATTCATAATGCCGTTTGCGTCGATGTCGAAGGTCACTTCAACCTTTGGTTGCCCTCTGGAGGCTGGTGGAATTCCGTCAAGCCGAAAGTTGCCTAGCAGTTTGTTATCTCTCGCCATCGGACGTTCACCCTGGAAGACATAGATGTCTACTGCAGTTTGATTGTCATCGGCGGTCGAGAACACTTCCGATTTTCTGGTTGGAATTGTTGTATTTCTTTCCACGAGCTTGGTCATTACGCCGCCCATCGTCTCGATCCCGAGTGATAGAGGAGTAACGTCGAGGAGTACAACACCCTTAACTTCACCACCGAGAACACCAGCTTGAATGGCTGCACCGACTGCGACCACTTCGTCTGGATTAACGCTTTGGTTAGGCTCTTTGCCACCAGTTAAACTCTTGACCAGTTCTTGTACAGCTGGAATTCTTGTCGAACCACCAACCAAAACAACTTCATCGAGAGCTTCATAGCTAAGCTTCGAATCTCTCAACGACTGCTCCATAGGAGCGCGGCATCGTTCAACGAGATGACGAGTGAGTTCGTTAAAACGAGCTCTCGTCAGTTTCATTTCAAGATGCTTAGGTCCAGTGGCGTCAGCGGTGATGAATGGCAATGAAAGGTTAGTTTCAATGACCGACGAAAGTTCAATCTTGGCCTTTTCTGCAGCTTCAGTTAGACGTTGCAAGGCTTGACGATCTTTGCGAAGGTCGATGCCTTCGAGATTCATGAATTCATCGGCTACCCAAGTAACGATGCAGTGGTCGAAGTCGTCACCACCAAGGTGGGTATCACCAGATGTTGCTTTAACTTCGAAAACGCCGTCGCCTACTTCGAGAACGGACACGTCGAATGTGCCGCCGCCTAAGTCAAAAACAAGAATCGTCTCGTTTTCCTTTTTGTCCAACCCGTATGCAAGCGCAGCTGCCGTCGGCTCATTGATAATTCTGAGCACTTCCAAACCGGCAATGGTGCCTGCGTTCTTCGTCGACTGACGCTGCGAGTCATTGAAATAAGCCGGTACTGTAATAACAGCACTGGTTACTTTTTCACCGAGATATTTCTCGGCGTCTTCCTTCAACTTACGCAGAATCATTGCCGAAATTTCTTCAGGCGAATAATCCTTGCCTTGGATAGCGACTTTGCAACCGCCGTCACCGCCCTCTTTGACTTTATAAGAGACGATTTTCTTTTCTGCTTCTACTTCGCTGAATCTGCGCCCGATAAAACGCTTAATCGAATAAACGGTGTTCTCAGGATTCAACACTGCTTGGCGCCGAGCCAATTGTCCGACCAATCTCTCACCGGATTTAGTAAATGCAACTACAGACGGCGTCGTTCGCCCTCCTTCAGCATTGGAAACCACGGTCGGCTGGCCACCTTCCATCACAGCTACCACTGAGTTAGTGGTTCCCAAATCGATGCCTACTGACTTACCCATCTTTGAAACTCCCTATGCTCCTGTAAAAGCTCTAAAAGCTGGAGACCCAACGGAATTATACTTGGGCCTCCGTCTTAAACGGTGAAGACCCGAGACTTTTTGCACGTCTATGTTAAACGGCGGCCCGCCTTGCTCCATGATGACAATGTGACTTAGTAAGATTAATAAACTTATACAAAGCTTTATACTTGGACTGATAAAGCTTCATCACTCCTTATGTTGGGGTTGTCGGTAGTAATAGGTGGACTCTGATGTTATTCCACGCAAATCACGCTTTACTCGGTCTTGCCATTGCCAACATTGTTCCAAGATCCTGACAGCTTTCAGGAATGCTAGCAGTTCCGATTGATAGAACCAGTGAAGCTGTGTCGATGTCGTCTGCCAGGGGTGTACTGACAATCACGTCGGCAAGCCTGGAGGCAAAACTGCGCGCTGACGTTCCATCGGTCAAAGGCAGCAACAAAGATAATCCAAACGTTTCGTAGTGCCCCAGCAAATCTGTTTTACGCTTCAAGCGATCAACGCGCTTTGCCACTTCTTTAATGCCGCGCAGCGGTAAAGGGTCGATCAATTTCATGTTTTTGGACGAGCGCACGCCAGCATCAATGATGATGATTGAAAAGGGTTGGCTGAATCGTTCGAATCGTAAGAATTCTTTTTCCAAGAAATAAAGAAAAGCTGGGAACGTATAGAGCTCCGTATCTTGACGGAGCATGCTCTTTTCAAATGTTCTCACCGTTTGCCAATCAACTGCTGGAACTCCAGCTACTACCTGTTTTGCAGTCTCAGGCAAATTAGCAATAAAGTGAACGAGGTCGCAACTGACAAGGGTGTACAAGACAAACACCCAATCAGTCTTAGGTAAAGGGCGGCGACGCAATACTTCAACAAGAGTACTTTTGCTATCGATAGATTGATAAAAGCCTTTCAAGAGGCGCATGTCAGTACATGCTCCTTTGGCTGCCATTTGTTCAAACATAGATTCAGTTATGTTGTTGTGTTTGCGCACGACAAAAGATTCGAGTGTCAGTCCCCGACTGTTTAAAAATTTCTGCTGGTCATCAAATGCAGCCCCTTCCATGAGCAGACAGTCAAGCCGCTTCTTGACTGTCTCAACACGCGTTTTTGGTTCAGGATAAAAACGAAAAGCGCCCGAGCTCCAGCCCACTAGCTCGATGATGGCGGCGTCGCCTTCCACTCCGCGCATCGAACAATGCAAAGGCAACCCGTCTGAGAAGTGCACATTGGCAACGTCTGTATGCGAAGCAATCTCCAAACGTCCTGTCATTTTGCCCATCGCTATTGATTGTAAGACGTTTGGCACAGAAAGATTCTCAAGCTCTCCTTCAAGGGTGGCGCGCTGAAGTTTTGACATTCCGCTTGTGGTGGATTGATTGATTCGCTCTTGATTTGAGGATTGCGACTGAATTTCGTAATTGCTGGTGTTCACTTGATTGGAAAAATCACCGCTAGAACTCTGCGTCTCATAATCTTGTTCATTGTTTCCCGATAGGACGATCGACTTGAGCGAAGCGCCAGGGAATTGAGCGCTGATTACATTGTGGATGACACCTGGATCCGGGGTGACATAACTCCACTCCAGAAAAGAATCGCTGCCGTGACCCCGATAGAGCATCCAGAGCCAATCTCCCTTAGTCTTATCTCGAAAGATAGTCAAGATGTAGTCTTCAGGAGCATCGCCAAAAGGCAGTTCAACCGTGCGCCCGGCGTTTGATTGAGCCTGCGCTTGGAGCGCATAGATCTGCTTCAAAACCGGTATTGTCGCCTGTTTTGGCAATCGAATGTTATGGCGATTATCCTGCCGTTGGTTTTGTAGCATCCAAATTCACTCAGCCAATCTCTGCATCCGGGTAAAACCCGTCAGAGACAAAATAACGCCGCGAGTGGCCCCTGTAAACGTTTTACCCAGAAGACATCGAAGTTGTGCAGGGTAGAGAAAATCGAGGGCTAAAGCTAACTAATCAAATTAGCGCTGGAGCCTAATACAGAATTGTCGCTGGCGCTGACCGGCTCGAGCAACTCGCCTATTGCCAGTGGACAAATCGCCACTGTCGTTTTGTTGTCTTTGGCAAGCTTAACGAGGTCGGACGACTGATAACGAAAAGGCACCTGTTCAACCAGCGCTTGCCAATGTAACGGCACGATCCGATTGGCCCCTATCTGCTCGGCGATTTTCAGAGCCTCTGCCGGTGAGGCGACACCATATTTCCCGCCGATCGGTAGGCAGGCGGTATGCACGCGCAGATCCTTCAGAGCTGTGGGAATTGCAGTCGTATAGATGGTATCGCCAGCGTGATAGTAACCATCAAAGTAATAGCCATTCACTGGTTTTCCGGGCGCTGATGAGCGGGCAAATAGTCTGAGAATCGTTTTGCCCATCCGGTTGACAGGATGATGGGCGGGGACGGCAGTAATCGAAAGCCCCTTGAACTGGACGGTTTCGTTATGAGTGATGGCAATAAAAGCGTCAGCAGGTATTTTGCGCTTGTACTTACGCTGCATCCACTGGATCAAGGTGCGAGGGGCGAGGAAGCTGCAGTTCCAAGCTTGCCACAATTGCACTGACATCAAAACGCCATGGTCGAAATGTCCGTGGGTCAAAATGACCAGATCGGCCTTTGGCAAAGTCGTCCAATCCACAGGATCTTTGAAGTATGGGTCGACATAGATAGTCAGGTCATTGACTTGGAACTGGACGGCGCTATGCCCTAAATATGTCAGACTCACTTCGGTTCTCCGTCTAAGCAGGCAAAAGCTGCTGTGGACAGCGGAATGTTAACACTTTTGAGCAACACTTTTCCCTGCTTCGATAGAGGCCCGACGGAGAGTAGGTCCTGGTGGGACAGAGCTGGACGTAGTAGCAGACTAATGAAGGCAACGGAGCGCTTTAATTAAGACAACGGCACGTCAAACACTAGTAAAATCAAACTCTTGTTGATCAAGAGCGGCAATGGGCGCTTGCTCAGCCGTTAAGGGTTTAGTCACGACGGAGAAATGATGGTTACGAAACGCTCTCTCTCAAACGTATCACTGGCCTTGGCCATTTCGATCACTCCAGCGGCGTTCGCTGAAGATAAGTCGAGCAGCTTGCTGCCTAGACTATCCTCGGACACCGCAGCACAAGATGCGACTGCCAAAAACAAAACCGAGGCAGAAAAAGCAAATCCTGAAGGCAAGATGAGGCCCAAATCTAAAGCCGGCGAGTTACTGAAGTATCTCAATCCCGCTCAAGAAAAGACGTACTTGAACGATTCGCAAGATCGAATCATCAAAAAGAGAGCTTTTAAAGGAACAGAGATCGTCGGTGCTCAAGCCACTTCCAACAAAGAATTAGGTTTATTTGCTTCAGTCGATTTGTCTCAATTACAAGATGACACATTTCTGAAAGACATCCTTGCACAACCTTCTGTCAACGGTCTTTCCGTGATCGTGCCATGGCAATCTGCTGAACCTGTAGAAGGGCAATATGACTGGAAGCAAATCGATCATTTGCTGGAGTTGGCGGGTCAAAACAAGAAATCGATAATTCTTAGAGTCACCACATGCGGTTTAACGGATTCGGACACACCGAAATGGGTTTATGACGCCGGAGCAAAATCTGTATCTTACCCAGGAACGAATGGCAAGCCCACCTTAATGCCAGTTTTCTGGGATGCTTCTTACTTGGCAAAATGGTCTAACTTCATTAACGCTCTCGGAGCACGTTACGACAAGAGCGCTAATTTGCACAGCGTTGGCATCACAGGCGGTGGCGTCGGTGGCGGCACTCTTGTTATTCCAAACGTTGCCAGCAAGGAAGATCACCTCAAGCTAGAGAACTCTTTAAAATCTGAATTCGGCATGAATCAGCGACAACTCGTGCAACACTGGAAATATGTAGCGGATCTCTTTCCTCACGCATTCCCGAGTGGGCGCCTCAATTTCGACATTGACCCACCGACAGCAAACAGAGCCGGTGAAGACAGTCTTGACGAAATCAGTGACTATCTTATTTACCGATATGGCCAGCGGGTCTACTTGACCAGACAAAACGTGAGCGATGCAAAACATGGATTTGATCAGTATCGTGTCTTGCTCAAATTTAAGCCTGACACCTTCACAGGTTACCGCTTAACACCCACAATCACCGCGGCAGCGTTGGACAGGCTGTCAAAATTTGCGCTTGATGATGGCATTAGCTTCATCGAAGTGCCATCTCAATTTTTCGTGACGAAAGACGACGCTATTGCAAAAACGCTTGAGCAATTGCGATCCAAATTAGGCTACCAACTGGTATCACAGAACATAACGTTGCCGGCGGATGTGAAGTCTGGTCAACCATTGAAAGCTTCTTTCACCTTCGTCAACTTGGGCAGCGCGACCGCTATGCGACCTAGCCGTCAGTTTGATAAGGATGTAGCAAGCAGTTATAAGGTGCAACTCGAACTTAGAGATGGCACAGGCAAACCCGTTGTTTTATCACTGCACACACCATCGATTCCCACTCACAAGTGGATCGCCGGCAAGCCAGTGACATGGGAAGAAAGTTTGAAGATGCCCAAGCTGACTCCAGGGCAATACTCTGTATACCTCTCCTTGATCGATGCCGATACTAAGCGCAAGCTGCAGTTGCTTGATGCTGTAACGCCGGATCATCTGACTGCGCAGGATACGATTGCGGTGGGGAAACTACAGGTAGTGGCAGAGTAGTTGGATCGCACATTGGAGAGCGCGTCCGCTTGGACACGAACCTAAAAACGAAATCGCGCCGAGTAATCTCAGCGCGATTCTTATTTCTAACGAGAAGAAAGTGACTAGGAGTTACTTACCTTCTTAGGCACGTCGCGATGCGATTTTCGTGCAACAGTTCTCTTGGCACCCATATCGCGAACAGATTCTCTGCCGCCTACAAGCACGGGAGTGGACTCGATCTCAGCCAGGCTAGGATCATCCATGCTGTTTTGCTTTTCTAATTCGGCCGCAGCACGGGCGATCAGCGTATCGTGATCAGCGACGTTGAGGCGCTGTATTAGTCCAATCTTTTTCATGAATTTGATCATCAACCAGGAAGCGTCAAATTCGTGAGGCAACATGCCCGTTCTAGCAGAACCAGGACTAGCGTGGTGGTTGTTGTGCCAACCTTCGCCCATTGCCAACAAACCAACCCACCAGACGTTAACGCTGTCATCAGAGAGAGCGTAGTTTTTGTAGCCAAACTTAGGTAAGTGGCAAACCACATTCAACAGCAAAGGAATCTGAAGAACGGCTACTGCTGCCAACAATGAAGCCAGCGCAACCTGCCAACCAAACACAGCCCAGAGGATCAGTCTGAATGCAAAGCAACAAGCAAAGCCAAGTGCGTGACCTCTTGGAAGATTTCCACCTTGCTCAAGAAAGCGATAAATCGGGTCTGCGATCAAGTCTTTGCATTGAATTGCTGGATCGAGATGGCTCTCGTATTGCTTTTCTGCCAACCAACCGGTGAAAGCATATTTGATTCCCCGAGCTCTCGGTGAGTGAGGATCCAAAACAGTCTCGACATATTTATGGTGGGCGCGATGAATGGTGGACCACCAAATCGGCGAACCTTCAAACGCAAGAAAACCAGGTAGCACCCAGAAATATTCAACTGCTTTAGAGCAAGAGAAGGAGCGGTGAGAAAGCAATCGATGGTAGCCGATGGTAACGCCCATAGCGTGCCAGATGTAAGAGATGATGAAAACTGAGATGAACGTAACCACTATTTCTTCCTCGACCTAAGGCTTTTAGCGCCCTGACTTTCTGACTCGTTTTGATAAGTTCGGGCAGCTTCTGCCTGGACTATCCTCGGACAAACTCCCACTTACTATCTGTATAACGCTGATTCCTGCCTACCTCGTCGAATATCTTGACTCTTGTCTGCTTGCTCAATGAATTTGTCTGTCCATTTATCTGCCATTAATAGGTCGAGAAATTGCTCAAGTGTTTCAGGTACTTCGGCAACTTGCAACACGCGCCGACCATCATTGTCAGGTCCTGGATACTGAGTCCAGGCAAGCCGGTCGATCTCCAGACCCTGGCGATTGTAATAATTCAGCAAAGCTAATCCAACTTCTTTCGATACAGTCGACTTATCTTTGACTTGCCAGTCTCGCAGAATGGTTCTGCCGATACCGATCAAGTAGTAAGCACGCTCTTTCTCGAACTTTGGTTCATCTATAAAAAACGCCCATGTTGTTTCGTCGATATTGTCTACAAAAGGTTCGCAGCGGATCTCGAACAAGCGACCTGAAGTTGAGGTGATAGATGTGGGACCAAATCCCGAACTCATCAGATGAATCTCCAAAACTCGCAAAACGTGAGCGTTGAAGCTAATGCTCTTCTTATCGGCTTGCAGTTGCAGCCGTTTTCGATAGTCATCGGGAATTCGAAGACTGATATTGGTGGTCTTCTGCTTATCGTCGCCCATTTGTACTCACGCGCGTGCAATTTGTAGTCATGTGATTATCGTAGCACGAGTTTTGCCAATATTAGCCCAAAAACAAGTCCGACATTGCCTCCATTTGGTTAAGGAGAGGCAAAATGCCAATAGGTGGAGGTCACCCATTTTAAGCGGTTGCAATACTGCGCAACAATGCGTCAGGTCGAGCCTTAAAGGTCTATCGAACCAGCTGAATTTGGTCTTAATCGCTCCGTCGCCTTCGGCTCCTCCGCTCTGACCCGCTCGCTGCGCACGTCACGCCGCGCTTCGCTCGCTACAACTTAGGGGAGCGAGCGGCCGTGCGTATTTAGGATATTGGACTCAGGCGGTTACGTTTACTGGTTGTGAGGCCCAGTGGAGTAGACCAGTTTCAAAAGGAGTGCCTAGATCATCATGGTGCGGCACAACTCTGACGGTAAATCCATGTCGTCCGCTTTTGAAGTAACGAATCGCTCCGGTAAATAAACTTACCGAATTAGATTTGCTTTCATCACTTAGAAGCATCGGAATGATTTCACCTTCACTGATATTGCCGGAAGGATCGATCGGTCCATGATAGATCTGCACCGAGACGTCATCTGGACTCAACTGCCCCAAATGCACTCTAGCTCTCACTCTCATGTCGTCGCCGACTTGCACTTTATGTTCTTTGCCGGCTTCGACCGATTCGATGTGCACTTCTTTCCAATTTTTGATCAGTTTAGCTTTCCAGGCGGACAATTCCTTAGCCTTTTCAGCACCATTGGCCAAAAACTCGCTAGAGCGGCTAACCGCAGGGAAATACATGCGCAGTGCGTATTCGCGCACCATGCGACTGATGCTGAATTCAGGACAGAGAACCTGCATTGAACTCTTCATGCGAGACAGCCATTGGCGCGGTCTGCCGTTCTTATCACGATCGTAGAACATCGGAATAATTTCCTTCTCTAGCAAATCGTAAAGCGCATTTGACTCAACATCGTCTTGATATTCAGGATCAGCGTAAACTTCACCACGTCCAATTGCCCAGCCGACATGAGGTTCGTAAGCTTCGTCCCACCAACCGTCGAGAATGCTGACGTTGATACCACCGTTGAAGAGAACTTTCATTCCGCTTGTGCCGGATGCTTCTAAAAATCGACGGGGCGTATTCAGCCAGACATCGACACCTTCGACCATCCATCTCGCTACGTTAATGTCGTAATCTTCTAAGAAAACAAACCGGCTCCGCACATCTTCACGGCGTGAGAAGTGAATTACTGCACGGATTAACTCCTTGGCTGGGGTGTCCTCAGGGTGAGCTTTACCCGCGATGATGATCTGCACTGGACGATCTTTGTTGTTTAGAATCTTCGCCAGTCTTTCCGCATCTCTAAGCAGCAAGGTTGAACGCTTGTAGGTCGCCATTCGACGCGCGAAGCCGATTGTCAAAGCTTCTGGATCGAGACATTCCATTGCTGTTTTCAATTCTGTCGGCAGCGCACCACGCTGTTCGAGTTGCTTTTTCAGACGAGCGCGACTGAATGAAACCAACCGCTGACGGCGTCTTTCATGAATTCTCCAAAGTTCTTCGTCTGGAATTTCATCGACTCGCTTCCAACTGCTTTGATCAGCGCTATCCTCTGACCATTTTGGTCCAAGGTAACGATCGAACAAATCCGACATTTCTTCTGAAATCCAAGAACGAGCGTGGATACCGTTTGTAACGTGAGTGATGGGCACTTCGTGCTCAGGCAAACCGACCCAAGCATTACCAAACAACTTACGAGAAACTTCGCCGTGAATTCTGCTGACGGCATTTGTTTTGGATGACAAATTAATCGCCAGCATAGCCATGCTGAACGGCTCTTCATCATCACTTGGATTGCTTCGGCCAAGAGCAAGGAACTGTCCTCGAGAGAGTCCAAGCGAACGATAATAGTCACCGAAATAACGCTCGATCAATTCTGGTGTGAACTTATCGATGCCGGCAGGAACGGCTGTGTGTGTTGTGAACAACTGACCAGCGGCAGCCACTTCGCGCGCCTGATCGAAAGATAGTCCGTGCTCTTGCATCATCATTCGGATTCGTTCCAATCCGAGGAACGCAGAGTGTCCTTCATTCATATGGCAAACATCAGGCACAATTCCCAACGCTTGCAACGCTCTTAAACCACCGATACCAAGAATCATTTCTTGTTTCATACGCAGTTCAGAATCACCGTGATAGAGCGCATCGGTGATGTCTTCGTCTTGTTTGCTATTTTCTGGAATGTTTGTATCCAGCAGGTACAGTGGCACCCTGCCTACCTGCACCTTCCAAACCTTTGCGTAAACTTTGCGACCAGGGAAATCAACTGAAATAATTACCGGGCCACCGTCTTTCTCTTTGACAGGCAAAATCGGCAAGTTGTAAAAATCGTTCATAGCATAACGTTCTTGCTGCCAACCGTCCGCATTCAAATATTGACGGAAGTATCCTTCTTGATAAACGATACCAACACCAACTAGAGGAATACCCAGTTCTGAAGCCGCTTTGACGTGGTCACCGGCCAATACACCAAGACCGCCTGAATAGATCGGCAACGCTTCGCTCAATCCAAATTCAGCTGAGAAGTAAGCAATGACCGCTTTCTTGCCTTTGTAGTGCTTTTCATACCAGGTGCTTTGAGTACGCATGTACTCCTGAAACTTCTGACTAATTCTGTTCAGCTGAACGATAAATCCTTCATCCGTGGCTGCTTCATTGAGCCGCTCCTGGCTGATGGTGCCCAGCATGAGCACAGGGTTGTGACCGGTCGTTTCCCACAAATCGCGATCTAACCGTCTAAACAAATTTATAGTTTCGTGATCCCAAGACCATCTGATGTTGTAAGCAAGTTCTCTAAGGCACTCAAGTTCAGGAGGCAAGAAAGGTACGACTTCTACCGAACGAATGGGTTTCAAAATAAAGCTCTCCTATATTGATACGCTTGTTGCGATCACTCGATACACAACCTGCATCAATAGCCAACGTCAACTTGCCAAGCATGTAGAATGGTTTGTTGGAGGACCTTTACACATGGTTGCACTGCTCGAGGGCACAAAAGCGCCCGCTGTCTCTTTGACAAGCATTGATGGATCGGCATATAGCTTATATCAAACGCTCAAAGAAAGTCAGCTGATCTTACTAGCTTTCACAAAGGCAAGCTGCCCAGTTTGCCAACTCGAACTTCCTTATCTTGAGCGGCTTCATCGAAGCTATCCCAATATTCCAATCTGGGCAGTCTCTCAAGACGATGGTGATGTAACGAGTGGTTTCGCCAAAATGTTTGGCATTACTTTTCCCATGTTGCTGGATTTACGCTTGTCCAGCACAGTGGAATATGGCTTAGAGTTCGTTCCTTCGTTGTTTCTAGTTGGACAGGACGGCACCATCCGACAGACGATAGTTGGATTTGTAAAAAATGATCTAGAGAAATTAAACCTTGAACTTGCAATGGCCTCTGGCTATTCTTCCAAACCGCTCTTCACATCAGCAGATGAAGTACCTGCGGTAAAACCCGGCTGTGCATCAAAACAGCCTGTATAAGCCGTTAGTGTTGTTAAATGCGCGCGCCTAGGATGGGCGCTTTGATAGAGCCTTCGATGCATCACAATTTTTCGATAATAGAAAGTAATTCATGTCAACGTTGAGTCAAATACTAAGATCGATTACGTTATCAGTGCTTTTTGGCGGCTCGGCAATGATCGTTTTTGCGGTGATCACCTTAGTCAAGGCGGCCAAAGAAAAGGGCATCCCCGTGGCCGATGCTGCTTTGAACAATGTCCCAGTGTTCTTGAACTTCAGCACCATCGCCCTGGTCTGTGCTATTGGACTGCTGATTGCAGAAGCGCTTGACTTTGCCAAAAACAAAAAGCCATCGAAATTGGTCAAGATAAGATGGGCTTCGAGCCTCATTGCAATTGCCGCGACAATGGTTTTTTCTCTGGGCATCGTTCCGCCAATGAAAGAACTTTTGCCCGTGCTTCGAACGAATGAGCAAGCTCATGAGAAATTTGAGGGATTGCACAAAGGCTCAGAGCGTACCTTTGGCGTAATCATCCTCTTCGCACTGCTCTCACTTGTACTGCCCGCTTTCGATAAGCCGAGCAGACTTGCGGAGTCGGGCAGCGTAGCTGCATAGACCCCACTAGTGTGCCCAGGCAATCCTAGGATAAGCCGAGCAGACTTGCGGAGTCGGGCAGCGTAGCTGCAGCAGCCGGGCAGCTTGCGGAGTCGGGCAGCTTGCCGCATAGACCCCACTAGTGTGCATAGGCGCTCCTAGGATAAGCCGCAGCTTTGCGCAGTCGGACACGTAGCTGCAAGTTGTTTCACCCAGGCATCGAGCAATGACACGATGTCGGGTGGCGCGTCAAACAAACAAAGATATATATACCGAATACTTTGCCAAGTATAATATCCTTCATTACCGAATCTAACCGTGCAGCCTAACTTTTGTGCACGCGTCTTCGCCACCGCCGAAGCCAAGGAATTTCATGAGCCGCATCGCCCACAAGCGAACTTACCTCGACCCTATTCATCAGGACATCGTTCTCGACAGGGATAAGCCTGCCGAGCGGCTGATCATGGACCTCATTGATACAGAAGAGTTTCAACGCCTGCGCCGAATTCATCAATTGGGCGTCTCCTATTTCACTTTTCAAGGCGCAGAGGGATCTCGATTTACTCATTCCGTTGGCGTTATGCACGTTGCATCACAACTGGTGAACATGGTCAGCGAGCGCACCGACGGCATAGAGGAGCAGCGTCCACTGATCCTCGCCTCCGCCTTGCTGCACGATATTGGTCACGGTCCCTATAGCCACGTGACAGAGCAGATTTTGCATTATGACCATGAAGATTGGTCTTGCAAAATCATTTCGGGCGACACGTGCGTGCACGAAGTTTTAGACAAGTTCGACGATGGTTTAGCTGACAAGATAGTCAAAGTCTTGAAGAAGACCTACTATCCCAAATATGTATCGCACATAGTTTCCAGCCAACTCGATGTTGATCGCTTCGATTATTTGCTGCGAGATAGCTATATGACGGGCACCGCATATGGTTTATTTGCTTTACAGCGGATACTGAGATCGATGGAAATCGATCTGGAGGAAGATCGAATAGTTGTAGTTGGAGAAAAGGGACAGACTGCAGTTGAAGACTACCTATTCGCTCGCTACAGTATGTACGCTCAAGTTTATTACCACCGCAAAAATCTGGCTGCCCGGGCGCTTCTCAACCAGCTCGTCAATCGTGCTCGCCATCTAATGGAACCAGGAAATGGTCCGATTGCTTTCATCGACGGACCGACAAGAAAGTGGCTCACCGGTGAGAAGCTCTCTGTCCAAGAGTATCTCACTTTAGACGATGTGCAAATGACTTATCACATCAAGCAATGGTCGCAAGACCCGGATCCCGTGCTAGCGGATCTTGCCTCTCGGTTTTTGCATCGTCGCTTATTTAAGGCGACCAAAATTCCCTTTCATGATCCTAAACAAATTGAAGAGTTGAAGAACGAATCACGAAAAGTAGTTGCAGCTATGGGATTCGATCCGGACTACTACGTGACCGTCGAATCAACAGGTTTCCGACCGTATGATTATTATCGACCAGACGCTGATTTGCCACAAACAAACATTGTTGTGCGCACCGACAGTGGTGAGGTAAATGAACTTTCAAAACTGTCGTTAACAATCGACGCTCTCGTAAAAGGAAACTATGAATCGAACTGGTTAGTTTATCCAGCTGAAGTCAGCGAAAAAATAAACATGATCAAAAAGCTGGCACCGACGAGGTAACAATTAAATGTTCGACACACTGACAGATCATTTGCAAGGCGCTCTCAAGACGATCAGGGGAGATGCGAAGCTTTCTGCAGACAATATTGAAGAGGCGATTCGAGAAGTGCGCAAATCTCTCCTCGAAGCAGACGTCAGTTTAAAGGTAGTCAAACTCTTCATCTCGCGCGTTAGACAGAAAGCGTTAGGCACAGATGTTATCGATGCCGTTAGTCCGGATCAACAGTTTATAAAAGTAGTCTACGATGAACTTGTCACCATCCTTGGTGGCGAGAACGTGCCACTGGACTTAAAAGGTGGACCTGGGATCGTCATGTTGCTAGGGCTACAGGGCTCTGGAAAAACGACAGCCTGCGGCAAGTTGGCGCTGAAGTTAAAGAAAGAAGGACACAGTCCCCTGCTCGTCGCCTGCGATGTGCAAAGACCAGCGGCGATCAAACAACTGGAAACTCTGGGCAAACAAATCGATGTGCCCGTGTTCACAATTCCTGACAGCAAAGATGTTCAAGATATCGGCGAGAAAGCGGTTGAAGAAGCTAAGAGACTGGGTTACAACCCCGTCATTTTAGACACGGCTGGACGATTACAAATAGACACCGACCTGATGGCGGAATTACTCATTCTAGACAGGTTCCTTAAGCCGAATGAAAAAATCCTCGTTGTCGATGCGATGACCGGTCAGGAAGCCGTCAACGTCGCTGAAACATTCAACACACAACTAGACGTAACTGGTCTTTTGCTCACCAAAGTGGACGGTGACGCGCGCGGTGGAGCAGCGCTGTCTGTGCGGGAAGCAGTCGGCAAACCTGTTAAATATCTCAGCACCGGCGAGAAACTGGATCAACTTGAGGCTTTCTATCCGGACCGTATGGCCAGCCGCATCCTCGGCATGGGCGATGTGCTCACACTGGTTGAAAGAGCGCAAGAAAACATCAACGAAAAAGACGCCGAAAAGGCTGCAATGCAGATGTTGACTGAAGACTTCAATCTGGAAATGTTCGTGCAGATGCAACGAATGATGAAAAAAATGGGCCCGATGGGCGACATCATGAAGATGATGGGCATTGGTGGCATGCTCGGTCTAACCTCTGATGTGCAGGACAAAATCGCTGTCGAGGGCGAAGCAAAATTTCAAATGTACGAACGAGCAATCAACTCAATGACCATTGCCGAGCGCAAAAAACCTCAAATTATTGACATGAGTCGGCGCCGCCGCATCGCAAAAGGTTCTGGACTCAAGGACAACGAAGTTGGCCAAATGTTAAATGAGTTTGAGCAAATGCGAAACATGATGTCCCAAGTTAGAAAAATGTTCGGCGGAGGCGCAGGCGGTCCGCTTGGCGGCTTGCCCGGCATGGGCGGAATGGACCTGTCTGGCGGACTCTCAGGGCTTTTCGGCGGCTCACCCGCAGGCGGAGCAGGCATGCCAACCATGCCACGTGGAATGCCTCAACTGCCTATGAGACCGCCCAAGGGTCCCCCAAAAGGTGGCCCACCAAGTGGCTATTACCGCAAAAAGAAGAAACGGTAGGCTTCTCACCTGCTAAAATAACGAACGC
>PLXC01000164.1 GCA_003151275.1 Candidatus Melainabacteria bacterium
AGTGCGAACAGCGAACAGATGTCCGCCTTGGCTTCCTCGAAAGCCGAGTGAAGCTCCTTGAGCTGGAACCGCACGGTTGTCTTCTTGTTGGCGACCTTGATGTTGTGCGGACCGATGCCGTGCAAGAGCTCGTGGAAGACGATGTGGTCGAAGAAAGCCCCGAACGTGAGATGTTTGACGAGATCGCGGTTCAGAACGCGATCAGCGATCGCCACAAGCACATGCTTAAACTTCGCCTCTTGCACGTTCTTGAGCATCACCTGCTTCGTCCCCTTCTCCTCAACGACGCGCTCGTCGTTGGGAAGATTGAACGCCGCCGTGCGAACGCCCGAGTTAGCCTCGCCGCCGCCCAGAAGCTCGTTCACGACCAGAATCGGCGAGAGCCCGCCAATCTGGGCATTGAGATAGCTGGGGTCGATTGGCAAATGGTTCTCGATCAACTGCAGGTAGCCGGCGAACTGAGCCAATTTGGCGGAATGCTCGCAATCGCGAACTGTGATGTAGGCCTCGAAAGCCGCCTTGTAATTGAACAGGCGGTCCATATAGACCTCATACGGACCGATAACGATCTCGATAGGCGAATCGAGTTCCATCCACGCTACGTCGCTTGCGTAGTAATCGTTGGACAGGAACGCGTCGGCGCGCAGCCTGAGAAATTTCTGCAGGCTTTCGTTGTCGGTCAAGTCGGCAGCTTGCCTTAGAAGCTCGGCTGCCGGTTCGAGCAAATCACCGTATTCCTGATTGTAGGGCACGGACTTGAGAGCGCCTGTTATGTCGCGCCGAATAACGTAGAAGAAGCCGGTCGCCCTCTTGTGCTCCTCTTCAGGAAGAGTAGAAACCCAGCTTTCGAACTCCTCTTTGGTCATGTCTTCGGGATAGTAGTTGGCGTGATCCGGACGTGCAGGCACCCCTTCCAAAAACGGCTCGTGATCGTCTAGTTCGGACCAAGGAGCGCCGTTAATCCGAAGGTAGCGGAAACGAGCTCTGCCCAGCGGGCTCTTGTCTTTGGCAAGTGCAGCCCTTACGGCAGGGGCACCGCTCCAGGTCTGGCGCAGATAGATCTCATCCATGAGCCGGGCGGCTTCGATGAGCTTCAACAGCGCCTGTTGATCGCCAGCCGACAGATTCGAGATGTCGGCCGTGATTACGCTGGGCGCATAGCGCCTGCGCAGTTTCGAAAGAGACTTCATTGTGTGTCGCATGCTTTGACTCCTTTTTCTCGCCCAACTTCGCGCTCGGCAAATTCTGCCCAGCCTGATTTACTTGTCTTCGAGCTGCTCCTCGATCTCCGTCCAGCCTAACGTCTTGATAAACGTGTAAACATCTTCTCTGCGTTCAAAACCAATCAGTAAGTCTGGGTTCCCCATCCTGGTTTTTACCCTTGCGTCCTCTTCCGAGGAGGCCTTTACCAGCCTAGCCTTTGGTTCTCGAGGACCGAAAAAATCGTCAATCATGACGACGAAATACTTTGGTTCGTTGTTCATCATGTTGATTCTTCTCCTTAGTTGTCGAACTGGCTGCACGCCCATGCATCCTTACCGGCGCATAGAGGCAGATCTCCTGGCGAAACTGTCGCCTGGTTATGCCTCTTTCTTTGAGGATGTGGGCGTTCATCTCTGCGTTTTGAAGCGCCTTTGGGCCACTCAAATGTATCCAGCCTGTTTCTGACATAAAAGCTACCGACAGGTTGTGATTGGCATATAGCCTGGCACACTGGACGCACGTGCCCATGTTGATCACGGCTGCCCGCCGTATGAGTGGGTGTCGCTCCTTCACCAGAAATCCAGCCACATAAACCACAGCACCACAAATGGTGTCAGGAGTTTGCGCGAACATGGCATCACCGATTGCGGCTCGCTCGGCATGTAGGAAGAAGGTGGTTTTGAAGGGAAACGGCTCGCCCTTTTTGAGCAATCGATTCCATCCTTGGCCGATGATTTTGCCGTTTCTGACAACGAGTGCCCCGTAACGCTGGTTTTCACTGCCGGATCGCAGCGCTAGGTTGATGCATCGTTGCCACAGTGGATCCTGGCTAGTAACCTGCGGCACAAAGGATAGATTCAAGTCTTGAATTGTTAGTTTGGACATACAATCCTTTCCGTTGCTCCAGGTTCTATTTTTCATCCGCGGATTCGATCGGAGAGAGGCTCAGTTTCTTGCCGGGGTGGATGATGCCGTGCAGCTCTTCGATGCGCTGATATCGAGTCAGCTCTTCCCCGGCTGTGATCATGTCTGGATCGAACATGAAGAATTCGGAAATCAGGCGTTCGTACTCGTCGAGCAGTTCCGTCGTAACGCCAGGTTGATTGAGAAGTTCTTGCCGTTCTTGAGTGGTGAGTGGTGCCATATTTAGTACCATCCGTTGCTGATTGATGTGGATTTAGATGTTGGGCGCGCCGATCAGCGTTCGACCTTGCAGCGAAGCTTGACTGGTCGCGCCCGGGTCTTTGAGGTGGACAGAAATTTCCTTCAGCGCCGAGGTATCGTCCAGTTTTTCGGCAAATCAAGGCAGACGTTGGAGTGCAAGTTCTTACTATCGAAGAAGGACAGGTATAAGTAACAGCCTCGTGAAAGCAGCAATTTACAGATTTGGATTGAGTTTTGCGCGCTGTCTCTTTCGAGACGTTAGTCTCAGAGATGGCGAGCAAAGGAAAGGTATTAGCGGGTGGGGCTTGGGGGCGTGTGTGTTGAGAAGAACAAAAGAGTTACCTCTTACATAACTTGAATTGAGTCTATGATGCTCAAAATCCGAACACAATTAACCCCGCGCAAGTTCGCGTGATGTCAAGACGAGCTGGCCTTGGTGGCAGTGGTATGGTCGAAAATGGTAGAAGTGGATCGGGATTTGGGAGACAGCAATGCAATTCGTTTTGGCGCTGCCTGAACACAGTCGACAGGCGCTTTACAAGCAAGTCTGTGAGGCATTGCGTTTGGCAATCGAAGAGGGGCGCCTTCGGGTCGGCGAAAAGTTGCCGTCTACGCGTGAGCTGGCTAGTGCAGCTAAAATATCGAGATTTACTGCCATTCGCAGCTATGAATTGCTCACGGCTCAGGGACTGATCCATACGATAGTAGGCAGTGGAACATTCGTTGCCGATAAAATTTCGAAATCTTCCAATCATGTTTCGGATCCCATCGCCGAACCCAGCCTGGTCCTAGTCGAGCCGAGTTTTTCAATTTTCGGCAAGAGAATGTTGCAGTCAGAGTTGATTGAACCGGCTGACGCAGAACTGTTTCAGGAACTCAATTATGGAGCTCCAAGCATCAACCAGTTACCGCTGCGACAGTGGCGGGAGGTGTTAAACAAATGTGCTCGCTTCGAGGATAAAACGCTGTTTCAGTATGTGAGCGATCCGATGGGATATTTGCACTTGCGTGAGGCAATCAGCGCTTATCTTACGCGAGCCAGGTCGGTCAAGTGTTCATCGTCTCGCGTGGCGCTTTTTTCCGGAACGCAGAGCGGAGTGGACCTCGTCTGTCGGTTGTTGCTAGATCCTGGCGATATTGTGGCTCTGGAGAATCCAGGATTTCCTGGCGCTCGCAGAATTCTAAACACGCATGGCGCAAAAATTGTCACTATCCCTGTGGATAATGACGGTTTGATCGTGGATGAGCTGTACAAACTAAAATCCAAAGTAAAAATGGTTTATGTCACTCCTTCTCACCAAGACCCGATGGGAGTGGTCATGTCGGTAGGGCGGCGTATGGAGTTGTTGAAGTGGGCGCAGCTCAAAGGTGCTTTCATCCTGGAAGATGACTACGACAGCGAATACCACTACGGCGAGAAGCCAGTCTCCGCCTTGCAGGGAATGGATCAGGCTGATAGCGTCATTTACATAGGTAGCTTCTGGAAAGTTCTTTTCCCAGTCGTGCGTGTAGCATTTCTGGTGCTGCCAAAGAGACTGCTAGCGCCGATGCATAGGGCTAAATCTTCTATCGAGAGAGATTTCCCTTTGCTTGAACAAATCGCGCTAACGGAGTTTTTGAACGAGGGCATTTTGGAACGACAAATTAAGCGGACGAAAGCCCTCTATGCAAAGCGGCGAGCTGCTCTTGCGCTGGTGCTCGCCAAGCGCTTGAAAGATCTAGTTGCCATATACGGTGTCAGTGCGGGTATGCATATGATTCTGCAGTTTGATCCAAGTTTGCCCGTAGCCAAAATTTTGCGTTGCATTCGTGAGGCTGGGGTGCCCATGGTGAGCACGGAGAAGCATTATGTTGGCGATCCAAAACCACATGAGTTTATGATTGGATTTGCGCACCATAGCGAAGAGGAGCTGTCTGCTCTCGTCGAGCATTTTGCCGACTTGCTCAGTCTAAAATAGCGCGCTTCAGTTAGCCAATTGTTTCGCAACTCCGCGATGTTTGGCTGTTTCCTTGCCGCAACTTTTTCGAACGAGGCCGATCCACTTCTCACCTTTTTGAACGTACCACCGCGAGCCGTGCAAATTTTCTTTGACATCGCGCGAGGTTGGATCGGGTTAATTGTCTTCGGGAATGGTGAATTACCGCACGTCTTCCGGTAGTAAGGAGATATCTCCTTTCGTTTTTCTTAAACATTCACCACAACTCACCAATTCCCGCATACCCAGCATTTGCCCATCGCCCTTTCGAGATTAATGTCTCGAGCGGTTGTCTGATGTTGGTTAGCGAGCGTTGGTGTTTCGTGTGTGAATGGTCGCAGCCAATGGATTGCAGTGTGCAATTTGTGGTTTCGATAAGGACGAGAGTAGTTGAGATCGTGCGCGCTACGCACGAAGAAGGACTCTAAGACTAATGAAACGCATATTCACCAGCGCCGCCATCACCTTGGCCGTGCTTCTCTCTCTTTCCACCGGAAGCTTTGCCCAGACACCGAAAACCGTTGGCCAGGAACTGACTCCCGACCGGGTCATCTCCCTGCTCATGGGCGCGAAACCAGCCGATAAGAAATCAGGACCTGCCGAAGGTCTTTTCTACTTCTCAAATGAGGTCAGCGAAACAACTGTTCTCAGTCTTGTGAAGCAACTCGAATCTTGGGTTGAAGATACAGACAATGCTGGCAAGCCAATCCGCATCATTCTGAATTCTCCCGGCGGAAGTGTTTTTGCGAGCTTTACGTTGATGGATGAAATCGCCGCTGTGCGAACCCGTGGTCATCACGTCAAAATACAGACCTATGGTATGGCCGCCTCTGCTGCTGGCTGGCTGTTGCAAGCTGCTGACGAGCGTGTCATTGGAGCTAATAGCTGGATCTTGATTCATCAGATTTCCACTAAGTCCGAGGGAAAGCTGTTTGAGATCCAGAACGATATGAAGCTCAGTACACAGTTGCAGGACCAGTTTCTGGAACGGCTGGCAAAGCGCTCCAAACTCAGTCTTGCTACCATTCATGAGCACATCGACCAGGGACTCGACTGGTGGATCAATGCTCAAGATGCGCTGAAGTACGGACTTGTCGATTCGATCGAACCCGTGCCCGGCTTCGCCCCCAACAAGTAAGAGATTTTTCCGACTAAGAGTTTTTTTCAAGGAGACAAATCAAATGAGACTCAGTATCAAGCAAGCACAGGAGTTGATTCGTAGACGCCGGCATGAACTTGCAGCCGCCAACGTCAGGAAACAGGCAGCCGCTCGTTTGGCACGGTAATATCGTGACAGCGTGCGCGCCGAGCTTCGTGTTGTCACCGCTGATGGTGTGACGCCAATGCGCAGTGCACAGTGCACCATCGGTGGTTTGCCATTGGATGTAAGAAATCTTGCCGAAATGGGACAAGATTTCTTTTGCGAGAAGGAGCTAACTCAAGTTTTCAATTCTTTTGATCATTTCGCTGCTTTTTGACAATTTTCGTCCTTTTTTCTATCTTTTTGATCATTTCAGACCAATCAAGTGACTTAAGTTCGTACAGTTGGCGGCGACTATGGCTGCAATTCTGAGAAATCCGCTCTAGAGCGAGCAGGCACCAGTTCTGGGTCTACTGGACCAGTCCTCGGTCCACTGTATTGGGAGCAAGCACCTTTGCTTGTTGGAACAATTCCCTGGCTTTCTCTCCATTCCCCCGTTGAAGATTCAACAGCGCTAACTTTCGCAGCCTTGATGAAAGCAGGGCAGGATCAACTTCTGCTATCGCCGAAAGGTTCTTTATCGCTTGTCGACAATTTTTTTCTGCTTTTTCAAATTGCCACTGCCTTGCATAAATCTCGGTGAGACCGTCGCAGATTCTCGCTTGCAGCCAATTATCTTTGATGCGGGATTG
>PLXC01000186.1 GCA_003151275.1 Candidatus Melainabacteria bacterium
CTCCTGAAATTGGAGTCGTAAGACATGAGACCGGGCATGCCATAGATTACTGCATGGACAAATTCACTGACAGCAACGAGTTTAAACACGCATACTACTTGGATTCCGCAAAAGTGCCTGAAGAGCAGCGTAAGCGTCTGGATTACTTCCTGCAAAAAGCGACTGGCGGTCCTTCGGAAACCTTCGCGGAATTATTCTNNATTTTCCGCTTTGCGATAAGGAACTGGAAAAGTGCTTGGCAAAACTGGCATCCAGTGAGACAAGATAATAACGCACAACCTTGACAGCCGCAGCCAATTTTTATCCCCCCATGGGGGATAGGGATGATGATCGGATATAATCGGCGCTTATGAACTCTCTTCGTCGATCATATTTGTTGGCAGCGTTACTCGCGCTCCAAACAGTGAGCGCAGTTGGTGCTCAAGGCACGCCGCAACAACAGGTGGTCCCGCAGCTTAAAGGTGTGATTCAAGAGCCGCCTAGTGGCTCCGTTCTCACCCTTGCGCAGTTGGAGCAGATGGCAATTAAAAACAATCCAACATTGATGCAAGCATCCTCTGCAACTCGGTCGGCACGCGGCTTGGCGAAGCAGGCGGGATTACTTCCTAATCCTGTAGTCGGTTATCAAAGTGAAGAGTTCGCTTTTAGATCTCTTCACGCGAAACCAGAATATTTTGGATTCTTCGAACAAACGATTCCACTAGGAGGAAAACTTGCTAAAAGTCGCAATATTTATCTGAGCCAAGCAAATCAAGCCGACATTGAGTCAACTGCTCAACGGCAGCGCGTAATCAACACTGTGCGCACACTCTTCTATCAAACACTCGGAGCGCAGCAGCAAGTAAGTTTGCGAACTGAGCTGTTGAAAATAGCTCATGATGCCACCAAAACCACATCAGACCTCTTCAACGTCGGTCAAGCCGATAAACCTGATTATTTAGAATCGGAAATAGAGGAAGAACAAGTAACGCATGAATTACAAACCGCCAAGAATAATCTTAAACAGGCCTGGAAAGTTCTAGCTGCCGTCGTTGGTGTGCCTGAGTTCGCTTCCGTGCGCTTGGAAGGGAAGTTGGAGGATCGGCTTCCAAAAATCAACGAAGATGAGTTGCTTGCGGCTCTGATTCGAGAAAGTCCACAAATCCGCAGCGCTGAAGCTCAGTTAAGCAGGTCTAGGGCCGTGATTATCAGAGCAAAGGCAGAGCCTATTCCGGATATGTATTTGCGTGGTGGCATTGGCTATAGTAGCGAGTTTTTAGAAAACAGCAGCGGCAATGTGATCGGAAAAACCGGCGTTGAAGCAAACATGCAAGTTGGAGTTAGCCTGCCTGTATGGAACAGAAATCAAGGAGGAATAGCTGCAGCTCAAGCCGATCTCGCTTTCGCAGAAAGTGAACTGGCGAGATTGCGATTAGCTCTGCGTGTACAATTTGCGCAAGCAATGAAAAGTTATGACAACGCATCTGACGCTGTCCGGCGTTACCACGACGTTATATTGCCTCGGGCAGACGAGGCTTATCAACTCTACTTAGCAAAATACAAACAGATGGCTGCATCCTATCCTCAAATGTTGATCGCGCAGCGCACCATGTTTCAAGTTCGGCAACAATATATAAATGCTCTTGTCGAATTGCAGCAAAGCAGCACATCGCTTGAGGGCTACTTGCTATCCGGTGGGCTCGACGCGCCAAGTTTGTCTCCTGGCAGCAACGTTCAACATGTTGAAATGACGGGTGTTCGATCAGGATCGCAAGGCAGCGCCGATCAAAATGCTCTCGACACAGCTGGGCTTGTCGAATATTAGTGCCGAAATACTTCAATCTACTTGGTGGATCAAAATGCATTTAAAACCGTTCTCCATATCTCTATTAGCGGTCATTACGTGCCTCACTTACTTAAGCCGACCGGCATTGTCTCGGGCACAACAACACCTCAAAATGCCATCGGCGATTGTTGGCACCAGCCGACACAGTGCGGTGGTGCCTGTGCCAGTGATCACACCTGACTTACCGAAACTCCCATGGAAAATGGAAAACGGTGTGAAGGTCTTTCACCTAACGGCCGACATTTGTCAACGAGAAATTTTGCCTGCGTCAGAGATGGGTCCCGCCAAGACCCTTACTGTTTGGGGCTTCAACAACACGGCGCCTGGACCAGCGATCGAGGTGAACGAAGGTGATCATGTTCGAATTATATTCAAGAACAATTTGCCCGAAGGCACAACGGTTCATTGGCACGGATTGGAAATTCCAATAGAGATGGACGGCATGCCTTTCATTAGTCAGCCCATGGTAAAACCGGGCGAGACGTTTACTTACGAATTTACTCTGCATCAAAACGGCACATTCTTCTATCACTCGCACGGCGCCATGCAAGAGATGATGGGCATGATCGGATTTTTCATTATTCATCCAAAGATTGCCCACGATCCACCGGTGCAAAGAGATTTTGGATTGGTCTTGCAAGAGTGGGCGGCCTTGCCGAACAACAACATTCCGAACAGCATGTCGATGGAATACAACTGGTTGACTATTAACGGAAAAGCGGCACCAGCCACCACGCCATTAATTGTCAAAGAAGGCGATCGCGTGCGAATTCGCCTAATAAATATGGGAATGGATCACCACCCAATTCATATCCATGGAAATCAATTTGAGATCACTGGCACCGAGGGAGGGCGTATCCCAAAATCAGCCTGGTATCCAGGAAATACAGTTCTCGTTGCTGTTGCTCAAGCACGGGACATCGAATTTGTGGCCAAACATGTCGGTGATTGGATGCTGCATTGTCATTTACCACACCACATGATGAACAACATGGTTTCTATGGTAGGTCCGATGGCGCACCCAGGTAATGGCATGCACACGGGTGGTGGCATGCAAGAAGGAATGGGTATAGTTCGCGGGAGCAATTCAACAGCTGAGGATTTGGGACCATCTATGGGGCGTGGAATGGGCAACACTGCTGATCGCGAACAAAAAGTTTCAAATGCAGTTGGACCGCGCAATGAAAAACAAACAAGCGCACCACCAACAGATCTAAAACCTGGTTTTCCACAAGACGATATGATGATGATGCCCATGGACGCAGCAGTCGCGAAGCCGGAGAATAACGGATTGAAAACTGGATGGTCGGGCGCTCTTGCCGGCATGATGAATTTAATTCGAGTGCTTCCGGCAGACAAGTACAACAAACTTATGGCTGACATAAAAGCTGGAAGAATTGAAACCGCCCGTAATTCAGATATGAACATGGAGCACATGAACATGCCCGGGATGGACATGAAAATGGACCCGGCCGGAGCGCATGATGCCGAGAAAAGCAAACAGCCCACAATGGAAGAGCTAATGAAAGTGAATCCACACATGAAAATGTAATCCACCAGACTAGACTAAACTATCCATTCGCGCCTTTCGAAAATGATGCGCGGTCCACAAACAAACCAAGCCGAGGTCAAATGACTAAGTGGGTACTTTACGCTTTCATCTCAATGTTCTTTGCAGGATTTACGTCAGTGATTGCTCGCTTTCAACGAGTTTAATAGCCTTGCTTGATATGCTCGTAATCGTTCTTGACCCAACTGTATCCTGGTTGAATATTGGTCGAAGCAACGTAGTCGGCTTCTAGACTGACTTGCTGACGTAATGATTGACTTGGGAAGGAC
Organism: Candidatus Melainabacteria bacterium; assembly: GCA_003151275.1. The sequence continues at coordinate 3,665 of PLXC01000186.1, forward strand.
AGTCCAGGGTTACCGTTAAGTGAGTTAACAGCGGTGAGCAAACCTTGATCAAATTCGAAGTTACCACTTGAACGAANNCAGGAGTGATTTGCCTGTCCTTTGTCACAGTTATACGCAAAGTCGCCTCGCCGGGCACAGACGCAATATCACTCCATGTTTTGTAGACAGCGGCACTGAGCTGTTTGTGCCATGCTTCCCAGGCCAGAGTCAGTTCTTTAGAGCCGCGCTCTGCACCGAGGTCAAACTTTGAATTTGGTATGGTGCCAAAATCAGTTGGTTTCAGCAAACCAAGTTTGGCATCATCTCTGGTGGCGCGTCCAACAAGAGGGCTGAATGTTGAAGTGTCGATTAGACCAGTAATTCCGTGTCCATGGAAATCCGGAGCGGCCATTGGTCGCCCAAGCCGCAACGGTGCGGTGCTTTGCACTCCACCAGACTGTGAATTATCTG
>PLXC01000030.1 GCA_003151275.1 Candidatus Melainabacteria bacterium
ATTCCGGCTTCTTCACGGGTCTGCTGTGGGACGGCAATGCTTGGCGGAAATTCAAAATCGCCGACATTGTCGAACATGACGGTTGGTACACCAGCCAGAAGTTCAAGCAGATGAAAATCTACAGCGTCATCTGGAAGCTCCAGAAAGTCGCTGGTTTCCTCGCGGTGGCAGGTGACGGTGCTTACGTTCTGTCGGCGCAAACGCCTGCAGTTGTCGAGCCACCGCCGCCACCACCTCCGCCGCCCGTCATTCAGACACCCGCGCCCGAGAAAGCCGTTGTCCTGGCCAAACCAGTGCAACTCAACCTGTTCTAACCCTCAACCCGACCCGCTTCCTGCGGGTCCTTTCATCAACCTAGAAAGAGAGGATTCGCTATGTTGCTTCCCATGATCCAGGTAATTGACGAACAGCACGATGCCATCGTCAAGTGCGTCGTGTTGCGTGACCTCGGTGACTGCATCGACGTCAAGCCGCTCGAGCCCATGCTCTACCGCCCGTCGTTTGTCGGTGCCAAGCGCGCCCTCATCGACGCCCTCAACCTCTCGGAGACGAGCGAGCGCGAGCAGGCCAACTTCGACCCGACCGAGTGGCAGAGCTCCAACCGAGCCATCTTCATGGCCGTGTGGCGCATCCGCAAGGACGACGGCAGCGCCGAGCCCATGGACACGACCTTCGACACGTCGTGCCTGCCCGAATCGGCCGAGAGCAAGCTGCTTGAGCTGATCGGCGACCGCGCGCCGGCATCCAAGAGCTAGTTCAGAAGTTCCAGTAAATCCAGTTCCAGTAAATCCAAGCACTTCTCACAAACCGCCTAGCGGAAGAAAGGGAGACTGCGATGATTGACCTCACCGGCAAGGTACTGGTGGTGGTGGACATGCAACCCGGTTATGGGCAGTGCATGACGCCTGAAGTCATTGACGCCGTCGAGCTGCTCGTCCGCGAAGCGGTGCGTGCAGACTCGCTCGTCGTCTTTCTGGAGTTCCTCGATGGTCCGACGCTCTCGCCACTGCTTCGGCAGGTGCGGCGCTACGACCAGTTCGTCATCGAGCAGAAGCAAGGATGCGACGGCTCAGCAGAAGTTCTCGCCGCTTGCGAGCGAGGGCTTTACGACACCAGCGCGTTCGTTGTTTGTGGCGTGGACACTCATGTCTGCGTCAGGGACACGGCGCGCGAACTCGCTGCCAAGATGCCCGGCTCAACGGTCGAGGTCGTCAAGCAAGCTTGTGGTGCCGAGCACGGTAACAAGTGGCACTTGTTCCCGCGTGCGCACAACCTGCGTACGGTGAGCATCGGAGCTGTCGAGCATGACCGCTCGGCAGAGCTCGAATTGGCAGATTAGCCATCTGCAGAAGGGGTCCGAACACTCCGGTTCGGACCCCTATGTGGGACAGGCAAAAGGATAAAAGTTATGCGCAACATGTCTCTACGGTTGAACTACATCGCTCTTGCCAGGAAAGACGTGGCCCTCCTGGCTCCTCAGCTCTTCGGCTTGACTGTGGGCGCCGCCGCCAACACGCTGGTGACCGAGGAGCATTTGCTGCTTCTTGCGGCGGCTAGCAACCTCGTGGACTGCGTGGACAACCCCAACCCCGACACGGCAACAACCATCAAGGAAGAACAGGCAGCTTTCCAGGCGTACATCGACGCCCGGTCAATGCAGAGCTAGGACTCGACCGTTGAAGGAGTCGGTACGATACCGACTCCTTCTCCATTGAGGAGACCCTTCCGTTTTTGCTTTGCTTTTTTAGCAAATTATATTGCTATATGTTATAGTATAAATAGAACCCAGGCTCAGACACCACAGAGCGATGAACGGAATCTTCAACGAGTGGGACTAATGCGCCGCTCAACAATTCAGACTAAAATCATAACTCTGGAATCATAGCTACAAAGCACGCGCGTAAGAGCTACGCGTTCCAAGGAGTGTAAGATGTCTCAAGAAGAAAAAAGGAACTCGATCCCACTCAAGCGCATCGCCTTGTACAAGCATGGCATCGGTTACTTTGAGAGGTCAGGCAAGTTTCAAGGACCTGGCGAAATTGAGTTGATGTGCGGTCCGGATGAAATCGACGACATGCTCAAGTCTTTGCTTGTATTGAGCGCGGGTGGACGGAAGGTCTCAGCGATAACATACGAATCATCGAAAACTCTTGAGACTAGATTGTCTGAGTTTGGTTTCGACCTGCGCAATTGCCAGGGCATGGTCGAACTGATCGTCCAGTTGAAGGGCGCGCCAGTTACGGTAGACCACTCCGGAGAAACTCTGACGGGGCGCATTATCGGTCTGGATGAAACGCTTGTGCTTGTTGGTGAGTCTGTAATCAGAGAGCATCAAGTTGTTCTCTACAGTGATGAGAAAAGCATGCAGCGCATCGCTTTGTCATCAATCAGGAATATCAGCGTCAATGATCCCTCGCTGGCCAACGAGATTCAACAACAGCTTGAACTCTTGTTTCAAGCGACACGCAAAAAGGATCGCAAGTTGTTAAAGGTGCAAGTCAATGACACGGACGAGCATGATTTAACTATTGCCTATTCGATTCCATCGCCTATTTGGAAAACGAGTTATCGGCTGGTTGCCACAGACGATCAATTAATCATTCAGGGATCTGCAATTGTCGACAATACCCAGGAAGAAGATTGGGATGGCGTGCAGATGACGCTCGTCAGCGCATCACCAATTTCTTTTATCCAGCCTCTTTACGATCCTGTTCAACCGCAACGCCCGACGATCAATCCGCAGGGCGTTGATTCATCACGACCATTTGTGGCTGAGCGCGGACATCAAGCGGCACAGGCCGAGCCGGCCGCCTTGATGAGGTCCGCTGCACCAGCACCGGCATCATCACCAGCCCCAGGTCAAACTGGATCATGGGGATCGCTGCAAGGCATGACGCTTGGCGGCATGGCTGCTGGTTCTGGAGGTGGTCTCTACGCGGTGGACGACCAAGAGATTGACAGAATATTCTCAGAAAATCTTGGCGTCTCGATAGGAGTAGCGACCCAATCAACTGGTGAGCTGTTCGAATACAGAATCGAGGCACCGGTGACGGTGCCTCGAAACAGCTCGGCCCTGATTACAATCGTGCAGCAGACAATAGAAGGCGAACGAATTTCGCTCTACAACGAGAATCGCAACGCCAAGAATCCATTCTGTGCAATCAAGCTAAAAAACACGACCGGACTGACCCTGGAGTCAGGACCTGTGACTATTATGGAAAGCAATGCTTACGCGGGAGAGGCTCTGCTCGATGTCGTCAAACCGGATGACACACGCTTTATTGCCTACGCGACTGACCTTGGTGTTCATGTAATTGTTCGACAGGAGTCCGTGAACAAGCCAATCTGGCGCGTAAGAGTCGTTAACAATTACCTTTATTTCGATTACAAGCAGCAGCACAAAAAGGTATACCATCTTGAGAATTTGACCGACCGGAAGAAAATCATTTTCATTGAGCATCCTGTCGTAGCCCAACGAAACTACGTTGGACTTGAAAAACCCGTTGAGACAACAGAGCATTTTTACCGCTTTAGAGTGGAATTAGATTCCAAAGAAGCGGTATCACATGTGGTGCCTGAAGAAACCGATGTGCAAACGCACGTCCTTCTGGAGAATTTTGATCTCTTCAAAATACCTGAGTTGACCTGGGCTCACTCTCAGAACTACGTTGATGCAAAGTTCATGGCGTTCCTAGATGAGGTCTCTAAGCAGCGCGAGGAGATATTCGTCCTGCAAAAGACGGAGCGGCAACTGAGAGAACAAGTTGCCCGGTATCAGGCCGATCAAGAGCGGGCAAGAGAAAACGTGCGCACCCTCGGCACAGGAGGCGACCGCTATCGCAAAGCCATCGACCAAGCCGAAGACCAGCTGGTCAAGGCAAATGGCGATCTGGCCCAGGTGCTTGGTCAAATAGCTGATAAGAAAGCCGAGTTCCGCGCCTTTCTCTCCAAGGACTTGACCACAGAGATAGCCGAAGCAGCGGAGTCGGTAGCGGTCCGGTAAAGTTTCCCAAATGGTCCCTGAAGAAGTGCTAGGATCTCAGCCAAAGCTGAGTTCTAGGTTCACAAGTGCACTTGTCAAAGTGGCACCGGTTGCTGATTGACTAGACACAGACCATACGTAAGAAAAGCGCAGGAGGGCTGTCACAGTGGCGGATGAAAAGAAACGGTTAACGACGGAAGCTGGTGCACCTGTCGTGGACAATCAGAACTCTCAGACTGCAGGCGCTGATGGGCCAATCGTCATTCAAGATCATCATCTGCTCGAGAAGTTAGCTCGATTCCACAGAGAAAGAATCCCTGAACGCGTTGTTCATGCAAGGGGCTCCGGCGCTTACGGATACTTCGAAGTGACGAAGGATGTTAGCCGGTACACAAAAGCGAAATTCCTCAACTCTGTCGGCAAAAAAACAGAAGTCTTCATCAGATTTTCCACAGTTGCTCTGGAAAGCGGTTCACCTGATACAGTGCGCGATCCACGAGGCTTCGCTCTTAAGTTCTACACAGAAGATGGCAACTACGATTTGGTCGGCAACAACACGCCAATCTTTTTTGTGCGCGATCCGCTCAAATTTCCTGACTTCATTCATTCACAAAAACGAGATCCATACACACACGTTCAAGAATCTGACAATGCCTGGGATTTCTTTTCCCTCTCACCGGAAGCGACCCATCAATTCACGTGGTTGTTTGGCGACCGCGGCATTCCCTATAGCTACAGAAATATGGACGGATTCGGCTCTCACACATTCGAATGGACGAACGCTGATGGACAGGCATTCTGGATCAAATATCACTTCAAAACAGACCAGGGAATCAAGTGTTTGACGAACGATGAAGCAGCAAAAATAGCTGGAGAACATCCCAATTTCCTCCATTTGGATCTGCTGGATTCAATCGATAAAGGTGAGTTTCCATCGTGGACTGTTTCGGTACAGGTGATGCCGCTAGAAGATGCAGCGGGGTATCGTTTCAATCCATTCGACTTAACGAAAGTCTGGTCGCAAAAGGATTATCCAAGACAAGAAATTGGTCGCCTAGTCTTGAATCGCAATCCCGAGAATTATTTTGCTGATGTTGAGCAAGCGGCATTCAATCCCGGCAACTTCGTGCCAGGAATTGGACCATCACCAGACAAGATGTTGCAGGGACGTCTGTTCGCTTACGGTGATGCTCAGCGTTACAGACTCGGGGTCAATCACACCGCTTTGCCAGTCAATCGTCCTCACGCATGCGCAGCGGCAAACTATGGACGTGACGGAGCCATGCGCTTTGACGATAACGGGTGCCGGGCCAAGAACTATGAACCGAATAGTTTTAACGGCCCCGCGGAGACAAAGCAACCCTATACGAAGCCGATCACAGTAACCGGCGAAGTGGCTGCTCAAAAGCAATCGCATCACGCTGAAGACAATGATTTCGTGCAAGCAGGCGATCTATACCGACTGATGTCGGCGGAAGAAAAGTTCAGGCTGATCGAAAATATTGCCGGACCGTTATCCGCAGTCACAAAGGAAGACATTATCGAGCGCAGCCTGAGCCACTTCCGCAACGCCGACCAAGACTTGGGAACTCGCTTGAGCAAGCGGATAAACGAATTGCGCAAGAAAAATGTCGGCGAAGAAGTGACAATTCAGCAAGGAGCTGCGGGCTAACAGGCAAACTGAATGCATGAAAGCATAGCATCAGAGTGGTCTCCAGCCGCGCTTGACGGGCAGAAAGTGCTGGTAGTGTTCGCCCATCCAGACGATTCCGACTTCTACATTGGTGGGAGCATTGCCCGGCTTACACAAGCTGGGGCGGAAGTCTTCTACCTTTGTGCAACGCGAGGGGACAAAGGTGACGCATCTGGCGAACTTTCAGGAGAGCAGATTTCAGAGTTAAGAGCGGCTGAGCAAATTGCCGCCGCTGAACTTCTGGGCGTCCACCATGTCCAGTTCCTCGGACTGGCTGACGGACACGTCACTTACAATCGCGAATTGATTGATTGCATCGTAAAAGCGATCAGAAAAATTCGTCCCAATATCGTAATTGCTCTCGACACAAACATTCTTGATCCGGCATGGGGAGTGAACCATGCGGATCACCGGGCGATCGCCTTGGCCACAATCGACGCAGTCTATCCTTATGCCAGGAATAAAAATGAATTACCGGATCTGCCAGCGCATGAAGTTCAAACACTACTCATAGTCAATTACCGAGAGCCCAACTGCTTTATCGATATCACCGGAGCACCATTCGATTCGAAAAAAGCGGCTCTATCTTCTCACACCAGTCAGTGGGGTGACGGCCAACATGTCATACAAAAGGCTGTAGCCATGGGCATGAAGGAAACATTCATTCGCGTTACTTGGTGATTTCAACCTGACGTACAAATTGTCTATAGGGTTTTTCCTGATTCTTGTGACGTGCTAAGGTGATTCTGGTTTTGTTCAACGACGGCTAAGATCTACACATGATGGAAAAAACGAGCCGTCAATCTTTGCTTACAAACAACCGGGCGCGCATGTCACTGTGCATCCAAATATCGGTGCTCGTTCACAGCTGGATTTTTCTAAGCGTGAGCTCAAACGCCCAGGCTCAAGCAATTCGTCACGAGAAGTCTACGCTACTGCAAGCATTAGCATACGCGCGCCGAGCTGGAGTGGATGTTTCCGCGTATCAACAAACATTGAAAGAACCGCCATTTGAGCCGGGCTTCGAAGGACGAATGGAGTTAGCGAAAGCTGTCCATAGCAAGCTTGAGCAGATGATCGATCAAGTGAACCGCGAGATTTCGCGCGCTGATGCAGATAAAGTCGCCGCAAGCAGAGACGACGTTCTTATCGTAGACACCGGTGGCGCGAACACGCTCAGTCATGCGCTCTTTATTCATCCGGATGGAACTGTCGATTATACCGTCGACAATGTGGCGGCCTCAATAGGTTCTGGCCAAAGAGTAGGCAAACATGGCGGCATCATCGGTGTGACAAAGATTTCCCGGAAACATGTTGAGCAACTGTTTAAGCTTGTCAATAGTTTGAATATACCATCGTTGCCCGCCGATGCGCTCCTGCCTGACCGCGAAGATGGAAACTATCTCGTTCCTCAGATTGTTTATGTGGATTTTGCTGATCAAACGTCTCCCAACTTATTATGCGCAAGTTCGAAAGAGGCGCACCAGCTGGCAGATTGTTGCAAGGAGATTGAAACGGCAACGAAAATCAACGAACTGGCACATCTTTCGCAGAAATAATGGAATAAGAACAGGCAATTTTAACAGGCTATTTGAATTGCTCTGAGATGCGTGCGCGCTTTCGCGCAGCCGAGTCGCCGGCAATGCCCTTGAGGATGGTGTCGGCTTTCATATAGTCGGCGCTTGCAGCAGGGCGCTTTCCATGGCGAGAATTAGCGTCGGCGAGAAATATGATTAGATCTGCGTTCGTTTCAGAATTCTTCAATCCTCTCTTTTCTAGAATTGCGGAGAGTTTACCCACAGTTTCGATCTTTTTGTCAAAATCTAAAGTTGCTGCGGCTTTGAGAAACGCGCTACTGGAGCGCCCTAAAGCGTCGGGTTTTACCTTGCAGGCATCACAAATGATCCGCGCATTACTCAACAACAATTGGCAAGTCTCTCCAAATAGTTGTCGACGATTGTAGAATTCAGCCAACGCAATTACTTGATCGGATATCCGATCAGGATCGGCCAGCAAATCAATACCTGATGCTATGCCTTCCTTGAACAAAGCTTCGACAACTTTCGGATTTTCGTTCAGGGTATCAAGATCTTCTGCGTATTTACATGCCGTCGACAGAAGGCAAACGTTATCAATCCTTTGAAGATCATTCTTTTTGATTAAATCATAAGATTTCTTGTGGAAGACTGCTCCAACAGTACAATTATGAAGTTCATCGTAGAGATTGCCAATCTGATTCTGTGCGCTTACAACCGCTGGCAAATCGTTTACCGTATCAAGCTCGTAAATTTGCAATGCTTGTTGAAAGCATTTGATTGCTTCCGGGATATCCCCCTTTTCGTACAAAACTGAGCCAAGACGATTAGAGCATTCAGCAAAGGCTTTGGTTTTATCCAATTTCTGCGCCCGAAACAGATCGAGCTGCTTGCGAAGCAGGGCTGCTGCCTCCTCAAGCCTGCCTGCTTTCTGCAGTTCACTAGCTTCCTTAACGTAGTCCACTGCTTGAATGTCACTTGATGGCGTTAATGCTGGTTGCGTCGGTTTTGCAGAGAGCGCCGGCTGTGAATGACTACCACGTTGACTCTGCCACATTGCCGCAGCCACCACCGATACCCCAACCAAACCAATTGTCAAGGCAGTCCACATCCAAATCTTTTTTCTTGGACTGGGACTGGTGCTTACATTTTCTTTCTCGATCGCTTTTTCCGCGCCCGCATTTGAGAGATCTTTGCTGATTGCCGCAGCATCCTGATAGCGGTCTTCAACAGATTTTTGCATGCAGCGCTCGGCAATATTCTGCAGAGCCATCGGGACCTTTGGTTTGATTGAGCGAATTGACGGAGCTTCTTCATTCAAATGAGCGAAGATGGTTTGTAGCGCATTCTGTCCGAAATACGGCGGTAACCCAGAAAGCGTCTCGTACATGACGCAACCGAATGAATACAAGTCGCTGCGCGCATCAAGTGACCGACCTGCGCATTGCTCTGGACTCATGTAGAGCGGACTGCCAAATACCTCTCCGGTTTCAGTCACCGATTGGTCTATTGACTCCATTTTTGCAATGCCAAAATCGACAACTTTTATTTGCTCATCCCCTTTATCACTCGTAACGAGCATAATGTTGGATGGCTTTAAATCTCGATGAATTACTCCTCTCTGATGCGCATGAGCCAATGCGTCTGCGATTTGGACAAATATTTTCTTAGCTCGGTCAGGAGCCATGGCCCCACGTTCGTTGATCACATCCGCAAGGCTAACACCACTTACGAAATCCATAATAATGAAAGGTTGATCGTTAGGCAGCATGCCGAAATCCAGCACGCCAACGAGGTTTGGATGACTGAGAAGGGAAGCCGCCTTCGCTTCTTGCTGAAAACGCAAATTCGCCTTAGAATCGCCCAGGCGCATTGTGCTGAGCACCTTCACCGCTACCAGCTTGTTAATGATTCGGTGGCGTGCTTTATAAACAGACCCCATACCACCGCTTCCGATCAATTCAAGAATTTCGAAGTGCTCATGAACAAACGTACCAATTAGGGGGTCGCCGTTCTCATGTTCAACGTGGTCACAGACGCCTGTCGTATCACCACAGGTGGTGCATGCATCGACGCGAAGGTTTTGATCTACTTTTATTTTCTCGTTCACAGAATAGACGGTCCGCGCCTTACTACAAAATTTTATACCCATTGGAGCTATCGCCTAAATTACCAAGTCTGCTCTAGCCCTGTTTACAGCGCGGATCACCGCTTCGGTCAAGGTCCGTAGAATCGGTGAATAAATGCAATTCTGGGGACAGACAAGGACTTTCGGGAACTCAACGGCGCCAGTATTGGCGACATGTTGTACTATTTGCTATGTTGCCGCGTTATCAGACGGCAACGAGGCTACAGGTCCATTAGAATTGGTTTCATCGGGGCAAAATTCATAAGTGGAGCAGCCTGCTGCAGGAGCCGAGCAGCTTGCTGCATAGGCCCTCCTCGGATAGGCCCTCCTCGGATAGACTATCCTCGGATAACAAGTGTTGTACTAAGCGAAAGGTCAAAAATGAAACGTCTACTTCCTACCTTCCTAATCCTGAGCGCGTTTTCCTTGCCAATGGCTCAAGCTCAAACCACTGCCAGTGCTTATACTGAGCGTGCCGTCACTCTGGCAAAACAAGGTCAATACCAGCAAGCGCTGAAGAATTACGATGCCGCGATTAATGCTGCTCCTACCGAATATGCAGGCTATGTGGGCCGAGGCACGTTTTACAAGCTGCTGAAGAAGTACGACAAAGCCACTGCCGATTTGAACAAAGCAGTCGCAATAAGCGGCAATGACCCGACTGTGCTCTACGACCGAAGCTTGCTGTTCTATGAAGTGAAGCAATATACTCGTGCTTTAGCGGATGTAAACAGATCAATTCAAGCCGAACCAGAAGCCACAGGACGATATGCCACCCGGGCTGGCATCTATCAGGGCATGAAATTGTATGACAAAGCGATTACGGACTGCACAAAGGTGTTGTCCACAAATCCGAGGGCTGGTCAAATCTACGACGCCCGGGCCTCTGCCTTTCTCGCAAAAGGGCTGCCAGACAAGGCAATCGCTGATTGGTCAGCAGCAATCGCCTGCAACAACAAAGACGCTTTTGCCCTGGCTATGCGTGGCACTATGTATCAAAAGCAGAAGAAGTATGATCTCGCCTTGGCAGACTTAAACCGAGTCATAACACAGGTTCCAGACAGCGACACCAAGTCAAAATACTACCGGGAGCGCCTCGAACTTTACAAGTCGTTAGGGGAAAAGAATGAGGATTTGATCGCCTCAGATTACGAACGTATTGGCGCCCTCGAAGCTAAAAACGCTGATGTTCGCTACCGTTTCGCGGTAATGGCTTGGCGTAAACACCCAGATTTGGCAGCGAAAGACTTAACCGAGGCAATTGCAATCGAGCCAGCAAACGGGAAATACTATGCGCTTCGTGGCCGCATTGAAGCAGAAACAAATCACAATGACGAAGCAATCAAGGACTCGACAAAGGCAATCGAAATAGATCCAACAAATTTAGATAGCTACCGAGCCCGAGCTCAAGCATATCTTGCAAATTACAAGTTTGCTGAAGCACTTGCCGATAGCAACAAAGCCATCTCGATCGACGCAAAACTGCCTGAGCCATACTACTTCAAAGGCAGCTCGCTAGAGGGACTGAGGCAGAGTAAGAATGCGGTTGAGGCTTACAGTCAGTTTGTTACACTAAAGTCACAAGAAACGAATCGCTCAAATGAAGACGACCGTCGTCTTGAACAAGCGAAACGGAAAGCGGAACTGCTAAAAGCCAACCTGTCGGACTCCGAGAAGGCTGCTTTGAATACGCCGACAACCACCGCACCAACAACGACGGCGCCATCGACGACTGCGCCGACAAAATAACGTCGGAAATTAACTATTGCGAACAATCGGCTGAATCTCGATTCCATCCGGCGCAGCTCTGCTTTGCTGTTAGAATTGGCTGTTAGCAGGCGCTTCACGCTCAAAGTATTGTCGCTTGCTGGCAGTTTCTGAGGTAACCCCGACCATGTCCGATTTGTTCTCGCGATTCTTACTAGCACTCACACTTACGAGTCTCAACGTACTTCCCGCTCCAGCAGCAGATTTGCCCTGTATATCCAAAACGCCCAAAAGCATATCGGGCGATATACCACTCACACCTGTCAAACGTAATACAGCGATTTTAGCTCCGTTAGCGCCTGCGCATAAACACGTGCGCGTGCTGTTGGTGCTTGGTGGCGGTGGAACAAGAGGTGCTGCGCACGTCGGTGTGCTGCGGGTTCTGAAAGAGGAGGGCATTCCGATCGATGCCATAGTTGGTACCAGCATGGGTGCCATCGTTGGTGGCTTATACAGCGCGGGCGTGTCCATCGATTCCTTAGAAAATAAGTTCGATGATGCCAAACTGATGAAGTCGTTTATGACGATACCACTTGCGGTGCGGATCGCTCTTGCTCCAGTGCTGGTGATCCCTCGTCTTTTTGGCGATCGCCCGTATGATGGGCTCTACAAAGGCACTAAATTTCGCAATTATCTGGAAGCATCAGTTCCGGAATGTGAACGAACAATTGAAGATTTGAACATTCCGTTTCGTGCCGTCACCTTAAGCATTGTCGACGGTAAACCGTATGCTTTGAGTCATGGCAATCTGGGCTACGCACTGCAAGCCAGTTCGGCAGTGCCCGGTTTGAGAAAGCCGGTTCAAATTGGCAACAATCTGTTCGTTGATGGCGGAGTAGTGGCCAACGTTCCAGTCAATTTGGCCCGTCAAGAATTTGACGCAGATGTGGTGATCGCTGTCAACGTGGACGAACGCTTCGCCCCTGTTCCTCTCAATACGTTCAGAAAAATCGGTTCAGTGAGCACGCGCATGCTCAAGCTTGAACTAGCATCAACAGATGACGTGCAACTAAAAAACGCTGATATCATTATTCATCCTGAAGTGGACGGCATCGGGCTGGTATCAATTAATACAAAGCAGGCCAAGAAGGCAATCCAAGCCGGCGAAACTGCTACTCGACTGGCAATTCCAGCGATTAAAGAAAGGCTTGAACAGATCGGTATTGCCGCTGCAGCAAAATCGTCCGAAGAATAGGCCAAGCACCGCGAAGGAGCGGAGTTACTGGTGACCGCATCTTTCACTAACATTCACTTACTTACAGGCGACGCTGCAGCTGTTCGTGAAGCGCTTGATGCCGCCGAGATTACTCAAACAAAAATGTTCGGACGTGTCGGCACAAACTGGGTCAGTATTTATCCCCGCGCCACCGAAGATGGTGACCTCGAGTTGCTCAAAGCATACGCATTTTCCCTTTCAAAACATATGGGCACACTTGCCCTGGCGGTCATGGTGCAAGATAGCATCAACATCCGCTTCGTACTTTATCAAGACGGAAAGTTGTTAGAAGAGTATGCGCTGCATCCGAATTATCCGGACCTGGCCAAGACTCCCAGCGGCGGTAAAACAGAGGTGCTCTTGCCTTTCACCATATCGGGCACGAGCAAGCGAGATCTGGACATACTGCTAAGACCGTCTAAGAAGGATAAAGTGAAGCGTGATGCTGAAACAGTGGCACAAGGGTTGGCGCATTTTCTTGGCGTTCCACGCGCGCAAATCAGCATGGGCTTTAATCATTTGAAAGAAGCGCAAGCTGGTCGTTAATGGGCGCCATCATTTTTGGTGGCACCCGGTCCACTGATACCATCGGCCGACTTCCAAAAGTCAGTCGCGTATGCCCGAAAAATGCGCTCTCGCTCAGCGCCTTTGTCCCCAATCTTAACGGGTGGACCGAATCACAAATTGGGTTCGCTCACCGGCCATGACAAGGACAGAAAGCGTTTCACCGGATTTTCGTCCAGCAATTGAAAGCACCAGCCAGCAGTTTGGCTTGTGATCTTCAAGGGGCACGAATATAGGTTCCGGAATAACGCAACGAAAGAAGCGCGCCACAGCTTGCGGATTATCTCTGGTGACAAATTTCTGCTCAGAAAGCCTATCCTTATTGATCAACTTTCCATCCGCAGTCGAGTCAGCGTAAAGCTCGACTCCAAGGCGCTTTTCTAGATCTAACAGCTGAACGCTTTTTCGCGACACAGGTTTCACGCTGCTCAATTGCTTGCGTTTCACTTGCATGAATAACTCACCAGCGATGCCCTTTCCGAGATGCACCGAGAGGCTTTCGGTCTCGCTGATCGCCTCAATGAAGGATTGAGAAGAAGTCGAACTTAAATAACCACATTGCTTGAGGCTCGTAAGATAAAAGAGGGTCAGATCTTGCAGGCTCGCGCCTTGGATCTTAAATAGCTGGCTGACCGTATTCGTATTAGTATCGTTAAGACACGGTCCCGCTGTAGTAGCGGATTCATGAATGGGTATGCCAATAAATCTGCCAAGCGTCTCGGGATCGTTGATCGGAACCACAGTCCTCATTTGTGCTTCTTCCGGGGAATAGGCTCTTTTCGAGAGAAGTATGACAGTTCCATTGTGCTGGGCGCGGATCAATGTCACCGTCCGTGATACCGATTGAGTATCATCTGAAATCAGATAAGTATCCGGAGTGGGCATTTGATTGAGCACTACATTCGGCACACGCCCGGTATAGTGGGCAGCAAGCATCTGACTCATCAATGTTTGACTGAGTGAACTGTATTGTTCAAGCACTCCCGACTTACAAATTTGGTAATTGAAGAGGCAGGTGGAAACTGACTTATTCATCGCTTCAAAATAGAACTTGCTCACAACCGACGTTGGATCGGTGGTCAAAAAATCCATTGTGAATTTACCTTGATACTCCTTGGAATCGCCTTTGGGGCGGGAGTTGGGATAAATCGGCAGAAGCAAAACATCTTCTACGACCTTTTTAGGATCTGCAGCTGGTGCTATATATTTTTCGTAGGCTAATGTGAATCCATCATTGCCGATTTCCCTCAACTGTTTTTTATCGGGAAATTTCTCAATTCTGCAACGCTCAGGGTACATTCCAGTTGGCACAAGCAGGTTGGCGATGGCCTTGACGCATTTGTCCAAACCGGCGGTTGCAACCCGCTTCAATGGCGAATTTTCCTCCATCCGCCTAAATTCAAAAGTATCCGCAAGTGGCAATAAGATCGGCAGTTCATGCTCATTTACGATTGCTTGGCTAAAGACACATTCGTCAACTCTGCGCCCGAGATATTCAGCGACTGAAAATTGCAGACCCTTTTTGATGTGGATTTTTTCAAGAAATTTTTTCTGTTCCGCATACATAGCCGACATAACGCTAAGCCGCAACCCATCAAACTCATCAAAAAGCTCATGGTCCCCAGCAAGACTGAATGGATACCAATTGTTGTTCGCCAGAATCATCGGCAAAGTCATGACACCATTCGGTCCATTGACTAAATCCTTGGTGATTTTGAGCAACAGCTTCAGTCCAACGATGTCTTCTGAACCCGTGATCACGACCTGATTGACGTGTGGCACGATGGCAACGGGAGAGCCCTTGCAGGTAAGGTTGGTAACGCGATCAGTAAGCAAAAGTTTGGCTGGATTATGATCCAAATTAGGGGAGCCCATATAAACTCCAGGCGCCACCAGTTCGAATGGATATCCAGCTGTATCGCTCAAATTAGCAAAAGCGAGAGCAAGTCCCTCATTGAATTGCATGTCCCATTTATTGAGCAAATCCTGGCGCACAAGTGATTCAGTTGCGCCCGCATCATAGACCAGCCCCATCGCATAATGCTCAGCAATGGGAATGTAAGGAATTCGCCAAGCCAATTCCTGCTCAGGGCTATTCTCCTCCTCCGCTCCCCGCTCGCTACTTGCAAGTTCAAGGTGAATTCGCTCAATGGCAAATCGCGACTTCAGAAAGGGAACTAGCTGCGGCGAGACTTCTCCATTGCTCAAAGATGCTGATATCTCATGTAAATCGTTAGTGCGAAACGCACATCATCATAGCCTCTTTCGGCTTATTGATACCTTTCTGTGTTGCTGCTGGTCGAAATGAAAAATCTTTTTCTGGTTATATACTGGATAGACAGTGATGAACATGAGACCGCTATTGCCTATGGCTCAGTTATTTTTAAGACGTTTTCTGAATTTCAGCTCGTTATTATTGTTAATGCTTACTGGAGCCAACGCCTGTCTCGCAAACGACGCATCAAATATTGTTGAGAACCCAGCGAAATATACTGATAAAAGTTTGTCTGTGGGAGAGACGTTCAAATCTTTTTTCGCAAATTATCAACGACAAATCAAACAAACATGGAAGCACCAAAAAGGTATTCGGAAGAACAGGCGCGTGTCTTGCACTTTTGACGTTGAAGACGGTGGTGTCGTAAAAAACATCCAAGTCATCAGAAAGTCCGGTTCGCTAGAATTTGACGACGCCGTTGTCAAAGCGATCGAAAGAACCCATGTTAAATCCCTTCCAGAGCAATGGACTGATCAGCTAGGAGTCTTTGTGGCTTTCGATTCCAAGCCAAATTTTAAAGTGAAATTGAGTGCAGTAAGGAAGTCTAAACTTCTTAAGAAATCAGATTCATCCGAACCGCAAGTATCTCTTGATCGGTTGGTTATCTCGCCCAACCAGGTCAGTCCTGCAGCCCAAAGCGCCTACGAATCAGCAGCACATTATCCAAAAATTTTCGCCAAACTCTTTCCGTACTGCGATGAACCAAAACAAAGCCATCAAAGCCTTCTTGACTGTTTTACTTCGAACTTTGGTGAGAAGACGCCGCTCTGCTGGGTGGAAGCAAACTTCGTTGATGAAGTTTGCAGACTTGGGTGGGGCCTTCCAAAGATTCAAGAAGCAGTGGACGAACGATTTGGTTCAAGCTTTCATAACGCAGATAATCCAGCTTACGAAAAATATCTTTCTGTTCGCCTTTGGAAGCAGTCCAGCAAGAAGCACATTACAGCGTATGAACAGTGGAAAGAATTGAAAAGATCACAGCCAAAGGCAGAGTACAGACAAAATAGTATTGAGGTACAGCTGGGCTCCCGGGATCCTCACTATGACTGGGGCCCGTATAGCGCAGACTTAGAAAGGCGTTTTAAGCGACAATGGTTCCCGAGACAGTCACCTGCTGGAAATGCAAGCAGACGTATCGAGGTGGCATTCAAAATTCATCAAGATGGCTCACTGTCAGGTGTCCGCTTAATCGCATCATCGAAATCAGATGACGACGACAAACGCGCACTGGATGCGGCTAAAAACGCGAGTCCTTGCAAAAGACTTTTGCCTGATACGGAGTCAATCGATGTGCATGTCGTATTCACTCAAAACAACTGAGCACATATGGATTATCAGAGGATAAGCGTAATAAAGCAATTATCGCAAGTAGATTACGCTTCGTAGACGACGCGGGCGCCGCCATGCACTTGGACTGTGGAGCCAACGCGAGCGCGCACGGATGAACCTTTGTGAGCGATTACGCTGGAACCCGGTTGGGCGAAAACAAAAGAACCTTCGTAAGCAATTACTCTTGAGCCGTCTTCGGCGAGAACTTCGGTGCCAGCTTTTGCCGACACGAGAGAGCCAGACATGGCAGTTATCTGCGACTCGCCCTCAACTACCGCATAAAATCCGTCTTGAATGGAGGACTGCGATTGTGGATTGAAATCCATTAGTGTGCCGTCAGCTACTCGGTTGAAAGAGCCCTGCTTAAAAACAACTGGCATAAGCGCGTCCCCACTGATTGCTTGAATAATCGCCACGGTCCTAACCTCGCTTAAACTCTGTTTTGTATAAACACAGTCTGGACCGTCCACGTGACAATGTTATGACAAGTCTGTGGCAACATTGTGTCATTTTGCACGGCCCTACTGAAGAAATTTCTTAGTTTACGAAAACCCTGATTAGGGGCGTTCCCAACCTAATTCTTCAAAAGAATGATACAAATCAACGCGACTGCGCTGACAGTAGAGAAGCGCGATGATTGCCCGCTCCGTGGGAAGACGCTTGCGCTCGATTAGGGACAAGCATTGTCGAGCTGCGATTAAAGTATCGCTATCCAATTTACCTTTATTGACCAAGCGTTTAGCTAACTGAGTGCCATCCGCCTCTTCCTGCTCGCAGACTGCATCGACCTCAGCTTGGGAAATCAAACCAGCACGCAGGATCAGCTCCAGTATGTCTTGAGGGGGCGCTTGCTTAGCTTTGGGAACCGGCGCCACAACAGGCTTTGGATGCTGGCGACGAAATTCCTCCATCGCCTCTTCTTTGGTTATCTGACCGTTTCTCATTTCTTGCTGAAGCCGCAGCACAGTTTTCCAAACGCTATTTTTGATCAGTCCTGCTTCCACAAGAATGGCTTCAACTGGAGTTTCTATACCTTTCTGGTCGGGATTTCCAGAACTGGTCAGGCCCTCAGTAACAATCAAGCCTCCCTGCAAGTGGGCTCTGTCCAGCGCGCCTGCAGCCTGGGTCAAAGTCATGGAACCACTGCGTAAAAGCATCTGGACTTTTAAAGCAGCCTGATATGTACTGGATGGAAGATCACCTACGTCCACAAGGAAGTGCGTTGGCTCAGCCACTTCGGATTCCACATTAACAGGCTTCGCGACATATTCATCCATAATCGCCTGCAACTGATTTTGCAGAACATCGACGTTGGCTTGACGGTCATCAGGTTCTTTTTCAAGCGCTTTTAAAATGCAGTTCTGCAAACTGATTGGTATGTGCAAATCCGGGCGCACAGCCATTAACGGTGCAGGAATCTCACAGATGTGTTTACCGATTGTCTGAAGCGCATTGTCGCCAGCCAGAGGAACGAAGCCAGTCAGCGCCTGGTACATCAAACAACCAAGGGCGTAGATATCCGCTCTGGCGTCAACCTTTTCCCCCTTACATTGTTCGGGACTCATGTAGTAGGGGCTACCGATCAGTTGATCTTCCTGTGTTAGATCTTGATTGGTAATTTCCTTTTCAAGCATTTTGCTGACACCAAAATCCACGATCTTGATTTGCTTAGTATCGCCTTTTTTCACCAACATCACGTTGCTCGGTTTCAAATCACGATGAATGATTCTCTTCTGATGAGCATGCTTCAGGCCATTGCAGCATTGGATGAACAGATCAAGAAAAGTGGGCAGATCCAGTTGACCAACTTCCTTCAATTCATCATCCAATCCATATCCGTCTATGAACTCCATCACGAGATAGGGAATTGTCGTCTCAAAAAATCCATAGCGATAAACTGAGATCAGATTTGGATGAGCCAGGCTCATTGCCGCTCGCGCCTCTTGTTCGAAGCGTTTTTTGCTTGTCGGCTCGCGCAAAAGGCGCTTGTGCAGCACTTTCACAGCGACATAACGCTCTGTCTCAGTGTCCAGAGCTTTGTAGACCATTCCCATCCCGCCTTCACCAATTTCAGCGAGGACTTTGTATTGGTCGGCAAAGGTGGTTCCCACTAACTTGCTGGCGGGCTCTTCTGCCGCCTGTGGGTCGATTTCCTGCGTACTGGGTTGTTCGGGGTCGCTGTGGGGGTTTTGAACAGCTGAGTCAATCAAGCTTTGGATGTGGGAGACATCGTAGGACTTGTAACTCCACGCCACCGTCTTGTCCGCTCCGGTACCAGTCTGGAGCAACCACGCCGGTGGCGCCTGGCTCTCGTCGCAGGTAATGCTGAGCACGAAAACCGTCTCGCCTTGGGTCCACTGCAAGCCAAATGGAGTCAGCGGCTTGGCGCGAGCGCGTTGAAGAGTAAACTCTATGTCCTCTTTGCTCGGTGGGCGAGGCAACTTGTTGGGCCGAAGCGTCGCGCGCGCGTTGCTGTCTGGAGGTTGTCTAAACGAATCCCGAAGAGGCATCAAACACCCACGCGCAGAATTCCTACATAAGTCGGGCGGCTTTGCCGCATAGACTATCCTAGGATAAGTCGGGCGGCTTTGCCGCATAGACTATCCTAGGATAAGTCGGGCAGCTTTGCTGCATAGACTATCCTAGGATATGCAAGCCGAGCACTAGAACTCCTAAAGGAATCATACCCCGGCTATTCTGCGCTGAACAATGTTTTGGCACTATTTTCGCCAATTGGGCTGACCCGGGGATCAGATTTAGGCGACTCAATTTAACGATCATGCGACTGCTCCGAATTGGAGCACCAGATGCTTAGTCAGCGCGCAATCCAACCCCCGTCTATGGGAAGGGCGATGCCGCTGATATTGCAGGCCGCCTCAGAACACATAAATACTGCTAGTGCGGCAATTTGATCGGTTTCGACAAAGCGCTTGCTAGGCTGCTTCTCCATGAGCAACTTCATCGTCGCCTCATCGAGATTTAAGTTAGTGTCGTTGGCCAATGCCTCGATTTGCTTTTCAACAAGGGGAGTGCGCACCCACCCGGGGCAAATTGCATTACAAGTGATGTTCATTTCGGCAGTCTCGAGCGCAACCACTTTTGTCAGCCCGACCATGCCATGCTTCGCCGCGACATAAGCGCTCTTGTGCACAGAGGCGACCAGTCCATGAACCGAAGCGATGTTGATGATCCGCCCCCAATTCCTTTTCCTCATCGAAGGCAGCACGCGGCGGGTTGTATGAAACGACGAGGTCAAATTGATCGCCAGGATTCGATCCCACTGCTCAGCGGGAAATTCTTCAATAGGCGCGGTGTGTTGAACGCCTGCATTATTGACGAGGATATCAACAGGACCAATGCGCTTCTCACAGTCTGTAAACAGGTCAGCAATTTCTGAGGCGACAGCCATGTTTGCGGAATTGTAGAGAACTTTGTTGCCGTAAGCGGAAAGCTCCTTGCACAGGCGCTGGATATGGTCCTCGTCTGAAAAGCCATTCAGCATAACGTTGCAGCCCTCTTTGGCGAAACCGGTGGCGATTGCCAAGCCGATGCCGCTCGTAGAGCCCGTGACAATTGCGCACTTGTTTCGCATTAGTTCTCCTAATTCACAGAGTCAAAGATGCCTTGTAAGTTTCATTCTCTAGTTTTATGCAAGGAGTTGTTCGCCATGTTGGGTTTTGTAATTGAGAAGTGTCACATCTAACCAGGAGCACCGAGACTGCGTTTTCATGCTCCAGGAAGAGGCTTCACCACAGATGGTGCCCTCGAAGCGACAAGGGCTTGACGGGATCTACGTCTTAGCTGAGATAAGAAATAGTCCGAATGGGCCAGCGAAAGTCCCAAAAGAAAATCGACAACAGAACACCGCTGGTTGATACCAGCGGTGTTTTGCTTTTCCTTGCAACCGACTACCAACCAGTTACCAAAGACTCGAGATTATGTGGAAGTGCCCGTGCCGTCTGCTGTTCCGATCATTCGTACGAGAAAATTCGGTTTTTCTCCTGCTCCGCCAGTTATCTTGTCGGCGGTTCCCGTGCCGTCAGCTGTTCCGATCATTCGTGCCAGAAAATTCGGTTTTTCTCCTGCTCCGCCGGCTCCTTCAAGCGAACCAGCTGAGGTCAAAGGAGCGCCGACGCCGCCATCTGGAGATTGTTGTCCGAATCCTCCTCTGCCATATGCTTTGTCTGGGTATTGTTGTCCAGGACCGCCTGGGCCAGCTCCATCCGGAGCAGGTGAGCCAATTTGACTCGATTTATATATGTCACCGCAATTTTGCAAACCTTGTTGAATGGCTGCGTTAGCCCTTGCATCCGCATCACCAGCGGGACGACCCATGTGGCTGCCAGACTGTCCACTGTGCGATCCACCCGGACTGCCAACGTGAGAGTCAGAAGAAGAGCGTCCAACATGCGACCCGTGTTCTGGACGTCCCCAGGCGTTTGAGGCTATCCCTCTAGCACCAGAATGATCTTCGGCACGTCCTTCGTGATTGCTCAGTCTATCGTTGCTCATGTGGCACCTCTTGCGGTTGGTAGATTTGGTAAGTAATTGGATAGCCTCTGCACCCTTGGGGTCTATCCTAGGAGCGCCTATGCACACTAGTGGGGTCTATGCACACGAGTGGGGTCTATTCAGCAAGCTGCCCGACTCCGCAAGCTGCTCGGCTGCCTATGCGAATCACTTTAGCCATCAAATTCGTTCAGATCTTGAACAAAGGAAATCCAATTCTTAAAACGTGATCCGCACCAAACGAAGTGTTATATAAGAAGGAAGTCACCGCTTCTATGGGGACACATGGCAAAAATTCTCTTTGTTGAAGACGATCTAGATTTATCTGAGCGGGTGATTGAGCGCCTCAAGGCGGAGGATCACGTAGTCGAGCACGCGAGCACGGGCACTGAAGGTGCATTGAAACTCGAATATGGTGCGTTCGACCTAATTCTCATCGATTGGAGTCTTCCAGAGCTGAGCGGGATTGAGTTGTGCAAACAATTTCGTGCCCGGGGCGGCAAGACACCCGTGATCATGCTGACTGGCAAGACATCTTCTCTTGAGAAGGAAGAAGGACTTGACTCAGGCGCGGATGATTACGTCACTAAACCCTGTGACGTGCGAGAACTCCTTGCGCGGATACGCGCTTTACTCAGACGCCCGCCCTCTTTTGTTGGCAGTGTTTTACAAGTCGGCGCTTTGACACTGAACACGGTATCGCACGGGGTAACGATGGCGGGAAAAGATGTGGCGCTGCAGCCCAGAGAGTTCGCTTTGCTTGAATTCCTGATGAAATATCCCGATCAACCGTTTAGCCCTGAAACACTTCAGCAAAGGCTGTGGTCAACCGATTCTGAATCGTCTCTTGAAGCTGTATACACTTGCATTACAAAGTTGCGTAAGAAGCTTGGTGCCAACGGAGTCGCCTCACCAATTCGCACTGCGTATGGCGTTGGCTACAAGTTATCATCTGCAGGCAACGAATGATGTTCACAACTAGCCAGCGATGAAACGAAGTTTTACCTTAGCGCAAAAGGGTTTCATTATCGTCGGGTTGCCGCTTTTGTTTGAGTTGGCTTTGCTGATTACTTTGAACAACGTGCTGATTCAAACAGAGCGCGAGGTTGAAAATGAGATGCGAGCGAGAAAAATAACCAACATAATGAATCGCTTCCAGACCGACTACGGCAACAATGTCGCCTCTGTGACTGGTTATTTTCTGGGCGGGGGCAGCGGCACCAATTACTTGCAACAATTCCACAATGGCAAAATGCAAATTGCCCAATTGTTTGAGCATTTATCAACACTTGTGCCGGGCTCGGGTGACGAGCAAAAAACGCTGGCCAATATGAAAGCTACATCTGACGAAGGCATTAAAGGATTAGAGGCGATCCTTGCCCAGGTCAAGGATCGCAATATTGGTGCGGCGATATCTATGTTCAAAGAACTGAAGCCGCTCATTCAGAACGCCACGCATAAAATGCAGGAAATTATTGACGAGGAAGAGAAGATTGCTCAACGAAGTTCAGAACAGCAGACCCGGTCACGATCAACAGTGAAGTGGGTGATTGTGCTCGGGACAATTTTGAATCTTGTTCTGGCCGTTTCATTGGCGATATTTTTCAACAGAAATCTGACCAGTCGTTTGTCGACAATGCTTGATAATACTTTGCGCCTCGCTAGCAAAGAACGGCTCAACAAGCCGGTAGGAGGAGCTGATGAAATTGCTAATCTCGATCAAGTGTTTCACGAAATGGCCGAGGCTCTAGAAAATGCCAATAAACAGAAGAACGATCTGTTAGAAATGGTGGCACACGACTTGCGCTCTCCACTAATGTCAATCCAGACATCTCTGGATTTGTTGACCTCGACAGCATTTGCGACGACGCCAGAAAAAGCGAAGAGCGAGGCAGTCACCGCATCAAAAAATGTCAGCCGGCTGATCCATTTGATTAACGATCTGCTCACTCTAGAAAGGATGGACGCCGGACAGCTAAAGCTAGACAAGAAGGAAGTTTCGCTATCCTGGGTGACAGAAAATGCAATCGATGCGTTGGACAGTTATGCCAAGTCAAAACAAATAGAAATCACATATCCAGACCAAGCACCAGTAGTGATCGCTGACAGCGACCGGCTGATCCAGGTCTTGATCAATTTGCTTACCAATTCAATCAAGTTCTCCCCGGAAGGGAGCAAGATAAGGATTTCATATGGTTGCAAATCCAACTTTACTGAATTGAGAGTGGAAGATAGTGGCAGAGGCATTCCTGAGGCGACCAGGTCGAAGATATTTGACCGCTTCGAACAGGTCAGTCAAGACGATCAAAAAAACGGCACTGGTTTAGGCCTGGCCATTTGTAAGGCAATAATGATCGCTCACGGTGGCGGAATCGCAGTTGAGAGCAAGGAAGGCGTGGGCAGTACTTTTTGCCTGACAATTCCATCGGCAAATCAGACAGTCGCAGTCACGCCTCAATCATATATAGAGGATTGATGGGGATTGTGGCGATTGATTGCCATTGAGAGAACCGACTTGGCATGGTGCACCATTGCTCCATTTATGACACTGCGCTAATTTACTTACTCAAGCGTGATTACTCACAAGCAGAGGCAGTGATATTTATTCGTCTCACCACTCGTCAATTATCCGCCACATTAGACCCAGCAAATCAAACAGTATACGGATAAGCGGATTTTTGCATATCCGTTCGCCAATCACCGCGCATGGTGCACAGATCGAGATATAGAAAATGGTTTTATCAGACGTCGGAAGTATAATCGAAAGCACTCGACCTCATGCTCTGGCTTGTAGAGCGCCTTGAGCACTACTCAGATAGCTATGAGACATAACACCGATGCCACCAAATCAGGTGACCATAGGACAGCAAAGTGTATCCGCAGCAGGCAATAAGTGCATATACGCCATGAACGAGACCCAAGCCAGTTGGCGTTTTCGAGCCTCGCACTCTCTTGGCAGGCGACACTAGATATAGGTTAAGCACCACACGTGAAGTCAGCATCTTTTTACATTTTATCTTGCTGGAGAAGCTGAACCTATCACCGTTAACAACTTTGAACAGGTTTTGTCAGGCAATTTACATATTGTGTTTATGACCCTACCGGTAGTATGTTATTCCCAACGAAATTTTTGCTGAAGAGGAGTGAAAACTCCTAAACCGAATTACCAGATCGCCTGCGAGCAGTTGCAGTCGCTTTCTGTTCGCGCCCTGACAAAATTTTTTCCGAAAAGCCCTGTTTCCCCGGGGCTACGTCCGAACGCACACACCACACGCATCCCATCTGGAAAGGAATTTCTATATATGTTGACAGTCCAACAAAAGGAATTGTTATCACAGGCCAACAGCCAGAATTCAACTGCCGCACCCGCCGAGGTCGGTCAAGCGAATTTTACAAATCTCTATTGGGAATCGACTCAGGAAACTCTGGTCGGTCTCTACGGAAAGAGAGATTCCTCCAGTGGGTTGCCCGTGGAAAATATCAACGAGATTATCCATCGTGTTGCCATTTCAACTGCTCTTGCTGAATTAAAGTACACCCTAACACCAACTGAACTAATCGAACTGACATTAGAAGAAGCGACTGCCCATCCTCGTGTCATTCAATGGGCGGAGACTTTTAGCGATAACATCGGCAACCAGAGATACTGGGCAAACACTCCTGCCAACATCAATTCAGACCCGGCAGTGTCCTTGAAAGTGTTGCAATATTGGGCCCACGGTAAGCTGGCTGGTTTTAAAGAAGAAGACATCTGGCTGCGTTCAGAAGAATTGCGTCATGCTTTCTTGAATCGTAGAATCGAAAAATTGAGCGAACACGAAGTGGCAATGGGCAAACTCGCGGCAGAATTGCGCGGCTCCGGATGCCTGGCTGCCTGCGGTGTGGCCTACGTGGTGGACAGCCTCGAAGGCATTCAAGAAGCGGCTCGAATTGAAGCCTTAGCTGCCAAAGCGGCGATGGGAATGGGCTTGAATACTTCGACTCTGCGTCCGTGGTCATCCGTTATTTCAAATGGAGCAGCTGCCTCCGGTCCCGATCGTTTCTACGAAAAGACAATCGCCAAGGCTGTGGAAGCCGTTGCTCAAGGCGGTCGTCGCGGTGGAGCGCTGATTGAACTACGCAACACCGATCATCCGGACATTCTTTTCTTCATTGATAAGAAGAAGCTGTATCCGCCTCCGAGCCTATCTAACGTGTACAAAGATAAGCTTGTCGAACTCAAACAAAAGTCAGGCGAAAATGGCATGGCTTATAAGAAACGTGTCTTAGCAGCTGCCGAAGCCAAATACGGCGAATTGTATGCACAGTATATCGAGCGCCAGAACTATCTCAAAAATACGAACGTAACTGTTTTAGCCATGCCAGGATTCATGGAAGCAGTGGAACAGAAGCGCTTCTATGCCACCACCTTCGACAAAAAAGCCTGGACTGGACCGACTTACGATCCCCGCAAGCCAATATTCGATGCCAAAGGTCAAATGGTCGTCAACAAGCTGACCAAAGAACCTACTTATGAAGAATATTCAGTCGAGATCGAAAAGTATCCCGAAGCCCTAGAAGCTGCGCGTAAGCTACCAAATGCAGTGGTCGAAATCACTGACAAATACGTAAGAGTGCGCGGTCACTTCTATGCGCCTGAAGTATTCGGCAGAGTTGTCGAAGGCATGCGTGACTCTGGTGAGCCTGGGTTGGCATTCTACGAAACAGTGAACGCCGGCAACGCCAACGATCACGCCTACGATCTGAACACCTGCAATCCTTGCGGCGAGCAGTTCCTGCCGGCTGGTCCAGGACTTGACGGTCGCACCTACATGGGCAACTGCAACCTCTCCTCGTTGCATGCTGCGCACAAGGAATTCTGGAATCCAGACGGCTCATACAACATGACTGCGATGAAAGCCGTTGCTCGCGTTCAACAACGCTTTATGGACAACGTAACGGACGTGAGCTGGTATCCAATTCCTGCCCAAAACATGACAGCTCGTTTGGAACGCAGAAACGGTGGTGGCTTTGCTGGTATCGCGGAATTCCTTTCTCGTAAAGGTGTTGAATTCGGCAGCCCAGAATCTCACGATGCGACCGAAGAACTCTTCCGCGAGTACACAAAAGCGTCGTTTGAAGCATCCACTGAGCTTGCTAAAGAACGCGGCGTTTACCCACTTTGGGAGGGCAGCAAATTCCACAAAAAGAATCAGCGAGTGCGCAATAGCTGCATGACCAACAACGCCCCAACCGGTACATTGGCTCAAGCACTGCAAACCAGTTGGGGAGTTGATCCGCACAATGGCATCGTCTTCTCACGCAAAGTGCGCTCAAGATTTGTCGACTTCGTAGCCCCTGGCTTCAAAGACATGATGGTCAAGCACAATGCCTGGCCTGCCACGGAAGAAGAGCAGACGGCGCTGATGAAGTCGATTAGAGACAACAACAAATCGTGCCGTGGTATCGCTCAAGTTCCCGAAGCAGTACAAAAAGCATTTCCGATTCGTGTCGAAATAGAGCCTGATGCCTACATCCGCCATCTCTCAGCGATTCACAAAGGCGCCCTCGAATATCCAGAAACATTCAACTCGGTCTCGAACACCTGCTCAATCCCGCTTGAATCAAGCGTTGACGCAGTGCACGATGCTGCCATGCTAGCCTGGAAACTAGGTGTCAAAGACATCACGTTCTATCCAGATGGCAGCAGACTTAGCCAACCGGTAGAGAAGATCGCGGCTCAAGACTACGTTCGCAACTCAGACTTGCTCACATTGTTGGGACATCAAGAAAAGCGTTTCATCGACGCCGAAGAGACTGTCGGGCAAACATACAAAGTTCGCGTTGGCTCTCCTGAAGGCGGTTCGACACTGCATGTCAGCTTGAATCACGAGCAAAATCGTCCTGGCGAATTGATTGAAGTGTATGCAAGAATGGGCAAACCAGGCGCTGTTGAAGCGGGATTGTTCGAAGCGGTCGGCAGACTAGCCTCTTCATTCTTGCAATATGCCGCCGAATTTGGTGAAGATGAGCGCATCAAGGCTGAATCTGCAATCGTTAGCCAGCTCGTCAACATTCAATCTGGCTACCCAGCCTTCTTCAAATTCAGTGATTCAGATAAATCAGTCACCATCCAATCTCCGTGCGATGGCTTAGCGAAAGCGATCCTGCAATATCGGAAGAGTCATGGTGGCGCAGTTGAAGATCAAAACATTGAGCAACTAACTTTCATCAATAAACTGAAAACAGAAGGAGCGAATGCTCACGCTCCAGAGAAGGCTGACAGCCACTTTCCTCAGCGCGCATTGCCCCCATGCGGGAAATGCGGAGCTGAAGCTTTCGTCAAAATTGACGGCTGCCTCGTCTGTCAGGGTTGTGGATTCTCTAAGTGCGGATAAGCTTGGCGACCCGGAATCTCGGAATCTCGGAATCTCGGAAATAAAGAAAAGAGGTGGTCGAAAGCCACCTCTTTTTTACTTGGAAGCTCGGGATTTGATCCCATTCCAGGATGGCTCCCGCACTGTGTCTTTGAGAAATGAGGTCAACAGGGGCATGCACTTTTGAAAGCCGCCACCATCTACGGTGCGGGGGCAACGCGCTTTAAATATCACTGTCATATTTCGCACCACTTATGGTGCAAGTCTGAAAAACTTCGCTGCTCTAGCATTTAACGTGCGTGTGGCCAGAGGAATAACTGCTGATAACTCAGTGTACACCGACGGGTTTTCCTGTGTATCATGATGGCGGAATCAAATTTACGCTGGATCGAACTTAGTTAAATCGGGCAGCTTGCTGCAAAGCCCTCCGGCTGGATTAACTAGTTTCGGATCCGAGCGCACATCCCCGTCAACCTTGCTGGTTACAGCCAAGATGCAACAAGACGACAAGAGCACAGCTAAGACCCAGACGAACAAGGATTACTACTACATCCTTGGCGTGCGACCTGATGCTACATCTGAAGAAATTTCAGATGCTTATCATGACCTCTATGAGAAATTCGGTCCACACGTAAGCGTCCAGGGCATGGATCCGGACATTTTAATCAAGACGTTCAAAGATATAACCGACGCGCACGAAGTGCTAACGGACCCAAACCAGCGCAAAGAATACGACAAAGCAAGTTCCAATAGTCGCAACAGCAGTTCCGACTTAAGAGCGTTGTGGACGAAACATTCGTCTCCCAGCGATCCCGATCGCATGCCGAAGATGCAAGCGATGGCTATCGAAATGGAAGTGGAAGTGACTCTTAAAGAAGCCATCAAGGGAACGCAGCGACAGATCAAAATCAGCGATCCGAAAGCTTGCTCCGAATGCGCTGGTCTGAAGCCGGTCAACAAGATGCAATGTCAAAAATGTAGAGGACTTGGTTATTTCAACGTCGAACGTTCTGAAGATATCCAATTGCCGGTCGGACTCTACGACAATATGGATCTTCGCCTGGCAGAGCGCGGTCGATTTGACCTGCGGGCCAATCGAAACGGCGACCTGATTGTCAAGATCAGGCTGAAACAGCATCCATTTCTGGCTGTGCTTGGCAGGGACCTGGTATGCACAGTCCCCGTGACCATTTACGAAGCGATGCTAGGTGCTGAAATAGAAGTTCCGTCCGCCACCGGACGGGTGGTGATGAAGATCCAACCTTTGACCCAACCCGGTCGAGTCTACCGCTTGAAAGGCTTAGGTTTGGCTGGCGCCGATCAGCTAGTGACGACGGAAGTTGTTATCCCACAACAGCTGAATGGTGAAGAGGTGTCCCTCTACCGCAAATTGAAAGAGATGTCAAAGGAGCCCAATCCAAGGGACTCCATCTTTAGCAAATTGTGAGGCTCGCGCTAGCCCTCTATTCATGCACTTTTCAATGGCGCCACCTGACATCTTTATAATTACGGAAGAGCCTGAAACTCAATCCAGGATTGATGAATGAGCTCCGCTAGACATCACGTTTTGCTTTTCCTTTCGTTTTCAACGCTCTCAAAGCCTGCACCATACCCTTAAAGAACGATGTTCAAGTTCCGAGGTTGTCTACCGCGCCCATTTATTAAAATTGTCAAGAGTCGCGCTGGCGGCGGCTTTCAAATGATAGAAAACTCAGATTGAGTTGTAACTGTTCTTCAAAGAACATAGTGTGAGGTTATATTTCCTCTTTTCTTTCTCCTAGGTCCCGAATCACCCCTGTTCTAACCTAGTACTCACATTCCAGCCTTCCCTTTCTTGTTAACACAAGTTGGAATTCTGGCCGTGTGGTTGGATTTGACGAAATTACTTCAATTGAGCTGCGGACCCAACAACCCACCCGGCTCATTCACACACACCTCGCTTCGTGTTGAGGTGTCATGAATTGCGGAAACCTCCACAGTTCATTCATTTCATTCATCAACAACACCTCAAGCGAGGTGTCCTATTTCCATACCCTCAGTTCGCTGAGCGGTAGGAAGGAGACAAGATCATGAGTACCAAAATATCCAGGTCCATCGAGGACGTGGCTGCTCAGGTCGCCAAGGTGGCTAAGGTCGATGAGACCGCAGTCCGCGAGGCGATCTATAACGCAGTCAAACTCGGCAACCTGC
>PLXC01000176.1 GCA_003151275.1 Candidatus Melainabacteria bacterium
GCCCACATTAAAATGCGAAGACCCAGAATTGTTTTGACTATCGGCAAACGTCTGTGTTGTAGATGAGCTGACAATCAATCAACTTCTGTGCAATGTGTCGATTGATTGTCCAAATCAATGTTTGTGCGAGGCGCGGTATCGAAGGCGTTCTTCGGAGAATGGCTCTCCAGGCTGTGATATCACATAGCTTTGGTAAAAAATTAATGTTTGAGTGAGGCGCGGCATCGAAGGCGTTCTTTGGATAACGGCTCTCCATGCGGCTTGTGATATCACACGGCTTGTCAGTGTGAAGAATCGCACAGGGAGTCGATAACAGGAAGACTTGCATCATTTGTGGCATTCGAAGGTTTTTGTTGTGTCTAGAGTTGCTCTAACGTATGCTGGAATCAAGTTTGGGAGACATCGAAGATGGAAAATATTCAGAGTGAAGGATTAACTGGTTGGCCCCCTGGCGGCAACGATCCGCTGTTTACGCGCACGGAATCTGCACGCTATCTGGGGCTCAAAAACCGGCATACGTTATCCGTATGGCTCTGCAACGGTCGGTATCCAGAACTGACTCCGACACGTGTAGGGCGGCGAGTCTTTTTTCGACAATCGGTACTCGACGCTTTTTTGGTGGCACATACAGGATGATCGATGAATATTGTTCCCTCCAGGACTTCTGCTAGAAAGTGAGACTCATGCAAACCACAAATCATAGCGATTTTGGTCAATCAAAAAAGTCACCGAAAAGTGGTGACTTTTTGGGCGATAGAAATTGGCCGTAAATCACAAGTACCCGCCGAAAAAATTGACCGACAAGCTGATCGCCGCATTGGAGTACCATGGCAAGACCAACGAGCGTCAGATGCATTGGGACAGTTCGCTACCTGGCTTCGGTGTTCGAGTCAACGCTAGCGGATCAAAAAGCTTTGTCATAAGTTACAGGATGGCAGGAAAAAAATTCCTGAGTCGTATAGGTAAATTTGGCAAAATGCCTCTGGCAACAGCCAAACACAGGGCGCGTACCTATTTTAAGGCATTGCGACAGGGAGCTGATGGCTTCGGTGCGGCACACCTCGGCTATCTTGAGTGGTGTCGTTATTTCGACAACAAAGCGGAACTATCTGAGGGACAGAAGCACCAAATTGCGCGAATGAAACGCATGGCGTTAGAGACGAAGAACAGAGTCGCACGTCTCGAACACACGTATCGGTCGTCATAAAATCACTCTTAGAGAATTTAGCGAATTTGCGAATTTACTAGCAGGGCTAGAGTTTCAGATATTCAGTTACTGCGAATTTACTGCGAACTTAGTCCGACGAAGAATTTGCCCATGAAAAATAGGTCGCGCTTTGGCTTAATGGTGCCTTGTGATTGACAGTGGCTGACTAGGTCTGTAGAGTGGAGATGTCTTTGCGCAGAAGCGCGCGTCGCATGACGCTATAGGGCGGAGCCCAAGATTCATTTGAATATGGGTTCGGTTGTGTCATGCAAGAAAAAATTCGGCGCCGTCTGGCGTGCAACTTTTGAATACTGCAAGCTGCGTAACGGCCTACTATTGTGCAGATCATTTCGCGAATACGCTATCGAGGATCTTCAAGCTTGGCTTGTTGAGTGACTCGTACAAATAATAGCGCACCGAAACGCCACCATAAAACAGCATCAAAGTTTTGCGACTTGCAGGTGAGAAATCCGTACTTCATATATCAATCGAGAACGAGATTGGTCTATACACATACATTGAGGCAATCATCATGAAGCCAATTAACTTAAAAGCCGACATCCAGCTCGGTCATGCATTTGCAAATGTGAAACTGGAGACGAACGGCAGCCAGGGAGGCGCGGCCTCAAAGGGGGCTTTTTGTAAGTTTGAACTCACACTTCCGGGAGGTTATTTCGAAGCCAATGTTCAACGGCGCGGTGACGACCACGTTCTTTTCATTAATGCTGTTGCGGACAGCGAATCTGAGCTGATTGCCAAGTTGGCGCTTTCGTTCATCAATGCCGTCACGCAGTCTGGTGGTGGCGCTGATGTTTGGACAAAGGAGGAGGATTTTAAGTGGTTAGACTGATGTTTGGACAATGGAGCGGGACCTTAAAAAATCATTGCGTGAATCGCGATCCGGTAACATTGCCTCTGACTATTAGTCAAGTATAAACGGTATAGCGGTAGGCTTTGCGAGGGCCGGACTGCAAGTGCCTGGGGATCTTTTGAAAACTCAGGAACGGTCGGACTTGTGATTGACAAGCGAACTCTGTGATTTATACTGATAGACAAAGTCTTTTGCGCAGAAGCGCGCGTTCCCACGCATCGGGCAGAGCCCAAGACAAGTCAGACTCACGTCTTGAGGTTTTGTCATGCAGGAAAAAATTGAAGCGCCGAAGTCGGCGCCCACCTTCTTAAACACAGCCGCCGCGGCTGCCCATATTTCCATGAGCCGTCGGTTCCTTGAGTCTCGCCGACTCAAAGGCGAAGGGCCACCTTTTGTTCGCATCAGTTCGCGTGCCGTTCGCTACCGGCGTGAAGATCTTGACACATGGCTCACTGACCGTATTCAGCCAACACGAGCGAATAGTATCGTCACCATATAAAGTGTCACTCGTTGGGCTTCGCAATTGCGGGTCCGGTTGTTTTGAGGATCACAATTATGAAACAAGAAAACATCCCGGTATCCGCCGGGGTTGAGAATTGCTGCGCGGCTGAACAGAATGACACCACAGTCATGTTACAAATCATGGAGCCGGTATCGCGGCTTGGAACCGGGAGCTGGGAGCAGCAGCCGAGTTCGCACCGACTACGAAACACTGCAAGAGGACGATGGATTGACATTCTCCAATCTTTGGGAGTCAAGCCATCGTTTCTGACCGGTAAACATGGACCATGCCCATTTTGTGGTGGGAAAGATCGCTTTCGGTTAAGTAACAAGGATGACGAGGGCTTCTTTTACTGCAATCAGTGCGGAAGCGGAGATGGTTTCAAGTTTATTCAACGCTTGCTGTGTTGCAATTTTGGTGATGCGTGCACAGCTGTTGAGCGCGGTCTCAATTCAATGGCATTAGCATCAGCACCGGCATCGACACCATCGCATATCGATGCAACCGAAACAAACCTAAGAAACAGCGCAGCATTGCTTGCACTTTTCCGTGATTGTCAACCTGTCAAAGCAGGCGATCCGGTTTGGCAATATTGGTCACTGAGAGGGTTAGGGGCTAGTATACCCTCCGACTTGAGCCTTCACCCAGCACTCGATTACTGGGAGTTGGATGACAACGGTGAACCGATCAAGCTTGGAACCTTCCCCACCATGGTGGCGCCAGTGATTTCGCCAGCAGGGCATGTAGTGAGCGCGTTACGGACGTACCTGACACACTCTGGAGCGAAGGCACTAGTTGCGAAACCAAAGAAACTGATGGCCAGCATTAGCCCTGGTGCAACCAAGAGCGGTGCTATTAGATTGCTTTCGGCTGGGGATACACTGGCAGTAGCAGAGGGCATTGAGACTGCTTTCGCCTATCACTTACTGTCCGGCATTCCCGCATGGGCAACGGTTTCCGCCACAGGCTTGCGATCCGTCATTCTTCCAGAGTCCATCCGAACAGTCTATATATGCATCGATCTTGATGAAAACGGATGTGGAGAACAGGCGGCAAAAGTTCTTGCACAGCGGCTTTTGAGAGAGGAACGAAGAGTAAAATTTGCAAAACCCCCGGCAGGAAATGCTAGGGGCTCAGGATTTGATTGGGCCGACTATTTGGCGCTGGAACGCCGAACGTCATAAGTACAGGGAGTCAAAAATGAACTTACACACTAATGATACCACTCCGGCGATATTACCGGAGCAAATTTTAGCCCTTGCAGAGGAAGCAATTCCCGAAAAAATAACGCAAGCGGCTATAGATATGTCACCACCAGCGATGCACCCTGTCTTGAACCACGATGCGCTGTATGGACTCATTGGGGAAATAACCAAGGCAGCAACGGCAGACAGCGAAGCTGATCCTGCGGCCGTTATTGCAACAGCGTTAACGTGGGTCGGTGCTCATATCGGCACGAACATTTATGTGCCTGTCGGCGAGACTCGACATCCAGCCCGTCTCTTCTGCGCGATTGTTGGGGCTTCCAGTCGAGCCAGAAAAGGCACGTCCACGGACCCTGTTAGGAGAATTTTTAATCGAGCTGAACAACTCGGCACCGTCAAACAATTGAAGTTTAGTCCTGGTCCACTCTCTTCAGGCGAGGGAGTCGTCTGGGCGGTGAGAGATGCTTCTGAAGAATTGGACGAAGAAACGCAAAAACCGAAAGACGGTGGAGTGACAGACAAACGGCTTATTGTAATTGAAGGTGAGCTGGGCGCTGCTCTGAGTTCCCTTCGGCGTCAGGGAAATACATTGTCTGCAATCCTTCGCACAGCCTGGGATCACGGGAATATTGAACCGTTGACGAAAAACAATAGAATACGCACCACCAACGCGCACATTTGCGTTGTCGGACACATCACAAAGCAGGAACTGTTAACTCTTCTGGAAAAGTCAGACATTTATAACGGCTTCGCTAACCGCTTTCTGTGGGTTGCTGCCAGGCGGCAGAAGTCGGTGGCCATCCCACTCCCGATGCATGATAATGTGGTTGATCGGATTGCGTCAAAGTTGGCTGATGCTATAGCTTGTGCCGACAGAAGCGATTCCATGACCATGAATGAGGAGGCATCGGAATTCTGGTGCGAGTTGTACCCAAAATTAACCCTCGGAAAATCGGGAATTGTCGGCATAGTGACTGATCGCGGCGAGGGTCAGGTTGTGCGGTTAGCTCTGATTTATGCGCTGCTCGACAAAGCTGTCAAAATTCGCAAGGAACATGTTCAAGCGGCATACGCATTTTGGCGATACTGCGAGGACTCGGCATCGTTTATTTTCGGATGTGTGCCTACGGATGATCCAGAGAGGCGGAAGATCTTGTCGTTTCTAGGAGATGGAGAAAAGACGCAAACAGCCTTGCACCAGCACTTTTCTGGACATTTGAAGGCGGATAAGCTGAGGACTCTGCTTGCTGAACTCCAAGCAAGTGGCGCTGTGACTCAACGTCAAGATCAAAAGAGTACTGGAAAACCAAGTGCCTACTGGCGCCTCACAAATGGCTTTTCACTGCCCGCGAATGAAAAGTAAATTCGCACCAGGTTCGCAACGAATTCGCGCATGAAACACACTACTGATGGTAAATTCGCAAATTCGCTAAATTCTCTAAGTGTGGATTTACAAAGTACACGTCTCTACTTGCGTTCACCAACAATCCTCCGAGAACCAGCGAATGTGCATCGATTGCTTAGTTGAACTCGATAACACATTGTTTCGCTCGTGGGAAAGCTTGCAAGCTGCGTGATGGTTTTTCCGCGAGGGTAGCGTTCTGCGAATTAAAATCGGGATTTTAACTATATCGTCGACGCTGCAATCACGCAGCCGAAACAGGTTGATGCCATATTTGACGAGCACCACCCTCGGATGAGGACGAGCTCACCATATATACGCAGTTGAGAGCTTCTGCCGACTGCCCGCCCCGGCTGAGAGCTGTTGCATTCTGAATCAAATTGAACTTTTTGGCTAGACCTGACGTCTAACTTACTGAGACGACCAATTAATTAGTGTTTCGGGATGTGATATGCTAAAATTGCACACTTTCTACGCGCTAAATGTGTATTTCTCACACGCATAATCATACAAAATGCATCAAAAGGTCTCATTTTGTTGCAATTTAAGCCACATTTCGTGTTTACCCCATACCAATCCGCGTCGCCACCGTCCAAAATAGTAAAACCAGCCACTGTAGGGCACTGTCATGAAAAACAAGAGAATAACTGTAGAATTCACTCCGGAAACCGTCGCCAGGCTCGATCAGCTTCGATCCGACTTAGGTTTAACGTCCACGGTGGATGTACTCCGTATGTCGGTTCAAGTGTTGAGTTATCTTGAGCGCGAGCGCAAAGCGGGCTTTGAGATAATCCTTCGCAAAGAGGGTGATAACGGGGCTGTCCGGGAAAAAGAGCCGGTTTTTGCGGGAATGGCATCCTAGAGATCAAACCGAAA
Organism: Candidatus Melainabacteria bacterium; assembly: GCA_003151275.1. The sequence continues at coordinate 6,064 of PLXC01000176.1, forward strand.
AACGAGTAAATTAAGGAGCTGGTCAAACACCACCTCCTTTTTTATTGGTTATAAGCAATGCCCGACCGACCGTCCGACGACGATCCTACCAGCCAAAGTCCAGTCACAGCCACGCCCGACACCACCGTAAAAGGCTTTGGCGCCTTTTACGACCAAGTCAAACAGGAAGTGATAACCATCAATCCAACCACCCTAATTGGACAGGGTGTAGCCTGGACTACTGGCATGATCTTCACTGTGGCTGGATTCGCTCTAATATTTTTTGTAAAAGACTTGACCTATGTACAGCTATCCACGGCCGGTCTATTTCTCGCGTTCGGTATCGGACTGGTCAGCTTTCTCCTGCCTGGCACCTTGATGATTGATAAATCGCTTGATTCAGAGCAAGGAAAACTCCGTGCTGTGGGCGGAGGAGCCATCTTCCTGCTGATTTTAGCTATTTGGTTCGGAATCCCAGTGCTGAAGGATGATTTCGCTCCAGGTGTATTGAGAACAAATCTGAAAATCCAAGCTCTTGAAAAGAAGATACGGAAGCTTGAGGGCAAACCGGAACCGACGCCTGAAGCCGAACCAGAAATGCTTGAGACCGACGAAGTCAAAAAAGTCGAACCATCTCCGTAAATACCGCCACCAAATACGGTATTGCAATTTGTTCCGGTTTTTGTTCCGGTCGACCAACAAAGCGTGTCATGTCATGGCATGTCCTGCCAGTTTGTAATTAGCTCCAGTTGGCAGTCCTGGGCTACTAAAGCGCCACAGGCGGAGATTTAATAGGGGCTACTTTAGAGAATCCCCTCGTCTGCCCCATATTTTTAATTCGACTCTACATGGAATGTCTGGTCAACAGAACGGATCGATATAATCGATGGGATTTTGATAAAAACGGATGGATCGCTCGTAGCATTCCTTCGCTAAAGCCGCTCTTGATTAAGCACCATCTACGAGGCGACATCACTTTGATTTTGCCAGCGATTAGCGAGCAAAACACTTCACTGTGGGGTTAGATAGAAGGACTTCCACATGATTTTAAAACGCAGCTTGAACACCTCACGCAATCACCTCGTAATCCGGCTTCAGTGATCCATGAAGAGAGCGGGCTCGAATTTTGTTACCCAGTGCCCTCTCTGTGCTCAAGATGGGCACGACAAAGGCGGAGACAACTTGGTTATTCGTCAAACGGACACTTCGATTATTGGTATCAGGGTCAGAGTGTCGTCCATAAGTACAACGAAATTGTTCAGTGCTTCTACAATAGTGACCAAAACATTGTTGGCATTCGTACTATAGAAACGTGTTGCATAGGCACTATTACGCAAGCATAATGGAGCTGGAAACTGGATGGAGCAAAACATGACCAAAAGCACTGAGCGTGTAAGGCAATGGCGAGAGCGGCGCAAAGCAGGCATCCGTGGATTAGTGCCAGTTCCAATCACGATCCATCATGCCAAGGCGTTGCGTTCGCTGGGTTTTCTCAAGCTTCCGGCAACGCGCAAGCAAGTTGGTCAAGCTGTTCAATCACTATTGGAACACGTTACACAGCACGGTCTGCGTGAAATTGTATGAGAGCAGATGGCTATGATGTAGTGCTTGAGTCGCCAGCAACGTTTGCAGTCATTCAAACTCTTGCGGCAAGAGGCATCGGCGTCAGAAAAATTGCCCGGCAATTCGGCTTAGATTTCAACGCCTTCAAGCGATTTCTAACACGCTGCCCTGAAGCAAAACAGGCTTATGCGCTTGGTTTGACAGAAGGCACTGACAGAATCAAAGACGAACTCTATGATGCGGCCATGAGTCCCAAGGTGGGCACACGCAAACTAGATGCGTTAGATCGACTGGATAAGTTGTTCGAGAGACGTTTCCGACAACGAGCCTTTGATGATCTGGTCGAGTGTAGACAGCGAGATGTTTTCGCGCCACCGAATTTGATCGAGTGGACTCAACCTGAAACAACAATCCCGTCAACGAAACAAGCTGCGAGTAAGGCATCACCAAAGAAGCGGCGAGGGCGTCCACCGAAACGACAGTCATCGACAGTTTATATGCGCTCGCACAGAGAGCGTAAAAGGAAAGGTGTCTTACTGGTGGCACCAGGGGTGCCAGTAACGCTGCCCCTGATGGATGGCTTGCTGAGTCTTCGCTTGATCACCTTGGACGAATATCGCAAGAATGATCGGCTGGCTGTCGGTACGGCAATTACTAGAGCGCTGGAAATACTTTGCGAGCAGTCGCGAACAGCGACGCCGTATTCTACAACCAGTTCAATGTTTGTACGTCGATAGATCTTGGTCTGAAATAACTTGGATATTGTCAGCAATGTGCATCGAATCTCGTTGCATGAACGTCGACCGGTTGAACAACTGCGTCAGGGCCGATCCGGCCGCATGTCGAGCGCACATCCAGGTGAATCCTTTGTCGGGGGAGAGTAGCCATACATGATGCCCCTGTACGCGAAGTCGGCTTGTCCTTTCGGAAGCTCAATATTATTCCGTCTTCCTAATCTTTTGAGAGCAACTTGCACTACAGAGTTGTTCATTCTAGGATTTATCGCTCCGATGGAGGATTCCACACAAGCCCAAAAATGGCGCGCTTCTTTCAAATTCCCTTCCACATCGATGTGTGTAACTTGTTTGTTAGGGCCGAGATCAATGTACAAATCAGTTGCTGGCTTAATAGTTTTGCTGGTGAACTCAAAAATTGCGCCGTTACTGGTGAGTACGTCCTTGTCGGGAGCTGTGATCTTGACAGAACGATCTAGTTTTTCGACTCTCTTATTGTAGGCACTCTTGAAAGTATTGAAGGTAACTCCAAAGCTAGGCTCTAGATACGGATTGGAGGGATCGTTTGGAGGCTCATTAGCTGCGTGTGCATCATTGATTGAAAACATACAGCCGGCGACGCCAGGAATTACAATGATGCTGTACTGCTTGCCTCCTTCTTCGATGGTGGTATTTTTGAAATCCCGAATGCCTGGGGTAAGCTTATCGAGAATTCTTTTAGTCGCCGCCACATCACTCTTAGCCGACATGATAATCGCTACCAGCACTGCCTTACTGCAATGGACATCCTGACCTGACACAGCCACAACCAGGTGCTTGAGCTGTTTGTTATTCTTGTAGTATTCACCTGTGATTCCACCTGCGCTATCTTCAAGGTGGCAAGAGAATTTAGCAGTTTTCATAAATTCACCTTCAGACTCCATTGGTTTTAACCTGGTTGGTGGTTTGTCATGTAATAACGCCAGACGTTTCTTGTATTGCTCCAAAGTAAAACCAATAGTGCATCCTCGGCTAGTTTCTTTTCGACCTGTTGCTGTCTCTTTTCATTCGCGGCATCTTCAGTGGACTGTCTAACAGATTCTTGTTGGGCAGCCTGCTGAGCAGCGTTCTGTTGTTCAATCACCGGCTCCTTATTTTGTGCATTGGGTCTATCTCCTAAGTGAGAAATTATGGACCAGGCAAAAATGCAAAGAGCGACAAACACCAACTTTTCAAAATTGCTTGGTGTGTATATCTTGGTGCTCGCAGCTCCTGCTTTTACTGGTGCCGGTTTCATTACGTCCGTTTTAATGGTGGCTTCTTTGGTAGCAGGCTTTGCGCTTAAATCAGAGCTGCAATACTTACATTTGATAGCTTCGAATTGAATGTCTTCTGCACAAAAGGGACACTTCTTTAGTTCAGTCATTGAAAACCTATATTTGGACCTTGCTGAGTAAGTGCAACCAGTGAAGATGCGCAGGCGTTTAAGGTTGATTGATTTTAAGCGTCCACGTTCCGTTTGATTTAATGCTACAAAGATAGGAGCCATCCTGTGGAATCTGGACAGCTTTTGAGCCATTAGTATTCTTAACGATTTCGTTTTCGACAAGATCTATCTGCTGTCCATCGCTGTCTAGAAGGTCAATCATAAAGTTACTGGGGCCTGAATCAATATTGTTTTTTATAGAGTAATCGATGACGGCAAGACCGCTCTGAAGAAAGAACTTCTTCGTTGCGCGTTGTCCATGGCCCGTAATGATGGTTGGTTTTGACCTACCTTTCTTGGTCTGAGCTGACTCCATATTAGTAGTCTGAATTTGCACAGGATCATCCTTCACAGCCTTCATCGATATCACTATCCACATCAGAATTATGCCGACAACAGCAGCTCCGCGCAATTTTGGAAAGCAGCTGTTTTTACTGGTAGCTTTTTTGGTGGCAAGCTTTGCGCTTAAATCAGAGCTGCAATACTTACATTTGAGAGCTTCTGCATTTATTTCTTCTGCACAAAAGGGACACTTCTTTAGTTCAGACATTGAAAACCTTTCTAAATTCGGACGAGTAAGTAGCTTTGGACCTTACTGATATCAATAGTCGTTCCCACTTGGGCAGATTCCTAAATTCAGTCAAAGTGTGGATGTTTACTTAGAATGCAAAACAATCGGAAGGTATCCCTTCTGGAAGTTATACCTTTCGCCGGATTAAATGTAGCTTGTGAAGAAGCAAGCAACACCAGTCGAAAAGTTTGCAACCCGCCTCCGAGAGCTTCGTGAGACGAATAATTGGACTCAGGATGATTTGGCTGGCGAACTCGAATGCGACCGAGCTTATGTATCGCAGTTAGAACGAGGGATGCAGAATCCCAGTCTGCTAACAATGGTGAAAATTGCCGAGATATTTTCGGTGGACGTTACGTTCGCCGGGCACAGTCTCCTGCTTTGATATCGAGCTTGAAAATCCGCCACTGCTGGCAAAGCTGATTAAATCGCTTGGAGACAGGGCATGTTCAAGCGAGCGATAACGCGATGAGGGGCTACAGTGCAAGAATCAAGAAGAACTGCGGTTGATGCCAATCACGTTGTAATCGCTTACTCCATCAAAGGCGCACCAGTGCTGAAGAAACTACTATCAGTCTGTTTGGTTGTCGGTTTACTAATATCTCCTGTTCCTGCCATATCATTCGAAAAGGGCACTGACACAGTGGTATTCAATGTTCAGAATCATAAATTCCACGATCCGCATTGTATCTGGGCCAAGCGCTGCACAGTAAATTGCATCAACATGACTCGAAAAGAAGCGCACAAGCGCGGTGGCATTCCGTGCAAAGTTTGTGGCGGCGGTGAGACGTGAAGTTGAACAGCAACGGGCACGAGGCACCACACTCAGTGCAACGCGTTGCAAGTGCAATTATTCAGCTGAAACCTAACCTTAACTTTCACAAGGGTAGGGATAGGGTAGGGAGCGGTCAGTAAATTGTTGAAAGATGCGTGCCTGGAGAGATTCGAACTCCCGACCTCATGGTTCGTAGCCACATGTCTCTGTCGAAGTAAGGGCATGGTAAGGGCGAACTAATCGCGATCCCGGAAAGTCTTGCGCGGTAAGAGACTCGAACTCCTAACCCCCTCGGTGTAAACGAGGTGCTCCACCATTGAGCTAACCGCGCGCAGAGATATAGTCTAGCATCTTGACCTCGAGCGGCTGGATCTGTTTCGCATTCGTTAACATCGGGCACTAGGAGCGGCAGAATCAACTTCCACCAGAAGAGTCAGTTTATTTGACATCTAATCTTGGCATCGAGAACAATTGCCCCACGAACTTCGTCCTTAGAGGTAGAATGAAAACCATTATCACAAGGAACTAGCTAGTTTATGCGTTCGATTGGGCAAAAGCTGATATTTACAGGGATTGCGGTCGTAGGGCTTGGCGTCCAGACAGCAGTGGCTGGTCCCATGCTCAAAATCGGCACAGAAGAGTCGTCTTACTACCGTGACGCCCAGATTGTGAATGCCCCTAGGCCCGAAATTCCGGCTGAATTGCACGAACAGTGCTTCAAGTCGTGCTGCCTGGCTCGCTTTATCATCAAGCAGGATGGCAACAGCTCCGTCAAATTATTATCATCGACAGGAAGCGCAGAGGTTGACGAAATCGCCGTCAGCACGCTACAACGTTGGAAGTTCAAACCGGCCACAGTGAACGGAAAACCGGTAGAATCTGCCAAGAAGATTAAGGTTGAATTCGAAGTCGAAGAATGATCAACGATCGATTGACGAAAGGCGCGAAAAAAGTTTTGGAAATTTTGGGTCGGTCACATGAGTTGACCAGTGCCCAGGACATCCATAGCCGCCTGCGCACTGACGATGACAGAGCACCTGGACTGACCACCGTTTACCGCTCGCTTGAAGCGCTGGTAGGACAGGGTCTGGTGCAAGCTGTCGACCTTGGCGACGGCGAACGACGATACGAAGTCGTCAAGCCTGGAGAACATCATCACCACCTCTTTTGCGACAAATGCGGCAGCAGTGTGCACCTTGACCAATGCCTGGTACATGACCTCGAAGACGCTATCAAGGCTAAGTATGGATTCAGCACTCGTTCCCACGTTTTAGAGATTTTTGGGCTTTGCTCTGAATGCCAGGCGCGCTAGCGCAATAAATCGACTGATGTAGACTAAATAAGTTCGCACAAGGTTTCAGGCAACACTGGCAACAAGGTTATCCCAATGCATCCCGACCAAGGTAAACACGAGCCTGAAAATTCGGCTGATTATGACGATGAAGTGGATAAAGACGAATCGGTCGATGCAACTGCTGCACCAGGCAGAACGTCGGCTGTAGCTCGACATTTGAACAAGACCAAAAAAACGATGTTCTCGCCGGAAGCATCGGGGCTGTTGCAGTATTTTGCGCATCAGGCGAAACATGTTCTATCAAATCCAGTCGAATTTTTTGATCAGATGCACACCGAAGGCGGGCTCACTGAGCCAACTATTTTTCTTGTTATATCAGCGTCAATATACGGTTTGTTTGAAGCGATCGGACACCTCAATCCGATAGTGTTCTTCCAAACATTTGCAAGCAGTTTGGCGTTCGTCTATTTGGGCGCAATCATCGTAAACTTTGCACTGAAGGCATTTGGTGGCAAAGGAAATTACGAAAGCACTTTGCGTGTTCTCGCTTTTAGCAAAGCAACACTATTGTTTGCTTGGATATCGGTGGCAAGCTTTGCAATTGGCGGGTTTCTGGCAATCGGTTATTCTGTGTACTTAAACATAATTGGTTGCAAGAAAGTCCATCAACTCGCGACTCCAATTACGGCCACTGTGATAATTGCGCTGGCGTTGTTTCAGTTGTTGATCAAAATGTTCTTGAAGATTTAGTTGCGCGCTAGTCGTGACCTTTGTGTGGCAAAGACAACTTACGTGTCGACGGCTCTAATCGTTTCAGTCCGAGCCTGTCAGTCATAATCAACAGTTTGTCGCCAACACCCAGAATGTTGCTAGGTGAAGGGTTCCAGTCGACTTCACCGTCAGCTTTTTCGTGCAAAAGTACGGTTACTTCGTGTTGGCGCCGAATGTCATCGACTGATTGTCCGACTAAGGCGGTGTTTGCTTCGACTATCAATTGAATGGCATTGATAATGGTGCCCCCAAACTCGAATGAGTCGACAATGTCTCCACTGATAGCCGCCTGAGCAAACAGTCTCGCCGATCGAGCCGACGAGCTATAGGCTCCATGAATACCAAGACTCTTCTCGATCTTCTTAGCCATTTTCTGGTCAAACATTCTAATTACTACTCGAATGTTTGGGTTCAATTCGCGAGCAGTCAGAACAGCTTCTAAATTAACTAGGTCATTGTCAGTGACGGCGATGATTGCCTTCGCCTTATCTATCTTTGCCACCAGCAACATTTGCGAGTCGCGCGCATCGCCCATCAGCACCGGAACATCAATGCCGGCCACTTCGTTGACAAAACGGCTTTCCGCATTCTGTTCGATCACAGTGACCAGCTCGTCGAACCGCCTCAAATGCTGCACAACACGCACACCGACGTTGCCCAATCCGCAAACCACAATATGATTCTCAAACGTCGACGCGATCATTTTTTGCCACTCCCCAGAGTATCGTTGGTGCTGAAACAAAAGATTACCAAGGTGCACGACGCCTTCGGCGATAGTCACTAAACCCAACAAGGGCAACAGGAAAAAGAGCGGTGATATTCTCCAATCATCCACATAAGTGAGCGGACTTTCGAAAAACATCATCAACCAAACGTAATATATCGTTTGCGTTAGACTGAGATGGTTGTGCGACATTTCACTACGCGGATAGAACGAATAGAAAAGAAGCGCCGAAATAGTAATCGAACAAATGAAGATGATGAAGAAACCACGAAATTCCTTCAAAAGCACGCGAATAAGCAGCAAAAATTGCTTGCTGCGACGCTCAACATAAAAGACTCTTCCCGATGCCAAGTCCTACTCCCATAATGAGTTATCAGTATATTCCGTAACGCTAGTCGACAACAGTGACTGGGGGCAAGAAAACGGGAATGTCTTGTACATAAAGGGAAACGGCCTGCTTTAATTCTTTAAAAATAGTCGGTTCTCAAGTTCCACGGAACCAGCTAGCGCAGAGAGCTAGGCGAATATTATTGCTCCATGACACCGGATCTGGTGTTATTGATTCTGTTGCCGGGTCTTCTTTTTGAAGAGGCATGGAATCTGGACGTCGCCACACTACGTCGCGACTGGAAACAGTTGGCATCAGTCAAGAAAGGAACAAACAATTGACTCTGACTGTCAAGAATGTGTCAAATCGCGCCCCAGTGCGGGCATTCCCCCTTTTCAAGCGCATCAATTTGCGTATACTTGTGCCATAAAAGATTCTAGCTTGGTTAAGAGCAATGTCACTTTATTACAGACCACAAGAGTTTCATAGTTCAGGCGGCGGAAGCAGCTCAAGCGGCGATGGAGCAGACGGTGGCAGCAAGCTCTTCGAGAACGTCATGGAGATTGGCCATGCTCTAGAACCGGCCGGTGCAACCGGTTTCGGCTACGCAACGGCTGCAGATAGCGTTGGCTGTTCCCAACTTCCTGTCGCCGAAATCACAGGAACAGAATGTGTTGGCCAACCAGCAGTGAACGAATTGCCTGGTGGTGAGTTTTTTCATTCAGCCTTTAAAGACGTGTTCGATCTGGCAAGTACGATGCCGAATGCCCTAAGTCTCTTATCCTTCTTCTTCGACCTGCTCAGTGCGTTTCTTACAGCGGCTGCTGAACAACTTATAGACGGTTTGCCGCTGTGCCAGATCTACAACATAGCGCAAGAAGCATCGTTCGATTGGACGAAGCGACTAGCAAGCTAGTTGTTTAACTCACTTTTCGCGGTACGTGCAACCAGAATTTTGTTGATACGATTGCTATCCATTTCTAAGATTTCGAACCGCAGCCCGGCGCATTCGAAATGTTCAGCTACAGCAGGAAAGTGCTCGAGATAGTCGAGAACAAAACCGCCCAGCGTGCGATAGGAAGCTCTCTCCTCTCCCGGAAATTTTGTTTTTTGTTGAACAATATTTTTGAATTGGGCGATTGGTGTACTTGCGTCGAAAAGCCACTCGCCGTCTTCGCGATTATCCACTCGCCAACTTTCAGATTCTCCAACTTCAGTCAAGTCGCCGACAATGGCCTCCATGATGTCACTCATGGTGACGAGTCCACGCAAACACCCATATTCATCCATAACGAATGCCACATGCACTCTTGATTGTTTGAAATGCTCAAGAACGTCCAGGGCAGTTTTGTTCTGCGGCACTATCAAAGGATAATAGAGTGAAGCATTCAAATCGAGTGTGTTTGAGCGCCGCAACTGCAACAACAGATCTCTGCCGTTAACCACGCCCAACACTCCATCTAGTCCACCATCGCCAACCACATAGCGAGTATGACCGTGTTTTTCAATTTTTTGTATCAGGTTCTCTGGCGTCTCACGAGCATCAAGCCAGACTAATTCCGATAAGGGCGTCATAACCGAGCTGATTCGAATGCCGTCGAGCCGTAAGATCCTGCACAGCATCGTCTTTTCAGATTCATACAAAGCGTCTTTCTGACTGCCTTCTTCAACCAGCGCCTCTATCTCCTCCTCTGCTAGACGCCCTTTTGGCTGCTTGACACCAAAACGGCTCAAAATCGAACCTGCCCATATCTCCAACAACTTAACGGTAGGATTACTGATGCGCATAAGCGCACGCATTGGAACAGCAAGCGCGCACACTGTGCCCTCGGGATTGCTCAATGCCAGCTTCTGTGGCAGAAGCTCACCCAACACAACACTGAGGAATGTGATCAACACAACCACAAGAGTTACGATGAGAGCCTCTGCATACGGTTCATAGAAGAACCCCTTTAGCGCCACCAGCTCATCGACGATGGTTGCTCCACCAATTGCACCAGCCAGAACACAGATTGCTGTGATCCACATTTGCACGGTCGTGCAACAGTGCTCTGGAGCGGCCAACAGTTCAAGGGCCGCCGTTGCCCCGTTGTTGCCGTCATGTGCCAATTGCTGAAGGCGAGTGCGCCTAGCTGAAACAAGAGCGCTTTCAAGCATTCTCAAAACGCCGCCAAATAGAATTAGCAGCAAAACGGCGGTAATTTCCAATGAGATCGCTAACATGATTTGAAAGGAGTGAAACTACAGTTATTGGACACAAAATTGCTCATGACTATAACAAAACTGTTGGCAAGTTACTTGTTGGATGGGAATATTTGTCGAGAGGTGGTGGCGAAGTAACTGATGCCAATAACAGAACTGACAGGATTGACCCACTTAGCTTCCATGTATTGTTCTTCACTTATCGCGGAATATTAGCTCGCATTCTGGCTTCAAGTCCGGCAATTTAATTCGCCAAAGACAGCTAAGTGACACCACATTTAGTGTTTCAAAGATCTGAACGGCAAAAGTCGGGTAAGGGGGCATTCGTCATCATAACCCTCTAAGCGAGCTGATGAACTGTACGCACCATGAATGCCAAGATTTTTCTCGATCTTTTTAGCCATTTTCTGATCGAACATTCTTATCACCACACGAACATTTGGATTTAATTCGCGATCGGTCAACGCTATATCGCTGAGGACGCTGTTACCTGATCACAAAGCACGAGCAGCTCAATATCAAGATTGTATCAAGGAATGTCCTCTTTTAGCCTGTAACGCGCAACGCACGAGAGCTCGTTTTCAGGATGACTGCGAGGGCGCACATGACCAATATAAAGATGGTAAGTTTAATCAGTCCATTAGTGAGATCTGGAATGAATTTACAAACTATTCACGAGTTGATCTGGGGTAAGCCTATCCCAACTGAAAATCAAGAAAGTACGTTGCTGCCCAAATTATTGGCACTTCCGATTTTTTGTTCAGATGCGATCTCATCAGTCGCATATGGCGGTCAACAGATTCTTCTTGCTCTGTGTATGGCCGGTTTTTGGGCACCTCAACATGCGAAAGTCTATTCATCGTCGACTATGACTATTACGTGGCTTATTGTCGCGGTCTTGGTCATGGTAGCCATTTCCTACTGGCAGACAGTGTTCGCTTATCCAAATGGTGGCGGGTCCTATATCGTCACCAAAGACAATTTGGGCACCAACTTAGGTTTGGTTGCTGCTTCAGCTCTCTTAATTGATTATGTGTTATGCGTGTCAGTTTCAATTGCCTGCGGGATGCAAAACTTGAGAGACGTCCCGATTCTAGGCGCTCTTCATATTGGCGATCACATGGTCGCTTATTGCATCACCGCCATTGTATTGATGACGATTCTAAACTTGCGTGGTTTGCGAGATCCAGGTCGGCTATTTGCAGTTCCAGTTTATGTTTTCATTGGGATGTGCTACTTAATGATGGTTATTGGTCTTTTCGGCGATCATCTGGGCTGGAATTTCCATCTAGAATATGCCAATCAAACAGTTCCGGATGTTCAAACAATTGCACCAGCACCATTCGCGGTAGTTGGCATAGCAATATTATTGAGGGCGTTTGCCACAGGTTGTTCTGCTTTGACAGGAGTCGAATGCGTTAGCAACGGCATTCCTGCTTTTATGCAGCCAAAATCTAAAAATGCGGCTATAACACTGGTTTGGATGGCCGTTATTTTGGGATCCATTTTTTTGGGCGTCTCTTTTCTCATGGTCAAATTCCACATAGTTTATTGGGAATTGCATGGAAACAGTGCACCAGCTGTGATCGATCAACTCTCAGGAACGATCTTCGGTAAGTCAGGTTTCTCCAGCCTCGCCTACAACATTACCCAAGTAAGCACCGCTCTGATTCTCTTGGTTGCAGCACAAACTAGCTTCGCGGATTTTCCTCGCGTCACTTCTATACTTGCGCGTGATGGCTTCATGCCCAGGCAATTAGCCAACCTCGGCGACAGACTGGCATTTGACAATGGAATTTTGATACTAGGCATTTTCTCGTCCATCTTTATAATTTTAAAGAAAGGAAGCGTCGATCTGCTGATTCCATTTTTCACAGTCGGCGTCTTTCTTGCCTTCACTCTGTCTCAATGCGGGATGGTTAAACACTGGTTTATATCGAAAGAAAAGGCAAGAATTCGCAAGCTGATTGTAAATGGCTTAGGTGCGCTCTTTACTTTTGTGGTGCTGCTCGACATTATCGCTGAGAAGTTCTTTGATGGCGCTTGGTTCGTTCTTGTCATGATGGCCTCTTTACTTTTCATGTTTCACAAGATCGCTGGGCACTATAAAAATGTTAGGGCGCAGCTCACCATCGACCCGCTGCACATCCCCGCACCAGTACAGACAAAAGTTGTGGTGCTTGTGTACGGTATGCACAGGGGCACGCTGAAATCTCTAAATTATGCACGCTCCATTAGCTCTCAGTGCGAAGCGTTGTACGTAGAGATAGAGCCAACGTGGACAGGTGCTTTTGAGGCTGATTGGAACCGTTACGCCCCTGACATTCCCTTTGTCATTGTCAAGTCACCGTTTCGCTCACTTTTACAGCCAATTATGGAGTATTTGGACGAGCTGCACAGTGTTAACCCCGAACAAATAATTACAGTAATCGTCGGCGAGTTTGTGGCAGCTAAATGGTGGCACAAGTTCCTCCATGGCAATACGGGCCTCATTCTAAAATTCGCATTCTTATCCAGACGCGATGTTGTCGTGACCAATGTTCGATACTGGCTGTCCGAGCGTACATAAGTCTATGGACGCATCCAGTCCTGGATGCGTTCATCAGAAAGTGTCAAGTTTGTAGCGGGACTCTCTGCAGAGATTTCGTGGCCCAACAACCCGTACAGCAGCATCCAATCACAATTTAGAAGGCACTAAATACAGTGAAATGGATTCGGAGCGAATCGTTTTAAGCTCAGTCAAAGTCAAGATCCCCTCAAGAATGTCGTTAACTGTAAGTCAGCACCGCATGCGGTGATAATATTGTATTTGAAGGTTATTCCCAAACTAAATATTAATGAGTCGTGAGGTCAGGGCTATGGTATCTCTCATAGTAGTTGCGTGTGAAATCTTGTTGTTAGCAACGTTCCTTTGGTACGTTTTCATTCACAAGTCCCATCCCTATGAGATTAACGGAGATCCATGGGGTCTTTATGACTCTTCAACCAAGTCAGCCAACAGTCATGTTCAGCAAGTCACACAAAACAGAGCATTTTTCGAACCTAGGTCGGATCGTTCCAACGGTTGGATCATTAGTGACCGCCACAGCCTTTAGGTAGCCTTAGTTCAATAAGCGTAATTTTCGCGTTAATGCAAAAGTCTCGACTGGTAAAAGAATCCTGCACAATTTGACGTTTTATTGACGACAGAATGCCTTTTTTGACGTTCTCTTGACCCCTAAAGTGGCACCTTAGTAGTAGGACGCAAGTTGATCACAGAAACTGGAATAGGAAAATGATTATTCAAATCTATTTGATGCTATTCATTGCCTGTTTCGGCTTATCCCAAATTCCATGCTCCGGATGTCCGACTCCGGTATTCTCGAATACGCAATTACAGGGACATTCAAGGTGGCATACTTGGAAGAAATCACCGAAAAAGCATCCCAAGAAAGAAAGACGAACAAGAATCGAGCGCTCCTCCCCTGTGCCAGCAGCAACACCATTGAAATCGACCACCGATGTCAACAAAACCAAATTACCTGAAGAAAGAACAGAGCAGAACTGAAAAGTGCGCTGAACAATGGTGCCAGACTGTATATGCCTGGAAAGACTTTCCTCGATGTTCTACTTCCTGAAAGTGTTACTTGTTTTGATCAAAGCGTTGTTCGATAACGGGGATGCGCTCAAGCGGTTGTTGCACATCTTGCTGCGCGCCCTGCTGACCTTCTTGAGGCTGCTTTTTGACCGAGTCAATAAGTCCGAACTGCTCCTTACTGAATGGGTTGTCATAGTTCTGACAACTGATCTTAGCGGCACTAAATGGTGCTTCCAAAACACCGGTAATTAGTGCAAAGGGAGCCCAAAACACAGCAAACGGAAAAAGATGACGCCCTTTAGGATCGTCATTGACCATCTGATTAACACCATATTTCTCTTCAGCAATCGGTTTGCGAACGGCGCACACCGGTGTTCCAATAACAAATCCAGAAACAACTCCGACGACTTTCATTGGCAGACTTGAAGATCGCGAAGATTTTTTGTTAGGGACGTTCTGGTCGTTCTGGTCGGAAGATGAATTGCTGAAGTTAGCTGGATTCATTGAAATAGTCAAATCATCAGCGAGCATGGGGGATTGGCTCAGCGACAGTTGAATTGTCATTGCTGCCACTGAAAAAATGCTCCTAGTTTTGACCATACACCACTCCTTATGCACTGAACGGAATTCTACTACCTTGGCTTCTGCAGTGCAAAATACCACTCTTTCACATGCAAGAATGTACTAAGAACAGTTGTCGAACACTCTTCTACTAGAAGGGGAAAGCCAGGTGGACGCCATCTTTACGATGATGGCTGTGTCAATCTTGAAAGTATCTTGATACCGCTCAATTTATAAGAGCTGATATAGTCTCTGGAGCCTATCAGGTACATAACTCATTGGGCTACAGGAGTTTGGATGAAATATCCCTGGTTAGCGATTATCCCTCTATGCCTACTTTTTGCTCTTCAATCGCGAACTTTGGCTTATAGTCAGTCAAGCAATGCCGACACGACCCTCGATTCAACGCAGGCGGTGCTGGCATCGGTGCCAACACCGGCGGTGTCAAGTGATCCGCCCGTAATACTAAGTTTGCACGAGTGTAAAAATGGCCGACAACTCGTAACTGAAAAAAAGATTTCTCGTTCACTGGCGTTGAACACTAATTCTATCGCGGTTTTGCAGAAGCAAACTCCACAGCTTGCACCAACTGTTTTGGCAAATGGCAATCTGAACAGTTCCAGCAGCGTAACTCCGATACCACCGTCAGTGGTGTCGGCGCCTGCGCTAAGCTCAAAAGACTCAAACGGCGGTTTACAAGTCGCGTCTATTTCACCAGCGATGGTATCACAAGCATCGACAGACTCGATCGCGCCTCAGCAGACATCTGGCTCGCTAGCAGATGCGTCGAGTGCTGCCGCGTCTAATTCTAACAACCCACCTAAGCTGACCCAGCCAGGAATTCCTGGCGATTCTCGGCTGACACCAATTCGAATTCCAAAGAAGATACCGACATGGCAAACCGCCACTCCATATGCTCCGGAGGGAGAGCTAAGGCGTGGATTGCCAGCGCCACTAGATCCAGTATTTCCCGGCACGGAGTGGGTAGGTCAACCACTCATAGGCGCTCCAGATACTGATCCAGTCTGGAAACTGGAGTCGGTGATTTACAAAGCATGTCCAGTACTTAAGAGGCAGCGCATAAAAATTTATGGGTGGGGTAATCCGGGGGGAGGCTATAGCACCTCTAAAAATTCGAACATTCCGTTATCGTATGCGATCGTGCCTAACCGTCTGGAAATGGAGCAATTAATTCTGCGCATCGAGCGCACTCCGGATACGGTGCAGACTGAGCATATGGACTGGGGATTTCGCCTTACCAATCTTTACGGCATTGATTATCGATGGACAACTGCACAATCATGGCAACCAGCCAGCACCGAGCTACTAAACAACAACAAATTATATGGCTTCGATCCCGTAGAGCTTTACGGTCAGATATACATTCCTAAAGTAAAGCAGGGAATGATGGTACGGTTTGGTCGGTACATTTCGCCGCCGGATATCGAGGCGCAGTTATCACCAGATAATTATCTTTGGACCCATTCGGTTATGTTCACTGTTGATGCCTACACGCACACCGGCATTCAAACCAGCGTGAAACTCAGTGATCGTTGGATGGCTCAGGCCGGCATACACTCAGGCTCAGACATGGCGCCTTGGGCTCCAGGTGCTATCCCAACCGCTGAGGCATATTTGCGATATACGACCAAAAGCAACAACGATTCTCTCTATGGTGGCGTAGATGGTATCAATAATGGCAGATTTCGACTTGCTAGAGAAACCGTCGCGGTGCAGAACATGGCAACGGCTCTAAGTACGGTGACAGGACAGACCGTGTCTGCGCAGAAGATACCGGCTCACGACAACCTGCAACAGTTCAACCTCACTTGGGGGCACAGATTCAATCGCCGCTTGCATACTATGACTGAAGCTTATTTTCTATTCTCTAAGGACGCACTAGTAGGAGGTACAGTCAATAACGGGCCTCCCAGAGCATATAACGCAAACACTGGGCCAGGAGGGCTTCTTCCCGGCATCTCGCAGGCTTGGGGATTCGTCAATTACACAGCTCTAAAATTGACGAATAAAGACTATCTTTGCATTCGACCCCTGGATATTCTCGTTGATGATAAAGGGTGGCGAACAGGTTATCGTACTACGTATGAGAGCTGGACTGCAGGCTGGGTTCATCGTTTCAATGATTACCTGACACTTAGACCGGAAATCCGTTATGAGCGATCGCTGAGTTCGGTGAAGCCATACGATAACGGACATGCTCAATCTCAATTCACCCTTGGGCTTGACTTGATTCAACGCTTCTAGTCAACTTTGTCAAGATTTTTCAGCCTACTCAACTCGACTGGTTAACACGACTCAACTCGGTAACGCGGATTTTCATAGTGAAACATATTTGCATCGAAGTTTCGATTTGCTTAGTCACTCTTTTAGCATCTAAAGCTGGAGCTTCAAATGAATCGCCCGATATTTACGTGATCGGCACGGGGAACGCGCCGGCCATTGCCTCCGATTCCAAAAATCATCTGCATGTTGTTTTCGAACGACGCCGATCAGACAAAGTTATTGACATTTTCTATTCCGAAAGCAGCGATGGAGCCAAAACGTGGACGTCACCAAAAGACATCGCGGATACTCCAGGCAACTCAAGCCGTCCGGACATCGCCGTTGAAAAAGGTGGTGGCATCGACGTCGTCTGGACTGATACCACAACAGGAGAAACAACTCCGGATATTTATTTCTCTCGATCGATTGATGGGGGTAAAACCTGGACTAAGGCCTTGGACGTCTCCAATACACCGGGCGCGTCAACAGAGCCTGCCATCGCCACTGGTCCGAACAATTCAATTCACTTAATTTGGACCGATACAAGTAAAGGAAAAAAGAGCCAGGATATCTATTACTGTTGCTCGACGGATGGAGGAAAAACATGGGCGAAAGATCCGCTTTTCCCAGCCGTCGACATTAGCAATACGATCGGTTCTTCAAGTCAACCCGCCATTGCAGTTGGCGCAGATGGTACTGTACATTCAACCTGGCTAGACGGTACGCCGGGCGAATCACATCCAGACATCTACTATGCTCAGAATTTGGAAGGTACATGGAACATCCCAACTAATGTGAGTCATTCTCCCCGAGTTTCATCCCATCCATCCGTAGCCTGCTTCAAGAACAAAGTCGTGCTGCCCTGGAGCGACAATTCAACGAAGCTGAAGGCACCTGATATATGGTGCGCCGTCGGGCATACACAAGAAGAATTGGCCACAACAAAACCTTTGAACATATCCGATACAACCGGAGTGTCGAGTAAGCCAGCGATCGCAGCGGGTGAGAAGGGCAACGTTGCAATTGTTTGGAAAGATACGAGCAACTCTGAAGAACGCCCCGATATATTTGCAAGAATATCAAATGAATCCAGCAGTGAATTTACAACTGTGCTTGATTTAACCCACTCGCAAAGTGTTTCAGACCGACCGGATGTGACGATCGCTGGCGACAAAATGTTTGCCGTTTGGGAAGACATAAACATCGAAGCCGGCAAGAGTACTCTAAAAGTGACGGGCATGGAATGGAAAGGAATGCAAACAGCACCGGCTAAGGAAGTTTCTCCTTAGTTAAAAACCTGTACCCAACTCGTGTTTCAGTCTGGATAAACTTAACTGTCGACGGTGGGTTCTCGATCTTTTTGCGCAGATTAGCCACATGGACACGTACCGTATGGCTTTTTGGAAGATACTTCGGCAGCCAGAGTTTCCTCAGCTCCTCGTGCGTTACCACTTTATTAGCATGCCGAGTCATATATCGCAGCAGATCATATTCGATCGCTGTTAAAGCGATCTCCTCAGCATGCAGCATAACTTTGCGGGTGACGAAATCTATCTTTAGACTTTGGCAAGTGAAAATGCTTTTCTCTGGCAGTTTATTTTCCATTCGACGTGCAATAGCCCGCATTCTTGCTAACAGTTCACCTTGACCGAAGGGCTTTGTTACGTAGTAGTCTGCACCCAAGTCCAACGCCCTTATTTTCTCTTTTTCGTCTTTGATTGAGGATAAAACTATGATCGGCACATTGCTCCAGCTTCGAAGTTTCTTGCAAACATCAAGGCGATTTTTGTTCGCCGAATAGACGTCGACAAGCACTATATCTGGTGCGTGACTTGCCGCCATTTGTAGAGCTTCAGAATCATCCGCAGCAAAAACCACTTCATGGTTATCCTGCTCAAGGCAGTTGAGGAGTACTTTTCGACCCAGACGTAACTGGTCAATGACAAGTACTCTCTTGCCGAGGGGAGAACCAAGTTGTTTTTTATTTTGATGCATGGTAACAGAATGATAGCTTTCCGACTATCAAGATCGCATCAGTTTTCCATCAGGTTTGCATCAAGAATTGCGGTACTTATGCGCTGTCTCTAGTCATTCCAATTGTGAGAGCCGCACGGGCCTTTTCCCAGGCATCTTGTATGTCATCGCGGTCGAGAGCAACCAGATTTCCTGCTACTGATGCTTCCCAAACGGCAGCTGCTTGATCGAGCATTGCTTGCCGCTCCGAATCTGTTCGCAAAAGTTTTGCCAAGCGCTCCGTCGTACTAAGGATGCGAATCAGCACAGCGGGCGTATCTACTGACGCCTGGCGGATTTGCTCGAATGCGACTTTAACCAACCGCTCAAACTTCAGTTGCGGCTCTTGGATGCGTAATTCGCCGAGATTATCGTACCAGAGACCGTCGTGTGGACTTGTAGTAAGCAAAATACGAAGCGCATCTCCAATACAATCGATGCAAGCAACTCCGGTAAAAGTGTCATTCACAGCAGGGCTTAAAGCACGAATTCCGATCTCGACGATCTGATAAAGACCGAATTCGGGATCTTGTGCTAAGACCCGATGGGAGCCGATGCGAATAGTTCTTTCGATTAATGATTGGAGAGTATGAGAAGTGCTGAACGGATAAACCTTCGCAAGCAAATCTCCGCGTTGCACAAATTGGCCCGGCCGAAATAAAAACTCGATTTGCACATTCATGCTGACTGCTGCTTGAAGTATTGCTTTGCGATCCAACTCCTGTAGGTAGCCACTTCGCGCACTGTGAATAAGTCCGGCGACCCGATCATCCTCTCTAATTGGAGTGAGATTAGCAGGCATTGCTTGAATGGCGTTTTTTTTGAACTCAAGTTGATTTTTCAATGCCGCTTCTATGTCGAGCACGATGCGCGCAATCATATCTGGATTCTGAATTGAAACAGCAATGCGATGACTGTAAAAGACTAAAAAACCGAAACTAAGCACAACCAATAATGACGCCGTTAGTAAGGTTAGTTGAGGAATGAAAACAACGTGATCGTCAGAACGCGTAGCCACATAGGCAAGCAAAATATAGATGAAAGTAGCGAGAAAGAGTCCGATAGTTACCTGCGTCACCCAATCTTGAACAAAGCGATAAAGCAGTCTAAAGCCGAACAGCGTCGCAACCATGGAGAGCACAAGTAGGGCCACTGAGAAAATCAGTGCCAGAACAGTACTGACGGCTCCCATCTCAGAACTTAGAATGCTGCGCGCATCATCAATACCTCCGTTTGAAATCCACCCAGGTAAGTGAAGTATGCCTTGCGCGTTCAACGAATCGATGCTCACCGTAGCTCCGAATAGAACTGTTGCAGCCAATGACAATACAAACGGCATGCGCCAGAGATTTACTTCATGACGGGTAAGCAGATGATGAAACACTATAACTATCCTTTGCGTGAGGACTCTGTTTCGAACAGCGAACCCACAAACCTCAAGATTCCCAGCTGGATTTTAAGGCAATCTTTTCGAAAGGCGATTAATGATGAATGTGTAGAGTGGGATCGACATCCTGGGCTGGTCCAGTTGGAATAACCCTGATGTCTACTGAAGTAACCTTGATCTTGCTTTCGGTGCCTTCAGCCTTCACGTCTTCCCAGACAATGAACATCTTAGAACCTGCGATCGTCACATCTGAATGCTTTGACTCACCTGGCGCGTTTGATAAATCCATCACGGTGGTAAAGTCGCTGCCACCGTCAAGTGACACCCTAGCAAAAATGCGAGAATTTTTTCCGCCGCCAGACGTGTCTGCCCAAGTTATTGCAAGACGACCCATCTCGCCGGCCGCGATCGCCGGCTGGCTGGATACGCCTGGCGTGCTAGAGACATTGATTGGCCGTGAATTTAAAAAGTGTGTGCCAGAGTGAGTGACAGCGCACCAGATATCGGCTGCCTTCTCTTTTCTTGAGTTGTCGCTCCAGGTCAAAAATACTTTTTCTTTGGATCCGCATGCCAATGATGGATGAGAGGATACGCGAGCAGAATGGCTCACATTAGTCATGTTGACCCACGAACCGTCCAAGTTTTGGGCATAGTAGATGTCTGGATGTGTTTCGCCTGGAGTGCCGTCCAACCATGCAGCGTGAACAGTGCCATCTTGGCCGATGGCAATAGAAGGTTCACTTGAATTTCCTGGAGTGTTGCTAATGTCGGCTGCTGGCAAAAGCGGATCCTTCGCCCAGGTTTTTCCTCCATCTAGCGAACAGCAGTAATAAATATCTCTATTCTTTTCGCCTTTGCTCGTATCGCTCCAGAGCACATGAATCGAATCGTTTCGACCAGTGGCTAATGAAGGCTCAGTTGACGCGCCTGGTGTATTGGAAATGTCCAACGCTTTGGTCCAAGTTTTGCCGCCATCAGTTGAGCGAGAGAAATAAATATCAGGAGTGGTATCACCGGAGGTGGTATCAGACCAGACCACGTCGATGCCACCACCTTTTTCCACCGCTATGTCAGGGTGCGATGACATACCGGGAGTGCCTGAGACATCCTTTGGAGCCGTCCAAGTTTTTCCACCATCAGTGCTTCCAGAATAAAAAATATCCACGACACTTTTATCCGGTTCTTTTCCCTCAAAAGCTACGTGCAAGGTGCCCTGACTGTCTGAGGCAATAGCCGGCGAGGTGCCTGCGGCGATATCGTAAATTTGAGATGACTTATCTGAAGCGAACGCCCGCGACGGAGTATAAATTGCTAAGAAAAGCATTACCAGCACCAAAGAAAAAAATTTCAAAGCGAATCTCCTAACCGGAAGTATTAACGAATCACGACTGCCATCTATCTAACATCGCCGGGGCGCGAAACAGGCAGTTCCTCTTCTTTCTTAATTGATGCACCCGGATTAACAAGGCTGAATTGCTCTTTGCTGAAAGGTTTGTCGGAGTTCACTAGGCTGTTATTGAGAGCATAGAATGGGGCTTCAAGAAGACCAGCAACTCCAGCAAATGGTGCCCATAGCACGGCGGTCGGAACAACAGCGCGCGCTTTTTTGCTGTTGCCGGTGAGGTCAGCGATCGCATACTTGTCTTCGTCAATGGGTTTGCGAATAGCGCAGACCGGAGTGCCTACTACGAGGCCTGTCACTACACCGAGAAATTTTTTGGCAAAATTTGAATGCTTTGAAGAAAGTCTGGACTTGCCAGTATTGGAAGGATCACTTGAACTGGCAGCACCCTTAGCACTGCCAGCATCTGTAGCATTGCTAGCACCGGTAGCACTGCTAGGATCATTAGAAGTGGTGAGGGATTGGGTAGACGCACCAGCAGGAACGTTCTCATTAGCGATGGACTGGCTGACCGACGCCGATACCAATACTGTTGCGATTAGAGAAAAAATTACACTCTTGCTCATACGACCACCATCAACTTGCACACTATTCTGACTATGGATCCATCTCGCCCAGGCTGAATTGCTCTTTGCTAAACGGCTTTTCTGCAGTGTAGGCATGACGCAAACCGTATCCAGGAGCTTCTAGGGCAGCGACACAGCCAGCAATCGGTAGCCACATTACACAAGCGGGAACGTAAAGAAGCTTCTTGCTATCGTTGTTTCCAATGCTACCAACGAAACCATGTGCTCCCTGAGTTACTTCTTTCGGAAACTTGCGCAAGAAACTGATTGGCGTACCAATAACAGCGCCCGCGCAAAAGCCCGCAACTGCCATTGGTAAAGCCACTAAATGCGAGGCGGCACTGCTAGCTCGGACATTACTGACTGCAGGATCATCTGCCCAAGCCGAAGGAACTGAAACCGCACCAAAGACGGTCACCAACAAGACCAAACTACATTTCATGAATGACATTCTCGAATTTACCATTGGCAACTAAAACCTCTGAATAAGGTCGCATGCAAAGGTAACTTGACTGCGACGAGTACCGTTATCATACGGCGTGACATTATTCTTAAGTGATCGTTCTATCCGAAGTTCAGGACGAATGCAAAGCAGATCTGAAAAGCGATGACACCAACCGATTGTGCCGCTCTCGTAATTAGTGGGAAAACCGGTTCGCCATCCGTGGTTGTCAAACAGAAAGTCTATCGGACGAAGACACAAGTAATCTTTGTTGGTCACCTTGAACAGAGAATAATTTACTAGACCAATGGCACGGGAAGATCCGGGAATATATGCACCTGGTCCACCGCCACCGCCAAACGATCTGATGGGACCATTGCTAACTGTGCCACCACGCAGCGCGTCTCTGGTATTTAGGTAATACCATTCAGTAGCCATATGAAACCGACGATTGAACACGTGCGTCCAGTTGATGTTCCATTGCTGCAAATTGTCTTTTCCTTCCTTACCTGGCGGGGTAAAGTTGGTGGCGTTTCGAAACTTCAATCCATTTACATCATTCGCGCCACCATACACAGAATCTTTATTAGTCTTAGACACCCAGCGTATAAGACACTGACCGGTCGGAACAGTAGAATTCGTCCAGGGCGCCGTGTCAGCTCCGCCGTGGAAACCGCCCATCACATTCCAGTACTTGTTTAACTGGAGCCACGCTTGAACACCAGTCTGCGTATATGTGTCGACGGTGAACATAAGTGAGTGAGTGAACAGATAATTGTCTGGTGCTAATTGAGCTTCAATATCTGGACAAGAAATATACCTGCCTACTCTAAACTGCAAACCGTCGAAGATTTTAGTCTTTCCAATTTTTGGAACGTAGAGCAGCCCAAAGGCTTCGCAAGGGTCCCATCCAGTCAAGTAATTGTGCTTTAGCAGTTGCTGACTGAACCACCCTTTAGAGGTTGTGAAACGATAATCTTCACCGTAAAGACTTGTGAGTCTGAAACCCCAATCCATTTTTTCTTGTTGGACAGTGTCAGGGTAACGCTCGGCTCGAATTACAACTTGATCCCAATGAACTTGCCTGGACGCCACAATGTAAGACATTGGAAAGTTCGAATGCTGAGAAGTACCATAGTTCATCCCAGGATTTAACCAGCCGTAAAGCCTGATTCGATTCCTCCTGAGCACAGGGCATTTAGCCCACAGCGCCTGCTCGAGTGGATACTGTGCATTGTTGTAATCATTTACTCCCATAGGCGCTTGAGAGTTCGTGCCAAGGAACTCGGAGCTTGGAAACACAGAGTCAAGGGCCGCTGGCGGTGCGCGCCTGGGCAGAGGTTCAGACTGAGGAGGGTCGTATCCTGGCATACTAAAGTTGCGTTCTAGCAACTGTGTGAAGGCATGACCGAGCGAACCAGTCGGTTTTGAAGTAGTGTTGGTGGAAGTAGTGTTGGTACTGTTAGACGGGGTTGAAGGTTGAGCGTTTCGCAGGTTTAGTTCGGGCTGCGGTTCACCCAATTGGCTCAGTCGCACCGGCTCCAATTGCTGAAGCAGAGCCGCACTGGGTGGGACGTTTGCTGAAGATCGTTTCGAAGTCGACTCTGTTTCTAGTAATTTATTATCGGAACTCTCATTGGACGACTTTGGTTCCTGAGCTGAGAAAGTGGACTCTGGTTCATTCGATCGTAGAACCGCCGTCATAGGCAAATTAGCCAGAGCGCCTGCCGGCATCGCCTTCGCACCGTTGGTGGTATCATGACTACCCACCGCGATGGTCGGATGCGGCTGCAATAACACTTGTGGTGGCAAATCCTGAGCTTGGCAACTAGAGCTATGCAAAACCAGGTGTAGCAATACGATCGGCGCAAGCATTGCAGCAGGAAGGGATCTCATATTACTCCAGGGAAGGGGCAACAGGAATATATCAGGTTTGCATCATTAGTAAGTGCCTAGACAGCCGGCTACTCTATCAAGATTCTGCAAAGAAAGAAAGAAAGAAGAATCTACGAGCGCCTATGCGCGTAATGATGGGTCTGGTATTCGTCAAGCCGTGGACTTAGACCAATATACGTGCAGACTATTATTAGAAGCGTAACCAGCAATGAAGTAGGTATCAGGCCCTCAAGGGCTTGGGCAGCTTCTTTGCTTGCCAAATTCAATTGATCCTGGTTGATTTTGAGAGTGCGGGCCAGAGCGTCGTCGTATTTTAGAAAACTGAAATTACTTCCTCTTGGATCGTACCCGAGCCCAAGTTTTAGGGCTTCATTGTGATTACCTGCAGTTTCCAGCTGACGGATTTTTCTATCAGTGCTGATGTAAGTAGCGAAAGCTTCCAACGATTCCAATGCTGCTTCGGCTTCACCGGGAAATCGGACATTACTCAATTCATCGGCTAAAGAACCTGAGAAGCCTGGCAAATTGAACTTCTCATGATTTTCAAGTTGGTGGCGTGCACGCGCAATTGTCTCGCCAAAGTCGTGTCCTTTTTCGAAGTGGGCAGCGCTGTTAACTTTCTCGATAAAGTAATTTTCGTAATCGACAGCATGCGCTGTGTCTAGCAATGCTCTGCTTTCCGCAGCGTTTGCATCATAAGAGTTTGAGCGGGCGTCGAGCAAAGCGACAACCGAGTTGTAAGCGTCCTCTTTAGCTATTACAAGGTTGCGGCTGCTGATCGCGAGCATAGATATCAGATGTTGGAGAAAAATTATTGTGCAGGTCAATGCTATTAGCAGAGCAGGAATTAGTCTGCGACGGAAACGCATGCTCACATAAAGATGCGTATATCCGATCAATGCTACTAAGACAATTCCGATCACAAGCACCAAGCCTCTCGACATGGCAGATGCTCCTTTCTCATGAGCGAACGTATCCTCCAGCACGTTTTCATTTGCCTTGTCGAGAGCGTCGGCCCCGGGCAGCAACCTAGTCTGCAATGTGCGAAGAGCCGCGAGGTACTTAGTACTTGCATCCGTATCTTTTCCAAAATTATGCAAATCGCGTGCGTTTTGCGCTTCCATGAGAAATTGCCCCAGTGCGGTTTGAATATTTTCGATAGGCACTTCTTCGCTTCGACCATAAGTAATATTCCTAGCAGCAGTGATCAACTGTTTGGATAGGTTGATCCTAGCTTTCTCACTTTCCTCGAACATCTCCTGGGCTTCTGTTGATCCCGACTTGTACAACAACTCGTCGGCAAGGGTGTTATCCATAGTCTCGACCGCAGTCTTAATCTGATGAGCTGCTATCACAGATGGTGCGGCATCTGAGCCAACTGTGGCTATGGCGTGGGCGTGCTGAGTGATAGTGACCATCGATGCACAGAAGAAAAATAACGAGCAGATGCAGATACATGCCATCTGCAACCACAGACGAGTCGGTGTAACATTTTGAAAAGTGGCATCAACTGCCTTTTGCAGTGGTCTGGTCAATACCTGCATATCATTTGAACTCCTAAAACCAACTTGTTCTGCGAATATTATTCGCTTCATCAATAACTGCTATACGTTCATGCGAAGTTGCCGCAAAGTGAGCACAGTTTCTCAGGGCTTCCTCCGCGGCGTCGCGCAGTGCGCTTTCACGCAAGGGAATACCCATGAGTTTGATGCTTTCGTCAGCTTCCATTTGCCTAGTCTCCAATTGTTTGACAGCTTTGATGAAGAGATCCGCTTGCTTGCGCCAGGCGATGAAATCGTCTGGAACGACAGCTTCAATTGATCGAGAAGCTTCGATCAGTTCATCGCTATTCGTTTCGTCAGTCTGATTTATCACCGTTGTCCTCCTTTCTTTATCAACTCAATTGGCGGAATCTAGCCAACATGCACCAGAGGTCTTTTGGCATCGTCAATCTCTGCTCCTCTGACAATCTCCCTTGTTACAGCTGCTATGTCGCCTTCTCCAAGAAAGATATATTTAAGTGTGTGCCCGATCGGATGACCTTCTGACCAACTGAAATAAACATGCGGAACCTTGCCTGTGCGATTACGGATTTCCAGCAAAATAGCTGCGATCGCATTGGGTACTGCCAGACTAGAACATTTGAGGATTCGGTGGCCGTTTTCTGTGTGACCTGTAACTTCTAGTAATTCGTCAAAAAATTCGGAAGAATCGCTCAATTCAACCTCTAAGAAAATAAAGTCTCCTTCTTCCGGCTGGATGCTGTGAATTCTTCGCGACCTTTGTTCTTTTAAACGAAAATCTTTCATCCCTACCCGGTGCGGTAACAGTCGAATTTCTCCCCAGTGTGATTTTATTGCCTGATCGATAAACTCCAGAGCAGCATCATCCATGTGCACTTTTTCGATACGCAATTCAGTGGAACGAATTGCTCGGGACAAAACCGAGGCGATCAGGATCGAGAATATAAAAAACAAGGCTATGTGAACACCTTCAGGTCTTTCCGACATATTCGCGAAAGAGGTGTAGACGAAGATGAAACTGACGATCACAAAGTACGGACGAAGAGCAGGAGCGGTATTCCAGATTGTAATTGTGGCAGCTATGGCCGCAGAGGTTATCAGCACAAGCACGCCGGTGGCATAAGCAGCGGCTTGCGCGTCGACATCGGCTCGGAACATTATCGTGACACCAAATGAGACACTAGTAAAGAAGACAACCAGTGGTCGAATAGCCGCTGACCAGCTTGGAGCCATGCCATACCTTGGCAGATATTTAGGCACAAGGCTGAGCAAACCAGCGATCGCAGATGCCCCAGCCAACCACAGAATCAGGATGGTGCTGAAGTCGTATACGGTTCCAAAAATATCGCCCAAATTAGTATGAGCTAGATACGCGAGAGCTCTGCCGTTGGCTGGAGCGTCGGGCTGAAACATGGGAGCAGGAATGAGTAATGTGGTGACGACGCTGCTGACCACCAAAAAAACGCTCATGATCAGACCGGCCGTAATCAGGAGTTTGCGTGTGTTTTTAATTCTCCCAACTGGCGCCTCCGGTGTATCACCGGGTTCTCCTTTGACGAGTGGCATAATCGCCACGCCGGTCTCAAACCCGGAGAGTCCCAATGCTAACTTCGGAAACAGCAGCATCGCGTAGCCAAACATCATCACCGGTGACTCATACTCCTTCATCACATGATTTTGCCAATTGAAAATCAGCACGGGATGAAGCGCCAGATTATAGACACCGTTCACTAAAATTACTGCGGTCAGAACGAGATAAACCCAGACAACAACAAAGGAGAGACCAATCGCTTCTTTGAAGCCCTTCAGGAAAAGCCCCCCAAGCATCGCCAGCAATACCAGCGTCACTTCGACGCGGTGAGCGCGCCACTCAGGAGGAAACAAAGGATTTTCTACGATGTGTGCGGTGGCATCAGCAGAAGAAAGCGTAATTGTGATGATGAAGGCTGTGGCAGCGAATCCGAGTAGAAACAAAACGAGCGTTTTGCCTTGCCACCCGGGCAACATTCTCTCGAGCATGGCGACGCTGCCCTGACCGTTAGGACTCTCTCTGGCGACAATGCAGTAGGTGGGCAACGCTCCGAAAAGAGTGACAATGACGAGAATTAAAGTAGCGATCGGGGACAGACTTGCGGCGGCGAGGAAGGCTATACCAGGCTGATAGCCCAGCGTAGAGAAGTAGTCGACTCCGGTCAAGCACATGACGCGCCACCATGCGTCCTGATGTTGTACTTCTGTGTTATCCGGCTTGGCCCCAGCAAAAAACCACTCGTTGAAAGCCGAGGTTTTTTCGACTTCGTGGACGTGCTCAATGCTGGATGTCATGGAACCGCTTCACTAGTGAGGATATTGAGCATGTTGTACCACTGTTACGAGTCAGAATTCCGCCTTTTGTAACCACCCAATAAATCTTGATCCTAACTTGACCGACCGGTTGCTCCCAGAAGCTACTGGCAACCCGAGGCGACCCAACTCGATTTGGCAACGATGATTAATCCGTTCTCGGATTTTTGTCAAATCTTGCAGTTATCCCGACCTTGCTACGTCACCAAAAGAAGCTAAGCTATTTGCAAATGTCTTCTGAGTAGCTGTTGCATGTCAACCATTGTGATTGGTTTACTCATCAGGTCATCCATTCCTGCCGCGATACATCGCTCCTTGTCGCCCTTGTTAGCATGCGCTGTCACCGCAACTATGGTCGTCTCCTTGTTGCGTCTCAACTCTAATTTGCGAACAAATTGGGTGCAAGCCGCGCCGTCACAATTTGGCATTCCCAAACCAATAAAAACTAACGCATAATGTTGTTTCTTGAGGGCTTTAAAAGCTTGCCGACAGCTGGTCACAACGTGTGCCGAGAGACCGAAGTAATTCAACTGCATGAGCGCGATTCTTTGACCGACTCTGTAGTGATCCACGATCAGTACCAGGGAGACCGGAGTCGGATTTGGATTTGGCTCTTCTCTTAAACTTTGGCGGTGCATCTCTTTCATACTCAACTTGCGCTTCTGGTCATAGTAATCGTTGCCACTATGGAGCCAAGTACTGTGTATTCTAACTCAAGTTATTCTGGCAGGCGGATTCTTGGCACCATCTTGATTTTACTTCGGCTCTCGTTAATCCTTTCTTTATTGAAGCAAGGACCCAGGGCGCTCACGAGTCGCTTCAAATGATTCCCTATGTGCAAATATGATTTGGCAAAGATAATGCCACCATGCACAATACCGCAAGCGAAAGATTGAAATGAGTAATTAGGTGACTGCCAGAATTAGACATTTCAGATATCCCGATTCTGGAGCATCCAGCGATATGGGATGGTCTGGCGGTTGAAAGCGCTGCTGAATCAATTTTACTTCTCTGCGAGCATCGATGCTGGCGCCATATATAATATCCAGGAACTCTTCATTCGACAAGTGATGGGAACACGAGCAGGTAACAAGCACTCCGTTTGGATTAAGTAGGCGCAGCGCCATTCTGTTTATCTCGTTGTAACCTCGAATTGCTCCGTCGCGACTGGACCGCTTTTTGGTAAACGCCGGCGGATCGAGAATGACCATGTCGGTTTTGTAAGCGTTTGAATCGAGATGGCGAAGGTAATCAAATACATTTCCGGTGACGATTTCGTGCTTGGTGGAAAGGTTGTTGCACTCCCATTGGTCTCTATTGATCTGATTGAAAGCAGAGCTGATTTCCACCTCTGTGACTTTGATTGCACCTTGCATGGCGCATCGCAAGCCAAAAAGCCCGGTGTAGGAAAAGCAGTTTAGGACTGCTCTACCATGTGCTTCAGCGGCTGCTGCTTTCTGATTGTCCATTTGATCTAGAAACAATCCAGTTTTGGCACCATTAATCATATCAGCGAGAATGGTAGCGCCATCATCGTGCAACTCAAGTACCGCGGGCGGTGTCATACCCCAAACAGTTCCGGCTGTCCGAGCAAGTCCTTCCAAATCTCTGACAGGGCTGTCTGAGCGCTCATAGATTCCATCCGCCCGGGTGACCTCGGCGATGGTTTCAAGAATTGTCTCTCGCCAGCGTTCAAGGCCTAGGGCGAGAAATTGGACTACCACGAATTTTCCATAAACATCTGCTACCAGCCCCGGGATTCCGTCGGCTTCGCCGTGCACTAATCGAAAAGCTGATGGCATTGCCGGACGTCCAGCATAGCGCGCTTTTCGATACTCCATGGCCTGCCGAATTCGGTTTTGCCAAAAGTGGTGATCGATGGACACAGCGGGGTTTCTGGTCAAATACCGAAAAGCGATGCGGCTGTTCGTGTTTAAGAATCCAAGCCCCTGAATCCGCCCCTGTGAATCGCGCGCTCGCACAATATCGCCATTCTCGAATTGCCCCCCTTCGGGTAGGCTCGCTATTTCATTGTCATAGACCCAGGGATGACGGCGGCGGTCGGGCTTCTGAGTCTTCAAATGGATGACTGGAACATGCACGCCGTAATTTTTCAATATAAAGCTCATCAATTTTACTTACAGAGTCGCCATAATAAGTCTTGATTGTCGGTCTGTTCCATCTTGATCAATAGCTGTCATGCGGTTCTCTTGCTTCTTGCAGTTCTTTTTCTGAGGCCCATTGGTCTATTCGAATCAAGTTTTTGTTGGCGCCATCCTGATTTTTTAGCAACTCATCTAATTTCATTTGCAAAGCTTCAACGTCCTTGTTCTGAGATCTCTGGATCATAAATACCATTAGGAACGTCACAATAGTTGTGATGCTATTAATGATCAGCTGCCATCGCTCCGAAAATTGCATGAACGGTCCTGCCATAAGCCAGCCGACGATGGTAATCAGGGCGATTAATAATGCGGTGGTACTGCCGGCAAAGCGACAAGCGGAATCGGAAAGTTTTTCAATACCGTGAGGGGCACTGTGTAGCGTCTGTTGATTTTCAGTTTGTTGCAATTGAAGCACTCTCTTTTTTGTGTCCTGCTATGGATCCACCGTTTTTCTGTTTGGCTTCTATCAGGCAAGCTGGTCATCAATTTTCTGAAACTTGCGGATTTGCCAAACAATTATCCAACAACTAATATCAAATAAAAATCAAATTCGCGCTGGTGCATGTCAATTCAAGCCAATTACTTATTTGATTTAGCTTAACAAGAGCGGGCGAGAACCGATAATTCTTAGGTTTATCAAGATGGTATCAAGTTGATTCACTCAATGCGCAAGGTGTATGATCATGTTCACCTGAGGGTCAGCTCGGTCAAGTCAATGAAAAGTCTCGTGGACTCTTTGACAAGTATGTGAAAGGAAGCCCGTTGGTCGTTTTCTTAAAGCTCTTGGCGGCGGAGAAATTATGACAAGAAATTTTAGTGACAGAACGACCGCTACCGCTTTTATATTTATGAGCCTGTTCACAACGAATGGATTATCGATACAGGTAGCTTTTGCAGGTCCGACTTCGATCACCGGTGCGGATAAGAAGACCGTTAGTGGTAGCAAATCTGATACCACGTCCTTGAAGACCTCAACTGCCAACTCGGATAAATCTAAAGCTGCGAACGCTCACATCGGTACAAGCGCGACTGTCACTACTGCAACAGTGAAGAGACAGCTTCAAGGGGGCGTCGCCAAGGCAGGAAAACAAAAACCGATTGTGCAAAAACGGCAAGTCTTAGGTAACGGACTTACACCCGATCCATACATTCCTAACACTCCGTACCGACCTAGCCCGCCTGCCAATCAGACGATTCGCCCAGTCGAAAGCAACTCGCGTTAATGCGGAGTTTGTGCGGCAGATGGACTGGGCGAGCCCGTGGGTTTAATCGCTCGAGACGATAATCCTGCACTTCGTTTTGGAACTCAAAATTGCGGTCATTCCTGCGACTGAGGATCAATTCAAAGCTTTGTGGGAGAATGCTTTCGGATCCGTTAGAGAACCTTTACATGCATCATCCATCAATATTATTGCCTATTACCGGCTCGGAAGAATCCAGCTTTGCAGCCGAGTTATGCTGGAACATAGCCGAGAAGACTGAAGGTAAAGTGCTTATTCAACATGTGCTAGATTCCGAAACAGTCTGGGAATTGCTCCGAAATGATAGCGGAGGCATTCTGGGCAGCCATGCCTATGCATCCGCTTATGAGGCTATCGCTAAACAGTTGCATTCTCTGGCCTCCGAGTTGACGGAGGCTTGTGCTGCCAGAGGGAAGGCTCGCAAAATTGAGACAGAGTGCGTTGTTGATCAAGGAAACCCGATTGAAGAAATTTGCGGCCGAGCGGCTGAGCACGATCTGGTCATAGTCGGCCACCGCCTGCACAAACGTCTGACAGAGCAGAACGATCACTCCCCTTATCTGAGATATGCTATAGCCGAAGGGCTTATGCACAACTGTCCTCGCCCTCTTCTTGTAGTGCAGCACAAATTCGCAGAGCCAGGCACAATGAAAGTAATTGTCACCCTGGATCAAGCCAGCATGGGCTTCATAGCAGCTTGCTTAAGATTGGCTGCACTTCTGGGCATGCGCCCGGAGTTGCTTTGCATTGCCAACGACACACATAGCAAAGACTCATCAGAGACCTTCATGAAAGCTATACATGAGCTTGCCCAAGCACCGGTGCACATTCATATGGTAGGCGAACTGGTGAGGGGGGATACTATAACTTTTCTGGACGCAACTGGAGGAATGGAGTTAGCCTTGGATCCATCGACCAACCTTCTAGTCATACAAACAACGGGGATAAGCACTGCCAGAAGAACTATCAATTGTGTCCCGCCGGCATTCTTTCTGCAAAATCACACGCTGGCTAATGTGCTTTTTTGGCCTGAAGAGCATTTCCCTGATTTGGCAAGTGTTCCAACACTCCAAGGAGACAACTCAATGTCATCTCAATTGACACCCAATGGAGACAGTTGAATTCGGTTAGCTAACATTCCGAACGAACCGACTTGAATTAATTTACCGGCAGTTGGGACTGGGCCGACGTCAGGCCCAGCCCCCCGATATTAGTTCAAGTATTCCTTGAGCTGACCAACTTTCGAGTTGCCTCGCAGCTTCTTCAAAGCTCGCGTCTCGAGTTGTCTTGCCCTCTCTCGAGTGATACCTAACGCCATTGCACATTCCGCCAAACTCTTCGGTTTGTCTCCACTAAAGCCGTAACGCATCAAAATGACGCTACGTTCGTGAGGAGTCAAATAAGTCAGAGCCTCAATTACATCTTTGTGCAGTAACTTCTGAGCCACCGCTTCTGCAGGCGCCGAATTCTCATTCTCATCACTGAGAGTGTCACCAAGAGTGGTGTCAAATCCGGTGGCGCTTGCCGCATCAAGAGACAAAAGCCCTTTCGAAATATCGAGTAGTTTCCGCACCTTTTCCGACGAGGTGTTCATCGATTTAGCCAGCTCATCGGTAGTCGGCAGCCGTCCTGTTTCCTCACTCAAAGCTCTCACTTGCTTTTTCAAACGACTGAGCATCTCGTTCATATGACCAGGCAAACGAATCGTTCTGGATTTATCTGATATTGCCCGAACAATCGCCTGACGAATCCACCACGTGGCATATGTCGAGAATCTGTAGCCCAACTCGGGATCGAACTTATCGACCGCCTTCATCAGACCAAAGTTACCTTCCTGAATAAGATCAGAATAGCTAAGACCGCGATTTAAAAAGTGGCGAGCCACACTAACGACCAAACGTAGATTCGACTGAATCAGCTTGTTTCGGGCGTCCGCATCGCCTGAGTGCGCAGCTCTAACTAATTCGATTTCTTGCACACCATTCAACAGACCATATCGGCCTATCTCTTTTAGGTACATAGTCATCGAATCGTCATTAAACGAGCGCGCCTGCTCGATCGGTTCGACCTCCAATTCCACCGGCTCATTAGCAACGCTTTCGTCGAAAGAACTTTCGAACTCGTTCCAAGGCTCGTCATTCATTTGATGGGATTTTTTCTGAAGGTTCATTTTCATTTTCATGTCTTCCTGTTATGGGCTCCCAGGCATCCGAGAAAGTCTCACCCGACTCGGCAGTCAAATCCTGGGAACCTCTGTATAAAGAGATGCCCAGTTGGCCATTAAGGTTCCCCAAAAATCGCCTTATATTCTTAAGAAAAGACGAAGGGCTGGCGGTGAGATGCAAGCCAGAGCATGGTTTCCGAATGGATACTATTGGACCCTTGAGGCTCCAAAAGCTAAAATCAGAAATCGAACTGAGGCTTCTCGGGAATATCAAATTAGTGTCAATTACTCAAAGGAACGCTGTAAAAGTAGTAAAACTAAGTTGGGCGAACTAACGCGCCGGCAGTAAATGACTAACTATTGGCGAAAATTTGTAATTTCTTATGGCACAGCGACGGTAGCAGTCGCAGTAACCTCGGCTCTGATTATGTTTCTGCATGCAGACGCACATTTATCTAATGTGTCAATGCTGTATCTCCTTATAGTCACAATGGCCGCCCTGTTCCTCGGCAGAGGCGCGGCGATCTACTGCTCGATATTGTCGTTTTTGGCTTGTGACTGGTACTTTGTCGCACCAACGCAGCAGTTAACGGTTCAATCATTCAGCGAGTGGTTGTCGCTGTGCATGTTTTTACTGACCGCGACGATCATTGGTCAGCTAACCGCCTTGTTGCGAAAACGAATGGAAGAAGCTCAGCGAAGTCGCAAGGAAACTGCGGCACTGGCAGAAGCTAGCTGGGCAGTGGCGTCTGACATTGACAGAGACCGCGTTCTCAAAAAGCTTATGGAAACAATCACAAAAGTCTCGGCTGGAGAAGCCGTGTCAATGAATCTTCAACAGAACAATCAAAATGGAGAGGAGTGGATTCATTCGAACTCGCCAATTGACCCCAACGAAGTCTCAAAAGAAGCAATGACACTAGCCACGGTGCGAAGCCAATCGATTGGATGGGACAACAGTCCGCACTGGAAAAAAGCTTTCGACGATCTAAAAAAATCCGAAATTATCTATCTGCCGATCACCCTGGAAAACGAGAATTTTGGCGTGATCTGCCTGCGGTTATTGCCAGGCGCAGTCTTGACACCTAACGACAAGAATATAATCAACTCAGTCGTCAACCATGCAGCCGTTGTATTGCACCGGGATAAGTTGCTGCAAATTCAGAGCAAAGCCAAAGCATTAGCGGAAGTTGATCGTTTAAAAACAGCGCTACTATCTATGGTCTCACACGACTTTAGAAGTCCATTGACTACGATAAAAGCCAGCGTCGGAAGCATGATGCAGGAGCATTCTACCGTTGATGCGGAAACACAACTGCAATTACTGCAAGCCGTAGATCAAGAAGCAGATCGCTTAAATAAAATGGTTGGTAATATCCTTGACTTGTCGCGTTTGGAAGCGGATGCCTGGGCACCAAAGAAAGAACTTACACCAATAACTGAATTAATTGGACCGGTGCTCGATTCATTTGGAGACTCCGAGAACAAAAGGATCAAATTGGATATCAAAGATCGAGACAAAGAATTTTGGCTCGACTCAGTACAAATTACTCAGGTTCTCCGCAACTTGATAGAAAACGCCTTGAAATATTCCGAACAAGATGTGACCGTGAAATTTTATAATGGCGGCCAATCGCTGAACATTGATGTTATCGATGACGGTCCAGGTCTTCCGAAAGGAGAAGAGCAGGAAATTTTCAAACCATTCCATCGCTCAGCAGCACTGCAAGAGTCTTCCACGCCAGGAATGGGAGTCGGCTTGGCTGTTTGCAAAGGTCTTATAGAAGCGCACAAAGGCACTTTGACGGCGTCGAATAAAAGTACCGGTGGCGCCGTGTTTCACATCAGTCTGCCGCAGGACATTGGAGATAAGAAAGATCATGAAAGTTCTAGTAATTGACGACGAACCGCAAATTCGCAGAGCTCTAAGAGTTGGACTTGAACAAGATAACTATCAAGTATTCCTGGCCGCCTCAGGCGAAGAAGGTTTGGATTTGGCAGCATCTCGCTCACCTGACCTGATTATCCTTGATTTAGCAATGCCTGGCAAAAGTGGATTTGACGTTTGCAAAGAATTGAGGGAGTGGACTAAGGTTCCGGTAATTGTCTTATCTGTGCGTGACAGAGAAGAAGACAAGATCAAAGCGTTAGATATGGGTGCCGACGACTATCTGACTAAACCATTTGGCATAGGCGAACTACTCGCGCGAGCGCGGGCAGTGATGCGCCGGAAACTTCCTGATGATGAGCAAGACGAGTCAACGTTCACTTGCCACAATTTGACCGTCGATTTTGCGCACAGACGCGTTTATATATCGAACGAAGAGATTCATCTCACGCCAAAAGAGTATGACCTACTGCGCTATATGACGACAAACGCAGATCGAGTCTTGACGCATCGACAGTTGCTTTCAAAGGTTTGGGGACCCGAGTATGAAAACGATTCGCACACACTAAGAGTGCACATCGCTAATCTGCGAAACAAAATTGAGGAGCATCCTGAGCGACCTTATTTCATTCACACAGAAACTAGAGTTGGATATAGGTTTCGAACTGATCAGCTCTCGACTTCAGACAACCAAACGACGGTTATTGCTTGATAGCATCTTGAACGTTCGCCAGTTAGCCAAACTAGTGCGCAGTTCACATCTTATGGAACACCAAAACTTTGCATTGCTTGTGAGGTTAATTTAGCGGCGGCATCCGAAGAAAACGGGCTCAGATTTGCTATCGCGGGCGGTGTCACATTCAAATTTTTGGCTGTGGGCGATGGAGATTGTTTCAATTGCAGAGCAACAAATTGCTTGTCACCTTGCACAACCATGGAAAGTTCCAGCAACATCCTTTTCATTTTCATGATCTCGGCGCTCAGTTGTTCAAGCATAACCAGACGGGTACTAATTGTTGCTATCGACAGACCTTTTTTCTGAGCGACGCTGCCTGTAATCACATCCAGTTGTGATTTCGAACCTCTGCTTGTAAATCCCGGAATATTTGAGTCTGCAATCCAGCGATCAATTATTTGGTCTTTTCGCGTTTTACCGCCTGAATCACCGGGCGGCACCTCGTTGAGATATGCCCATACTGACTTAGGATATTCGATATCCGCAGTGGTTGGATAATTGAATAACTTGGCCAACATATTGGGCTCTACATCAGAGTTTTTTTTCTTACCGTTAACTGCTCTAAGTGTGTACATCGATGCCAGGGAAGGTACTACACCGGCAATGATCCCTAAAGTGCCAGATGGCACGGAAAGATTGGGATGCTTATTAGTCGGAATATCGTAGGCTTCGGCCAAGGCCCAGAAAACTCCATTGCTGATAAAGCTACCAGCGTTGGCGCGGGCGAGAAGCTTGTCGCGATCACTTGTAAATGTGGAAAGTATTGCGGTGTATACATTTTGCTCAGCAGCCATCTCGGCCATTGCAAAATCAATTTCAAGACTGGTTCTCTCAATAATCTGCAAAGCTTGTTGTTTCGATTCAAGCAAATCTAAGCGTGCGTCTGAGCGCTCAGGAGAAGCAGCAAGGCTATCAACTCTTTGATGCAGAGACTGAATTCGATCGAGGACTGGAGAGAGTTGTATATCATTTGCAAGCTGAACGCTGTTGGCCGAAACACCGGTGGTGTTTAGATTTATTCCAGTTCGAAGTATCTGTTTAGGAAATGCATTGGAGTTGGCAACAGGCTCCGCTGGTGCGACTACTGCCGGTGCATTAGCGTCGGTCGCCAGGCGACCAGAAGAACTCGCCGCTCTATCCGCCAACGCGGGACCATGATTTGGTAGCATCGCCGCCACTACCAGAAAAACGCTCAAAGACTTGGTTTTCATCAGGACCTCTTTAAATAATGGCAGACAACACAACTTGCAGTCGGTCTTCCCGAACTTCAACAGTGTAAAACTGCGACTGTCAAGATGGCAACAAGAATCAAACGCCAAAGGTCAGTCGTCTCAATTCATAGTTAACTATTTGTTGATTGTTAACGAAGAAACCAACATGAATGTCAATACCGCGGATGCTGTTGGAATCGCAATGGTTGTTCACAGTGACAAACACGTTTAAGCTTGTGCGCGCAGGAAAAACATCAAAATTGACAATGACCTTGATACGGATTAAGGTGTCTTGACCCTTTCTTGACACCCACAGCGGTACATTAGCTGTTGGAGCAAATAATCATGGACTTGTTATACATAGGCGTTGCCATATTGTTCTTCGCACTCAGTGCCGCCTATGTCACTGGGTGTGACCGGCTTTAGGCGATAGGAAATCATGAACTTTGACAACATCATAGCTGGGGCAGCGTCGCTAGGTCTGCTCGTATACCTCTTTTTCGCACTACTTTACCCAGAGAAGGTTTAGTCATGACCGGTATTGGATGGCTTCAGATTTTACTCTTCCTGGTGGTGCTGATCGCTTTGACGAAGCCACTTGGCACTTATATCAAGCGCGTCATGGAGGGGGAGTCAACATGGTTGGATCGATTGCTAAAACCAGTTGAAGAATTGATCTACAAGCTCAGTGGTATCAATGCTAAAACCGACATGCATTGGACTCAATATGCATTTTGCATGCTTGCTTTCTCACTAATTTCGTTATTGCTAACGTATGCAGTTTTGAGATTACAAGGGTTCCTTCCATTTAATCCAATGGGCTTCTCAACTGCTCAAGCACCAAGTTATGCCACAGCAATGACGCCTGACCTGGCCTTCAACACCGCTGTTTCATTCACTACGAATACAAACTGGCAAGCGTACAGCGGTGAAAATACATTGTCTTATTTTTCTCAGATGTTGGCACTCGCCTTTCACAACTGGGTTTCCGCTGCCGCAGGTATCGCCGTTGCAGTAGCGATGATTCGTGGCTTTTCAAGATATTCTGCTTCTGGTATCGGCAATTTCTGGAGTGACTTGGTTCGCTCAACTCTTTACATCTTACTGCCGCTCAATCTGATTGCCGCTTTGTTTATGGTGTCACAAGGAGTAGTGCAAAACTTTAATCCTTACACGGTGGCGACTACAGTAGAAGGTGTACAGCAGATCATTCCGCAAGGTCCGATCGCATCACAAGAATGCATAAAGCTGCTTGGCACCAATGGTGGTGGCTTCTTGAACGCCAACAGCGCTCATCCCTTTGAAAATCCAACAACTCTCTGTAATCTTGTCGAAATTCTTCTCATCTTCATCATTCCAGCCTCTTTGACATACACATTCGGTTTGATGGTCAAAGACACGAGGCAAGGATGGTCAATCTTCATCACTATGGCCACCCTTTTCCTGGTTGGCGTCGTTACCTGCTACGGCTTTGAGGCAGCAGGAAATCCCAACATCAGCGCTCTGGGTGTTGAGACCTCCACTTCACGCCTTGGTGATCTGGGAGGCAATATGGAAGGGAAAGAAGTGCGTTTCGGCCTGGCCAATTCTGCGCTCTTTGCCGTGATCACAACCGATGCAAGTTGCGGCGCTGTTAATGCCATGCATGACAGCTTCACTCCACTTGGAGGCTTGGTACCACTTCTCAACATGCAGCTCGGCGAACTGATTTTTGGAGGAGTGGGTGCCGGACTGTACGGTATCCTCATTTTCGCCATCCTTACAGTATTCATCGCGGGATTAATGGTAGGCAGGACACCTGAATATGTCGGCAAGAAAATTGAAAAGAAGGAAGTAAAAATGGCAATGCTCTACGTGCTCGCCGCTGCCTTTTCTATTCTTGGATTCACCGCTCTTGCTTCAGTTTTCGATCTTCCGACCGGCGGTTTTTGGAACGCACCGGGAGCCACTTTCAATAATGTGAATAACAGCGGTTCGCACGGTTTCTCTGAAATCTTTTACGCATTTTCGTCTGCCACAGGCAATAACGGTTCTGCATTCGCCGGCATTACGGTGAACACACCCTTCTACAATCTCACTCTGGGACTGGCGATGCTGATGGGGCGATTTATGATGCAAGTACCCGTGCTGGCTATCGCCGGTTCACTTTGCACAAAAAAATACATACCGACGACAAGCGGAACATTTCCAACTGATGGCTTGGTGTTCATTGTCTTGTTGATCAGCGTAATTATTATTGTCGGAGCACTGACATTCTTTCCCGGATTAACTCTGGGCCCAATAGTTGAGCACTTCCTAATGCACGCCGGCAGGCTGTATTAACAAACGGAGATGCAAGTGGAAACTGAAATTGAACTAGTACCGACAAAAAAAAAGACGCGACCACTGTTTGATCCATCGATCGTAACTGGGGCAGTGAAACATTCATTCATAAAATTGAATCCAGTAAAACTAGCCAAAAACCCAGTCATGTTCGTGGTTGGTGTTGGATGCGTGCTGACGTCGATTTTGTGGTTGCGAAACATGGCAATTGGATCAGTGTCAGCACCGACATTGCTTTTCCAAGGACAAATTACGCTCTGGCTGTGGTTTACGGTGCTTTTTTCGAACTTTGCCGAAGCGATGGCCGAGGGCAGAGGCAAGGCTCAAGCAGAAACATTGAGACGCGGGCGCAAAGAAGCAGTGGCGAGAAGACTGCTCAGTGGCGACCAAGAAGAAATGGTCGCGGCTACCCTGCTCAAAAAAAATGACATTGTTATGGTCAAAGCCGGAGAAATCATTCCCAGCGATGGAGAAATAGTCGAGGGAATTGCCACAGTAAATGAAAGCGCCATCACTGGTGAATCCGCTCCTGTGATTCGAGAAAGTGGTGGTGATCGAAGCGCCGTTACCGGAGGCACAACAGTCCTATCAGACTGGCTGAGAATCAGAATATCCGTAGATCCTGGCGAAACGTTTATGGACCGCATGATCGCTCTTGTTGAAGGAGCACAAAGACAAAAGACTCCGAACGAAATCGCCCTAGACATCCTGCTTGCCGGTTTGACAATTGTGTTTGTCATTGCCGTGGCGACACTTCTGCCTTTTGCCACTTATGCAGTAAAAGCGGGCGGCTCAGGTCAAGCACCAGATATATTTTCACTAGTCTCTCTCCTCGTTTGCCTAATTCCGACGACCATTGGCGGACTTCTTTCAGCAATCGGAATTGCCGGTATGGATCGTGTTCTTCAACATAATGTTCTAGCCATGAGCGGCAAAGCTGTTGAGGCTGCGGGCGATGTTGATACGTTACTGCTGGACAAAACCGGCACTATTACTCTGGGAAATCGACAAGCAGTGGAATTTATTCCTGCACCGAATGTGACGCCGCAAGAGCTGGCTGATGCCGCCCAGATGTCGTCACTATCAGATGAAACCCCAGAAGGAAGATCTGTTGTTGTTCTGGCCAAAAGCTACGGACTGAGAGAG
Organism: Candidatus Melainabacteria bacterium; assembly: GCA_003151275.1. The sequence continues at coordinate 47,336 of PLXC01000176.1, forward strand.
CGAGAACTTTCAAATAAAGATGCCGAGTTCATTCCCTTCTCAGCCCACACGCGCATGAGTGGCGTCAATATAAACGGCATTCAAATACGCAAAGGCGCAGCCGACGCTATCTACAAATATGTCAAAGAAGCTGGTCTATTGGTGCCGGTGGAGATCGAAAGAGAAGTGACGCGCATCGCCCAGGCAGGAGGTACACCACTGGCAGTAGCAGATAGTGTACGTGGTGCGCTGGGCGTGATTTATCTTAAAGACGTAGTCAAAGGAGGGATGAAAGAACGGTTCATGCAATTGCACTCTATGGGAATTCGCACAATCATGATTACTGGTGATAATCCTCTCACCGCCGCTGCCATTGCCACTGAAGCCGGTGTGGATGATTTTCTTGCAGAAGCCACACCAGAACTGAAGATGCAGCTAATTCAAAAAGAACAAGCGGGCGGCAGACTGGTGGCGATGACCGGAGATGGCACCAACGACGCGCCAGCGCTTGCGGCAGCTGATGTTGGAGTGGCAATGAACTCTGGCACTCAAGCTGCCAAAGAAGCTGGAAACATGATCGATTTGGATTCAAATCCGACTAAGTTAATCGAAGTTGTTGAGATCGGAAAACAGTTACTGATGACCCGCGGCGCTCTGACAACCTTCTCAATTGCCAATGATGTGGCTAAATATTTCGCCATCCTCCCTGCTGTTTTCGGCACACTTTACGCAGCTACTGCGGTTTCACACGGGCCGCTCTGGATTCTAAACATAATGAGATTACACTCGCCAGAGTCTGCGATTCTAAGCGCGGTCATCTTCAATGCGCTGATTATAGTTTGCCTTATACCACTAGCTTTGCGTGGCGTCCCCTATCGACCAATGAGCGGTGCGGCATTGCTAAAGCGGAATTTTCTGTTCTATGGATTGGGCGGCGTGATCATACCGTTTCCCGGAATTTGGATGATTGACAATCTAATCGTCGCCCTTCATCTTGCCCCAATCAGTTAGGACAAATATGTTAAAAGAACTGCTACCAGCCTTGAGATTGACAGTCATCTTAGCCCTTTTAACAGGGCTGGCGTTTCCTCTTTTTATCACCGCCGCATCTCAACTCATGTTTGCAGACCAGGCCAATGGCTCTTTAGTGCGATCCGCCGATGGCAAAGTAATTGGCTCTCGGCTTTTGGCGCAGCGTTTCGAGGCAGCTAAATACTTTCATCCACGACCATCGGCAGCGGGCTCTGGTTACGCCGGTGAGGCGTCTGGAGGAACCAATTTAGGACCAACCTCTGCCAAACTAATCAATGGCATCCAAGACGATCCTAAGACAAAAGCTGATGAATCGTTTGCCGGCGTAAAACAACTAACTGAGTCTTATCGAAAGGAAAACGAGCTGCCAGCCAACGCACCGGTACCAGTTGATGCGGTAACCCGTTCCGCCTCCGGACTGGATCCTGACATATCTGAAAATAATGCCCTGCTGCAAGTGCCAAGAATTGCCAAAGCTAGAAATTTGACCGCAGACAGTGTGACTAATCTCGTCCACAAATGCAAAACAGAACGTGAATTGGGAATTCTTGGCGAACCTCGAATAAATGTACTTTTGCTCAACATAGCTTTGGATAATAATAAATGAAAACCTCAATGCACTAACTTGAAAACATGAGCGACGGCCGACCTACACCAGAAGAACTTTTGGAACGGCTTAAGGAAGAAGAAACGAGTCTCCTCACTGGTAAACTCAAAATCTTTCTTGGCATGGCACCTGGTGTCGGCAAAACTTATACCATGCTTGAATCGGCGCAAAAACTGATTCGCGACGGAGTAGATATTGTCGCTGGATGCGTCGTAACACACGACAGAAAAGAGACCGAACAGTTGCTGCAGGGCATTGAACAGATTCCCTACAAGCAGATTGCATACAAAGGCACAACATTACCTGAGTTTGACTTAGATGCAGTCCTCCTGCGTAAACCGCGCGTCGTGCTTGTAGACGAACTCGCCCATTCAAATGTCGAGGGGTCGCGGCACGAAAAACGGTGGCAAGATGTCGAAGAATTGCTCAACGCAGGTATCGACGTTTACACCACCCTGAATATTCAACATGTGGAAAGCGCTAACGATATAGTTGCCCAAATTACCAACATCCAAGTTAAAGAAACGGTTCCTGATTCTATGCTGGAAAGAGCTAATGAAATCGAACTTGTAGACTTGACGCCGGACGAACTGATCGAACGTTTAAAAGAGGGAAAGGTCTATGTTCCCGAGCAAAGTGCACGCGCCCTGGAGAACTTCTTTCGCAAAGGAAATCTCATTGCTCTAAGAGAATTAGCCTTACGCGCCACGGCTGAGCGCGTTGATGACCAGATGCAAAAGTATCGGCGCGATGAGTTCATCAAAGAAATCTGGCCCGCTACAGAGCGAATATTGGTTTGTGTTGGACCACATCCTCTGTCATCCCGCTTGGTGCGAGCAACAAAAAGAATGGCCAAAGGCTTGCGTGCAGAATGGACGGCTGCGTACGTGGAAACGGCTCGAACAGCTCGTTTCTCTCAAAAAGATCGCGATAGAATTATGCGCACTCTCAGGTTAGCTGAAAGGCTAGGCGCAGAGATCACGATTCTCACAGGTGAAAAAACTAGTGAGGAACTGGTTTCCTATGCGAACAAGCGAAATATAACGAAGATTGTCATCGGTAAGCCGGCCAAACCACGCTGGAGGGAGATTCTCTTTGGCTCAATTGTGGATGATCTGATTCGCAAGAGCGGCAATATAGATGTGTACGTAATCACTGGTGACACGTCAAATACTGAACCGTTAGCCAAAGACATGAGTCATCGTACGATAAATTTCATGCACTACATCTACGCAATTATGACTGTCGCCTTAGCGGCTGCTATTGCTAAATTTGGTTTTCACAAGCTGGCGCAAGAGAACTTGATGATGTTCTTTCTACTCGCGGTTGTGGTCACGGCACTCAAATTGGGAAAGGGTCCATCCATTCTCTGTGCCTTTCTTAGCGTAGGAGTCTACGATTTCTTTTTCGTACCTCCATACCTTTCATTTGTCGTTTCAGACACTCAATACATCATAACTTTCGCAGTCATGTTAATAGTTGGACTAACTCTCAGCACACTAACGACAACAATCAAAAGACAAGCGGAATTATCCCGCAAGCGAGAGCGACATACTGCGACACTATATGCGATGACTCGCGAGCTCGCATCGGCAAGAGGAAAAAGAAATGTCGCTCGCATTTCCGTGCGCCACATCTGTGAAGTATTCGCGTGCCAGGTAGCGGTGGTGCTAGCCGACGAAGAGGGCAAGATTGCCCCCGTTCAAGATATTGATAAAACGTACGAACTTGATGCCAAAGAAATGGGAGTCGCTCAATGGGTATTCATGAACAAGCAGGTGGCAGGAATTGGCACGTCCACCCTGCCAGGCGCGAAGGCGCTTTATTTACCCCTTTCAGGTTCTAAAGGCATGATAGGCGTGATTGGCATATTGCCGTTAAAGCGCGAACGAATGTTCGACCCTGACGAAATGCATTTGCTGGAAACCTTCGTCAATCAAATGGCTCTGGCTGTAGAACGCGCCTGGCTTGGCGACCAGGCAGCAAAGCAAATAACTACCAATGCCGGTCTAAGTCCGATTTAAAACTTGTCTGGTTTACTCTAGCGTTCGATTTTGTTCCAGTCCGAATTGTTGATGGAAAAGAAATACGGTTAGTATAGCACCGAATATAGTGCAACTAGTGGGACTTTTGCAGATTTTGGCAAAGTCCCACTAGCACTCTTGATTCGTTATTAATACCGGCTCTCAATCACATTATCAAAGTCTTAAACCTGAAGCAAAAAGGACAGAATTTTGACTTCTCTGAAACAAAATTGTCGCGTCTTTGACGAGCCTGGATGTATACCGTAAATGACACAGCAGAGTTCAGGTGACACTCATGAAAAGAATAGTTGTGAAGTTTGGCGGCACATCGGTATTGGACACCCAGAGAATTAAGAAGGCTGCCCAGATCGTCTTGGACGTGGCAGCACAAGGATATGAAGTAATCACTGTCGTATCAGCGATGGGTCACACCACCGATCATTTGTTGAGTCTGGCTGAAGTTTTGAAAGAAAAGCCCAATCTTCGCGAACTCGATGCGCTCCTATCTTCAGGAGAACAGATTTCGGCGTCGCTTATGGCTATTGCCATTCAATCACTGGGCGGACGAGCAAAGTCATTTACCGGAGCGGCCGCTGGCATTACAACCGACAGCAAGTTCGGTGCAGCTTGCATCGAACACATTGAAGTAAGTAAGTTGGAAAAATACCTGAGCCAAGGAGTTATTCCTGTGGTGGCAGGTTTTCAGGGAATCGATCGTCGTGGCGATGTTACGACCCTGGGTCGCGGGGGATCAGACGCAACGGCAATCGCATTAGCGGGAGCGCTGATTGCAGAGCGTTGTGACATCTACACTGATGTAGAGGGAATCTACAGTGTCGACCCAAGAGTGTTTCCTCAAGCATACAAGCTGGATGCAATCAGCTATAAAGACATGTTGGCAATGGCAAAAGGCGGAGCCAAAGTTCTCCAAGCTTGCTCAGTGGAAATTGCCTTGAAGAACCACGTGCCGATTCGCGTTCGCTCCACATTCTGCCCTCAAGACGAAGGCACCCTCGTCACGCAGGACGCAAAACAAGTAAACATATTTACGGGTATCGCGATCGATAAAACCAAGTGCTGTATCAAGATAGTTTTGAATCATCTGCCAACGTCGGACAAGGGCGCTCAACGAGCTTTCAGGCACAAACGATATGAGCTCAAGAACTCTATTTACGGACTTTTGTCTAGAGCTGGGATTGGCATAGAATTTGGCAGATCAATTCAGAATAGTGCCTATCAAGTCACTCTTTGTCTAGCGCAAAGCGACTTGTCCCATGCATTAAACCTTATACACAACTCCGACAAGATGTTCGAATACAAAACGGTTTTGGTGGAAACCGGTCTAGCCAAAATATCCATTGTCGGTGCCCAACTATCGTCTTCTTATGAAGTTGGCGTCATCCAGGCTTTGACTAGGGCCGGAATTCAAATCTCTCTGGTATCGACTTATGACACACAATTGTCCGTAATGATCTCAGAGAAAGCAGTGGAGGAAGCGGTCGCTTTAACGCATGAGAACTACTGCCCATTGGAGCTTGCCTGCTAATCAATAATAAATGCTTTCTGAATTCTAACAACCGCGACCACATTTTGGAACATTAGTGGATAGGATACGACTTAGAGGGTGTCACTCAGATAAGACAGTATCAGTTTGATACCACTAAAGCGAGGAAGACAATGTTGTTAGATTCTACTTTCATAAACAAGCAAGCTCCAATCAGCGTCTGGCTGACCACAGTAGAGCCAGTTTCTGCTAGTGCACCTAAAGAGCCGAATGCCAACGCCAGAGCCCGCTCCCGACGCTTGAGACGCATGCATTCTCAAAACTTTATTCAACGGGCAGCTTTTGAAGTTGTACAGCTGTTCAAGGGGTACCGCGAAGTCGCGTAATCAAAGACTAAAACGAACGAACATCCAACTAACGAACAACTAGACTGCACGAGGTGTCTCGTGCAGTCTTAGTAATTAATTGCCGCTTGCTGCCGTATGCGTTTACTAAAATATTAAAGCCCTTAAGCGGCAGAGTCATTTGAGTTCCTTGCGCCAACAAGAAACAACGTCTTTGACTGAGTAGAACAGGATGAATGCAGTGGTAGAAACAACTACTGTATAGATAATGTTATCCATAAATTAACTCTCCAGTAACAAATACAAATGGTGGTCACACGGAGGGATGCGACCACCATCTGCTTGAGTGAAAAACATCACCTGTTTGAGAGTGTAACTTCCTCATCTCTCACAAAGTGATCCCCGATTCTTTTTATGGACCAGCTAGTGGGTCGAACATTTTTCTAGGTGGGCTGCTGCTCGATTTACTTACATTTCTGTCGTTCTGTTTTGGATTTATACCTGATTGCACCGCTTTTAGTTTTCTCGATGATGACCCAACCTGATTGTATTTACTCTGCACCTTGGACTGTTTGAGAAGTTTACTCATTGGAATTTCCTTGATCTCCGCTGACAATCTAGTTATAACTCCAACTTCGTCATGCTGGCGACAATTTTAAGACGATCGAGTCAAGATTATGTCCAGTTTGAAAACTACTCCCGGCCGCCTGTTGGCACCACATCTGACAAGCACCAACTGAACACGTGATCTGAGTTAAAAGAGATGCAGCAGTCTAGCGATCAGCATACACAACAAAGCAAGTAAACATAACAGAACAACTAAGCAAAACAAAGGCTGCTGGCCGGCCTTTCGATATTCGTTCACTTTCACCGTCTCCAGATAAATTTCGGCTAGAACATTCATAGGTTGATTACCTTAATTCTGATCGTTAATTCTGATCGAGCCATGTCTCCACCAAAACCGGATAGTTCGCTGGTTTTGAAACACATGCATCCATCCCATATGCCATGCATAAGAGTGGATATTCCAACGAAGTCACACCAACAATAGGCACGTGTCGGCCGGTCTTCTGTTCGTCGTGTCTAATTGACATGGTGGCATAAATCCCATCCATAACAGGCATTTCTACGTCCATCAGGACCAACGAATAACGGCGAAGTCTTGTCGCGGCAACCGCCTCTGCACCGTTGTGGGCGATGTCGACAAGGACGTCGAAGTTACTGAGGCTCAATTGCGCCGCACGCGCAATCAAGGTATTGTCTTCCACTACGAGAATGAACGGCTTGATGCAATTCATAACCTTACCTACTATTCGACCAATTTAATTCAACACGAACCACAATCAGGAAAGCATCAGGAAACACCAAGTTCTGACAAGCTTTTGCAACAATGATCCATTGAACCCTAATAGTTGGACCCTATCCGAGTCTTCTGTTTCCTCAACTGAAAGACTCACGCGACGCTGCGCACATACGGATTAGCATCGCCCAAGAGCAGCTCCACTTCGAAGCCATCTGCGATTTGCATTGCGTGACTTAAAATCTCATCATCACCCATGCGCCAATCATATTCATAAACGCTCCTGCCACAAACCATAAGCGTTTTACTTGCGCTTAATTTGAAAGGCAAATTGTCTGAACTTTGCTTAACAGCTGCTTCAAACTTAAAGCGCTCGGAGTTTGCGCTATGACAGGGCAAAAATCTCGTCCAATCTTCTGGATCATTGAGCTGATCTGCGATCAACAACCAGCTTCCCGCTGATGACTGACAAATTCTAACTAACATCTTAGACTCCTCGCGGTGCCTAGATTGCACCGACCGCTAAAAGAGATTTCTAGCCACTCAACTGTTAAAAGAGTGCCTAAAAACAAGATAGCACCGAATGCGGTGCAAGTCTTCGATCTTGATTCGATCTTGCTATCGACTTGACCGAACTTGACAAACCTCCTTGCCAAGAATATCGAGGGTTCTTATTGCACAATCGATTCTGCTGCTAGGTTGACAGTTACTTGAGATCTCAAGCGCATTATTGATGCCTACTTGATATGCAACATGCTCTACTGAGAGTGGGTTCTGAGGCGTTGTGCATATGCTCGAAACTAATTATGTAGTTCTAGTTTTTGGGTTGACTTGTGCCTGTGTGGCGATGAAAGCTTTTCAAAGTGCCGCAGATTACCTCGTTGACAGAGCTCTGGAAGTCAGGGCGAAGACCTCAGTCCTGATCGATATTCCTGCACGACAGAAGAGTGAATCGTAGCAGATCACGGTTTGAGACTAAGACAGATGCGATTTGATGAAGACGCAACCAAAGCCCTGGCACTCACAGGCGGCATCATTGCAGGACTGTTTGCATTTCTCGCCATTTATAATTTTGGCTCCATGATTAGTCACGACAAGCCCTTAGCGTATGCCTCGGCATTTGTCATTAGTTGCTACGTAATTTATTTCATGACCAGATGGTTTACAGAGCAACTCGCCGAAGGTGAAAGTCGCTAAGTCGTTACTGTCTGATTGATCGTTATGTCTGCTAAGGGACTAATCGATAGTCATATCGCAAGTTTGTTACCGGACTGAGCGGTCACAGTCGGACTAAGAAGAATTACAGCCAGAGTATTTCACTGCACCGACTTCTTCGTTCAGCGAACTAACTACGCCTGGCGTAGTATGAGCACACTTAGTGCCTGCGGTTGCAGTCCACATCGTTCTGCGATTCACAACTACACGTGCGGTGCCACCAGCGGGCCCCCATGTTCGTGTCGATCACTCAGCATTAAATCAAGGAAGAGCCTCAAGACCCATTTTTTGACAAGTTTCGGAGACAATTCAAGCTTGAATACGATTGATTCGACCTGATACACTCGAACAACTGTAGATCCTGATCAGGAGCACATTTGAGAAGGTGGAGTCCGTTTCGGTATGACAACAAATCCTATTCTTTATACCGAATTACACGCACTTTGGGCCGAGACTTCGGCTGCAGATCGAATGGCGCGGTTTAAGTCGATGCCCCTTGCAGATGCGCAAGAGTTTTTCCGCGAACTAAGCACAAGAAATCAAAGCGAAATTATTCTCAATCTTCCTGAACGAGAACAGACAGTGTGGATACGTTTGCTGGATCCAGACGATGCTGCAGACTTGTTGCAGGAAACGCCGCCACAAGATCAACAACGGCTGCTCGGTTTGCTCGATGAAGCCACCAAAGACGATGTTCAGGCGCTGCTGAAATACAGAGAAGATGTGGCAGGCGGTCTGATGAGTCCTCGATTCGCCAGAGTTCGTCCGGACATGACAGTGTCTGAAGCACTGACATACGTGCGCAAACAGGCTATTGGAAGAGCCACCGAGACAGTCTATACAGTTTATGTACTTGACGCAGATCAACATTTATTGGGTGTGACATCACTACGTACACTTTTTGCTTCCGATCCACATTTGGTCATACAAAATGTGATGCGAAAGAATGTCGTTAAGACTACCGAAGAAGCTGACCAGGAGAACTTGAGCAGATTGTTTGCTGAACACGATCTCATTGCTATTCCAGTTGTAGACGCAGACAACCGCATGAAGGGCATCGTCACCATCGACGACATCGTTGATGTGGTCCAAGAAGAAGCTACCGAGGACATGCAAAAGGCAGGCGGCAGTGAGGCTCTAGGTGCGCCCTATCTTGAAATATCCCTGCCCCAGATGATTAAGAAACGAGCCGGCTGGCTGACTGTGCTTTTCTTGGGTGAGATGCTCACCGCTAATGCCATGGGATACTTTGAAAACGAGATTGCCAAAGCCGTCGTGCTCTCGCTTTTCATCCCCTTAATCATCAGCAGCGGCGGGAATGCTGGTTCACAAGCTTCGACAATCATTATTCGAGCAATGGCGCTGGGCGAAGTTCGTTTAACAGACTGGTGGAAAGTGATGAGCCGCGAACTAGTGACCGGCTTAAGCCTGGGCTGCATTCTCGGTGTGATCGGATTAGCAAGAATCTGCGTTTGGCAGCATTACTTCAAATCTTACGGTCCACATTCTTTGTTGATTGCAGTAACCGTAGGCATCTCGCTGATTGGCATCGTGCTTTGGGGCACTGTGGCTGGATCGCTCCTGCCGTTTGTTTTGCGACGGGTCGGCTTTGACCCAGCTAGCGCGTCTACCCCCTTTGTCGCGACCCTCGTTGATGTAACAGGTCTGGTTATTTACTTCAGTGTAGCCAGCCAGATTTTGCGAGGCACACTTCTGTGATTCTCATCAAGAAACTATAAACTTCCACCAGATGAACCGGCCTTCTAATTGAACCGCGAAAACGTCACCCAAAGCCGGCTAAAGGCTATAATCGACAAAGTCAAGATGAACAGTTCGCCAAAACATTTCTTTCACATTTACGAACTGATCTCGATCCATAACCTAAACAAATCATTCCCTGGAAGCTGGGCCCTGCTTCTGCTCAGTTCAAAAAACCAGGATGGTTAAGCAATATCAAGAAACTATCAAGATTGAGACCGGATAAGCCTTAGGAAGGTTTGCGAGTGATATGTTGATCTCTGAAATCCACACTAATGGAACCTTGTTGAAACCTGCACAAAAAGACCAAACGTCGGGCGTTCACAGAGAACGCCGGTCAGCACGCGCGCACAATCGTTTTCGGCGCTGGTATTTTCAAGGAATAAGGGAAAGTAACAAAAAGGCCGAACATCAAGACGCCTGGTACAAGGTCATGTGCTTGACCGGCGTTGATTATTTCTCAACGCTTGGATACGCCCCAGGAATAGCCTTCCTCGCCGCAGGCGCGCTCTCACCGCTGGCAACTTTCATCCTTGTGCTACTAACTCTGGTCGGTGCCTTACCTGTTTATATGAAAGTGGCGGAGGAAAGCCCGCACGGACAAGGAAGCATTTCAATGATTGCTAAGCTTTTGCAAGGTTGGAAGGGAAAGAGTCTAATTCTGTGCCTGCTTGGGTTTGCGGCAACTGACTTTATTATCACGATCACGTTATCTGCTGCCGACGCCGCCGCTCACGTCGCTCAAAATCCTTGGGCGCCCCTTTGGATGCACGATCGCATCTCAATGACCTTGATTTTGCTTGCCCTGCTTGGAGGCGTCTTTCTGATTGGATTCCGGGAAGCAATCAGTATCTCAGTGGTGCTGGTCGGCATCTATTTGTTATTAAATGCGGTTGTTGTAGGAGTTAGCTTCTCACACTTAATGCATGAACCTTGGAAAGTTACGGATTGGATGAGTACCTTGACTCGGCAATACGAATCGCCCTGGCGCATGATTGGCTTATCAATCCTTCTGTTCCCGAAATTAGCATTAGGAATGTCGGGATTTGAAACTGGCGTTGCAGTGGCACCTTTGGTGAAAGGCAAAGAGAGAGACGATCATGAAAAGCCTGCAGGAAGAATAGCCAACACTAAGAAGCTACTCGTAACGGCCGCCTTGATTATGTCTGTGTTCTTGCTGGCAACATCATTCATAACAACAATGCTTATTCCGGCCCAGCATTTCGCAAATGGTGGCATAGCTAACGGGCGGGCTCTAGCCTATCTGGCACACGAGTACCTTGGAAGTTCATTTGGCACCGTATATGACATCAGTTCCATTTTCATCCTATGGTTTGCAGGCGCTTCGGCGATGACCGGCTTGCTGAATCTGGTGCCTAGATACTTACCTAAATTTGGCATGGCCCCTGAATGGACGCGCGCTTCAAGACCGTTAGTAACGTTCTTTACCGTCGTTGCTTTCATAGTGACTCTCTGGTTCAAAGCAGATGTTGATGCTCAAGGAGGTGCTTACGCCACGGGCGTTCTTGTGCTGATGACGTCTGCCGCATTTGCCTGCACATTGACTGTCTGGCGAACGACACACACCAAGCGAATATTCTTCCTGGGAATATTTGTCGTGTTCGTCTACACGACGGTAGTAAATTGCTTCGAACGACCGGAAGGCATACAGATAGCCGGTCTGTTTATTTTAGCGATATTCATTGCGTCGATTGTTTCAAGAGCAATGCGCGCAACTGAACTTAGAGTTCAGAAGGTAGAGCTGGACCCAGTTGCAAAAAAATTCATA
>PLXC01000094.1 GCA_003151275.1 Candidatus Melainabacteria bacterium
CTGTTCTCGCAAATTACTATTTGACATACAAGTGCAATTCTCGCTGCACCTATTGCGATATTCCGATCAAGCCGGAAAATATTCGCATCAAAGAGACGTCACCTGAAGTCATCATTGAGAATTTGGCTGCATTGAAAAGATTGGGTGTGAAGGTCGTCGATTTCACTGGCGGAGAGCCATTGATCTATCCGCATTTGCCTCGGGTATTGCGCGCAGCCAAGGATATGGGACTGTTCACCAGCTTGGCTAATACAGGCACTTTGTACAATCGAGTGGCACAGGATATCAAAGGACTCGTAGACGATCTTAAGTTCTCCTTGTCTACAACTGATCCGGATTTCTACAAAGCTGAGCGCGGTATCAACGGCTTTGAAAAAGTGATTGAGAGTATCAAGCTCGCAAAGTCGCTTGGTGAGCAGCCTTCCATCATCGCAACAGCGACACCCGAATCAATTTGGGGCATGGAAAAAGTGATCAGGCTGGCCCAAGAACTTGGTGTAGTCGTTCTCCTTGGACCGGTTTTCGATTTCTGCGACAACGCTTTATTGCACAATGAAGGTATTGAGGAAATTCGTCGATTGGCTCAATTTGACAATGTCTGCGTCAACTGGGCGTTTCTGGAATTTTATCTCGATGGTGGCAATCAAATCTCTAAACCTCGATGCAAAGCCGTTTCGTCCGTTGTAGTTATTTCACCGGATGATCACTTACTTCTGCCTTGCTATCACATGCATGATGAGCGTCTGAAAATACAGCACGAAAATGGTCGCTCCAACCTGGACGAAATGTGGCACAGCCCTCCAGTTCAAGAGAAGAAAAAAATGGAAGGTGCCTGGGGTTTCTGTCAGGGTTGTACGATATGGTGCTATTTCGAAACATCGTTTCTCTGGCCACCTGACAAATATTTCTTCTTGAATATGAGAAGCAAGGCTCGTTGGGGCAAAGAAAAAATCAAGCAGTACGTAGAAAGCAAAACGAAGCTCAATTTAACTCGCCGGATGCCTGGAAGCCCAGAGAAACACCTAGTAGCGGTCTCAACCAATCCGATCACCCGTCAAGATGAGCCAGCGACGACCGTCTCAAGTTCGTGCGGGTCGGGAACGTCCGTGGGAGCAGGCGAACAGCTGGATTACACGGTCGATTACACTGTCACGCCTGTCACAATCGAAACTAAGAACTGACTAGTCTATCCACGCTTTCGCAAAGATGTTATATGCTATATAGACGGTTTACGGGGCGTTAGCGCAGTTGGTAGCGCGCTTCAATGGCATTGAAGAGGTCACCGGTTCGAATCCGGTACGCTCCACCACTTACGGGAAGGTTTTCGAGTTGATTCGAGAACCTTCTTTCTTCACCGCCTTAAATGCCGACAGATTTATCGAGTTCGATAGAGGGGAAGCAAAAGCAGCAAAAAACTGAAGACGAACATCAATTGACTATCGAGTTCAATTCCGTCTTGATCTGCTCTCGTAGTTCGCTGCTATTGCCAATATGAACGAAGTGCACCAAGCCATCTTTCCCGACGATCACAGTCTGAGGAATGCCGCCTACGTGATAAAGTCTGCTCACTTTGCCATCAGGATCCAGTCCAGCTGTAATATCCATCGAATGTTCGCGCAAGAAATTTTTGACTTTTACAGAGTGCTCCATCTGATTGATTGCGATAAACTCTACGCCTTTTGACGCATATTCCGCGGTCACTTCCGATAACACTGGTAGCGCTCTACAGCATGGACCGCACCATGTAGCCCAAAATTCCATGACTGTGACTTTGTCACGATGTTTAGATAACGTGAAAGTTTTACGGTTTACTGTACGCACCGTAAAGTTTGGCGCTGCGAATCCAACAAGTGGATGTTCACTTTCGTGCCCTAGTGGCACCACAAAATGAGTTACTTTCTGGCTGTCTGCATCCGCAGTGACGGGGTGAATTGACAACCTCGGATTTGCTTGCAGGTTCGAGTAAAGTATGGTGGTAGAAGCTTTAATCACCCCCGTATCTTGATCTGGAAACGGTTTGTATCTCTTTATCCATGGTTGTTTTCCGGTGCTCACCCAAATCTGCATATCACCAGCCTTCTTGCTTAACAGCAGAGAATGGCAAAGCTCGCCTTCAACTGTTTCCTTGCCGTCATACTTAAACGACGTCACGCCACTGGTAATGGCTGAATAGGGATTTTCGCCAAGCAATGCCTTCAGCAACGAATTGGTTACCGCTCCTTTGGTGACAAAGCTAAAATCTTGATTGTTGAAGTTATTAACCCAGCCGTCTGAACTTTCAACAAACATGTGCCAGTTTTGCTTACGAAAATAGCCAATGTTGTCGTTCAATACAGCATTTCCGGCGCTACCGCGATCCGTCTTGTCTTTTGAAAAAACGCTCAGATACTTCGGTCTTTTGAACTTAAACTTCAAACTGTTCTTGTTGTGTTGCCACGGTCCGGCTTGCTTGATCGCAACATCAGTTTCTATCTCTCCGGAAAAACTGTCTAAGTCGCGGTAGAACTGGCAGGATTGACTGAGAAGCCGGCTTGCCAGCTCGCTTCCAGCCGCGCTGCTCGTCGTTGATGGATCAACTATCGCGTGCGCGGAATTGATGGTCATAGAAGCGCTAACCAAGACTGAAATTGCAACACAGGAAACAAACTTAAACATAGAAGGAAGTTTCAATCTTTGCCAGTGTTTACTCCGCAGCTGGAACCTAAGAAGACTCATGTCGTGCATTATATGTGCATCAATCTTGAAAAGTAATGCCAAACTTAGCAGCCCGAACATCGAGCATAAAACGCCATTCATAGTCCATAATCCTAGGATAGTCAACTACAGCTATTGGAATTGACAATGAACCCACCCTCTGGAAAAAAAACAATTCCGCTTATTGTGCTCGCCATTGGCGTGCTCTTTGTGACGTTTCACATATTGGTGAATGGCGCAGCATGGATCAAGTCATCTTTTACGCCAATTGCTCATCCATCTACTTACCGTTTCGCAACCTATGATAAATTGCTCCACGAAGTCGTCAAAGGTGATTCAGTCGACTACACAGCCTTGAAAAAATCGCCGCTATTAGACAAAGCGGTGGATGAACTGGCTGTTGTTAGCCCAGACAAGCTTGAGAACGACAAAGAAAAGCTGTGTTTCTGGGTCAACTCGTACAATCTCCTTATTCTAAAATCCATTAGCGATCGCTATCCCATCAATTCCGTTAAACGTTTAGGTAACTCCATCAGTTTTCGAAAGTTCACCATAGGTGGTGACACTTATTCGGTACGCGATATTCCAGATCTCAAGTTAAATTCGTATTTCAAACGCAATCCATTACTGACCTTTCTTGTCTGCGGCGGCGCCAAAGGAGAGCCAGCCTTGCTAGATCACACAATCGAACCTGCAACCGTGATCACAGACGCGGAGAAAGCACTTGATAAATTCGTCAACAATCCAATGAACACAAGATACGACGAAGTGGCCAACGTCTTTTACATCTCGCCGTATTTTCAACGGTATGATGATTATTTTGTGGCATACTTCGAATCGCCGCACATGCTGGCAGCTATGCATATGAAGAAGCCAGTACCTGTAGCGAACGTCACCGTCTTAAAAACATTTGCGCGTAACTTTGATTGGAGCTTGAACGATGTTGACCGTCAAGGAACAAACACTCGCTAACCGCGGATTTGGCTCACATTCACTTCGGCCTTTCTTCGATGATTTTTTGCCGAACAGCGTCAAGATGGTTGTCTAATTCTTCTAGTGAAACGACCTCGCCCCGTGCCAGCGATTCGTCCGCCTCGTCTATTGCGCGGCGAAGCCATTGCAGCTTCATTTCTTCTACGAGCTGATCCTGTGCTGCGGGCGTGAGATTCTCAACCAGTTTCAGCCTGTTGCCAAATCGCGGGCAAGGATGAGCGCGGTCGGGGCAGTCAAGGCCCTGCGCTGGTTGCACAGTTCGTTGACGTGCTTGCGTTGTACGCCCATCGCGTTAGCCAACGCGCTTTGCGTCAGTCCCATCGGCTCCATGAACTCTTCGATCAGAATTTCGCCTATGCTCGCCGGCTTACGCTTCGTTGTCAACATGAACCACCTCACAGATAACTATGGTCGTCCAGATAGACGCCTGTCGCTTCACCTCGGCCGCCAGCGGCGTCAAGCCTTTTTATTTCTCTTACTGCGCAACCATCGTTCAAGATCGGCGACCGCACTAAAGTCCAGGAGCGCTTCGCTCAACTCTTCAAGCTGCTCGCTGTTCAATGCTTGCACCTGATCGATGATCGAGGGCTCCAGGATGCCCAGGCGGTGTTTAAGCTGCCTGCATACAAGCGTGACCATACCCAGTTGAAGTCCCTCGTTTCGTCCTTCCTCGCGACCCAGCTGTCGCCCTTCTCTCATCCAGCTAGTTTCTCTTTCCATGATTGCTTCTTGCTCCGGCTGGCTCAGTGTGCCTTTTTCTCTTTTGTATTGTTCCATTTCCCTGGCCGTCAGATCGAGGTAAGTATCGATAAAGACCGAGAGCAAATGCTCCTGAGCCGGATTCAGCGACAGCGTCGTCATCAGTCTCAGACATTCTAATTTTACATGGGCCCGGTCCTTGGCGGCAATTGCCATCTTGGCCATAAGTGCCGCTGCCACCGGGTTCGACTGTTTCACATATTTACGCCAGCTCAAGCGGTTTAGTTGAATGACGGCATAGTTGAAGTGCATCACTTCTCGATCAGGAAAACTAACGATATATTGTTCCGGCTGTGCTTTTCCTGGACGAGCAAATGAGAAAAGCACGATCGGATAGACGGGCAGATTGTACTTCTCATGCAGCCTGGCGAAGTAAATGAACAGCCGCCTGGGGAAATCTTTCTGGGTGCTGAGCCTGCGTTTCGGTATGAATGAGAAAGCAGGAGTCGGCGTCCTTGAAGCGAACTTTCGCCACCAGATCAGCTTCGCGCCTGACGCCGCAGTTGCGTCGGTGAATACTTCTTTGTCGACAAATCCCACAGAGGTTCGATCGAGATATGCAGCCACTTCAGGCAGAAATAAATCAATGAATTCGCAGAAAAATGCCTGCAGTAATTCCTTAAACAGTCGATCGTGATTAATCATCGTTTTTTAACACGGGAGATACTCCATACATAGCGATATCACAGGGAGCACCGAGGCACAAAACAGATCGAATAAACAGCAGGAACATCAAGCTGTGACATATACGTTAACTGAAGTTTCAAAGTAAACGAATGTTGAATTGCACAGAAGTATTCAGTCGGCACATCGCGCTGTCACCCTATTATTGTCGCTCTGCGATTTAGTAGACAGACGGGGTTATACTTGTAAGGCAGAGAGGTTATTGTCATGGCTCAAAGCAAACCAGAGCGCACATTAATAGACGAGATCATTAAGCTCGTCTACCCGTTAACGCCGCTGGAACATGACGAGCTAGTGGAACAGATGAAACGGCAGTGGGCCGAAGGCACGGACAATAGTATCGCTGAGGCAGCACGGCGGCATTCCGGCTGATGAAGTGTTTGACAGGCTACAAGCAAAATACGAGCGCATGAAGGCTGAGAAGCAGTGACACTCAGATTGCTGAATTCCCCGGCATCGGTCGCAGGCGAAGCGACCTGAGAAGCGGATACCAAGCGTGACTGAAGGAGAGTACGTCATCCTGCGCGTTTGCTGCCCGAATTGGGAAGGAAATCATTCTCGAATTTGTTGGTTGACGCCATCGACCGGAATTTGGACGTCGCAAAAGCTGGTTTGCCACCACATCCGGTGTGCGACGTATAACGTTTGACGTATAACGCCACACGTTATACGATGAGACCTAAGGAGCAATCATGAAAAAATTAGCACCGATACATCCAGGTGAAATCCTGCGTGAGGAGTTCATGATTCCATATGGTCTGACTTCAAATGGATTAGCTCTTAGACTGAGCGTTCCTGCTACTCGTATCAGTGAGATAACGAATGAACGCAGATCAATTACGGCCGATACTGCCATGCGATTAGCGCGATTCTTTAAGATGACTCCGGAATTCTGGATGAACCTACAACGCGACTTTGATTTAGCCATGATCGAAGATCAATCAGGAAAAGAGATTCGCAAGGCAGTGNNGCCCTTGTAAAAGTATTGCAACGCTTGGGACATAGCGTAGCACCGTACCGAAGCCAAAATTCAGATAGCTAACCTAAAGCAGGAGCTGCCTGGCTGGAGATTTCCCATAGCGCAGATACCGGCACCGCTGTAAGGTCTTCGCCAAAACTGAGAGTCTCCGAGCCGGTATATATAACAATGCCTCGATGAAAGTTCTTTCCGGCTTGTTCTTTTAGATACTGAAGACCTTTGAAGCTATCAAGCTTGACGGTAGATGATGCTTTGCACTCTATGCCAACAAGTCTTCCGCTGCGGGATTCAAGCACTATGTCTACTTCTTGTCCTGTTAGCATGCGGAAATGCAAAACCTTTGGTTGCGTTTTGCTCCAGGCAATTTGCTTCATCAGTTCCATAAGAACAAAATTTTCAAATACAAATCCAAGCAACTGCCGGTTTCTCTCCAATCCTTTGGCGTTGCACTCTAAAAGGTGGCATAGCAAGCCAGTATCGTTGAGATAAAGCTTGGGAGACTTAACCAATCTCTTTCCAAGATTGCGAGACCACGGCTGCAGCGCAACTACTAAATAGACTGTTTCGAGTAATACCAAATAACGTTTCAGCGTGCTGTTGGTCAATTGAAATGAGCGCGCAAGGTCGGACATATTGAGAAGTCCGCCGGTTCGTGATGCAATTAAAGCAAGCAAATTTGGCAGAGACTTCAAGCCTTCAATGTTGCTCAGGTCTCTTACGTCTCGTTCTAATATACTCGTTATATAGCTGCGGAACCAGGCTATTCGCCTGTTCTCATCAGTCCTTTTTATTACATCTGGATAGCCGCCGGCGGTGATAATCTCCAGCAACTCAGGTGTCTCGATCGGTTTTACCTTTGGAAGTTTTTTGTCGCTGAAAAGCACATCTACGAGGGCTTCTTGAACGCCCCTGATTTCGCCTTGCGAGAGGGGCCAAAGAGTGTGTATTTCCATTCTGCCAGCAAGCGACTCGGAGACTTTAGGCAATGTCAGAACGTCAGCAGAACCAGTGAGAAAGAACTTGCCAGGCACTCTGTTGCGATCTACCGACTCTTTGATCGGCAACAGCAATTCCGGCAGTTTTTGAATTTCGTCAATTATTACTCGACCGGTAAATTGCTGGATGAAGGATTTAGGGGCTGATCGGGCGCTTTCCAGAACGGCAAAGTCATCCAGCGTGATGTGTTCAGGGCTGTCTTTTCCAGAAAACAGTCCTGCCATAAGAGTGCTTTTGCCGGTTTGCCGGGCACCGTTGAGCATCACCACAGGAGTATCTTTGGCGGCGTCAAGCAATGGAGTTTTGAGATTGCGCGGTATCAGCATGTAGTGATTATACTGCTAATGGTTGAAAATTCACCACGAAGTGCTGAAAATTTCAGCAGACGATGGCGAATATATGGCGACTTTCGACACAGGTTCCTACATCTTCGTCGGCACCGGTATGATGATTATTTTGTGGCATACTTCGAATCGCCTCATATGCTGGCAGCTACGCATATGAAGAAGTCCGTACCGGTAGCAAACGCCACTGTCTTAAAAACGTTTGCGCGTAACTTTGATTGGAGCTTAAACCATGTTGAACCCGAATCTAAAGCAATTTCCGAAGCGCCCAAGCAAAGTGATAAGTAAATCAATTTACAGGATCGGCATTTCCCTATTGAGCTGTTTGTTTGTCGCCTGCAAGTCTAATTCTGCTGACAAAATTGCGCCGTCTCCTGAATCCAGTGGACGATTGATCACACAACAAGTTGTTGTCGATGAGCCCATTAAAGTGGTCTATCCAAACGGATCTGCTATTCCCGCTTCGTCCACATTCATTGCCGGTGCCACGACAGCGGGAACGTCCATAACTTGCAACGGAGCAGCCGTGCATGTCACTCCGCAAGGCTTCTTTGCACATGTGGTGCAACTAAAGCCCGGCGAGAACTCATTCCTACTAGTTCAACAGCCTTCTGGTCAACAACGCGAGCTGATCATAAAGAGAGAACTCCCGCAACCAGCAATAAGTCCAGACGTATTCAAAATTGATCCAGAGCGCCTACAACCTAACAACGACCGCGGCGTCGTCATTGGCGACCTGATCGAATTCAGCGCCAGGGCAACTCCCGAAGCGGAAGTTACTGTTGGTCTAGGCAAACGCAAGATCATTTTGAGACCAGCAGCAGCAGTCTCAAGAGCAGCGGCAGCCGTACGTAAACATCGAAAGTCCGTCAAAGCAACAGTAGCAGGCTCGAGTGTTAATCAAGGTTTGGATGCTGCCTATGGCAAGGTCTATCAAAGACGCTCAGCTTCCCCACCCGATTTATACGTGGGTTACTATAAAGTTCAACCGGATGATCAATGGAAAGATGTGCAACCAAAATTCACCTTAAATCACGCCGGTAAAACAAAGTCTATTTTAAGCGCCGCTAGACTAACTACAATTGCACAGCCAATCTTAGCCGAGACAATTCACACTGACACAATCGTACGCGTCGGTCCTGGCGCTGGAAGAACCACCCCTTTGAGTAACGGCGTTCGCTTTTTTGTTGATGGCTGGCAAGGCGATCAAATCCGGTGCATCTTCGCACCTAGCCATCATTTTTGGATCAAAAAAGACGATCTGATTTTCGAACCTAATTCGCCCGACTCAGGGGCTGCACCGAATTCGGTGGCAAGAACTATCAATGTCGGTGTCGACGAATACGGCAGTACCGTGACGATTCCTCTCAGTCAACGATTGCCTTATCAGATCGAGCAGCAGCTTAAACCAAATGATCTAATCCTACGAATCTTTGGTGTCACCGCTGATACAGACTGGGTCACACCTGCACTCTCTTCGCATCCTGGTTTAGTTGATCGAGTCACATACAAACAGTCCTCAGACGGCGTCTACGAAGTGCACGTTCCAATCAAATCTGGACGACAATGGGGATTCAAAGCTGATTACGACGAAACCAATCTCGTCTTGCACATCAAAGCACCACCAAAATTGAATACGGCAACGAACAATCTGCAGGGCTTGACCATCTGCGTCGATCCCGGTCATGGAGGAAGGGAGACTGGAGCGATCGGGTGCTCGGGCATCAAGGAAGCCAACATAAATTTGGGCATCGCGTTGAAGCTAAAAACGCTGCTCGAAAATGCCGGCGCTAAGGTCATAATGACCCGCGTCTCCGACAGTGACGTGTCACTAGACGAACGTGTCCAGATTGCCAACAATGCTCATGTCGATGTGCTTCTCTCCATCCACAATAACTCGTTGCCGGACGGTCGTGACCCTCTCAATGAGCACGGAACCTCGTCGTACTGGTACCATCCGCAATCAATTTCATTGGCCAGGACACTCAACAGTGGAATGGTTCAAGAAGTCGGCTTTCCCGACTTTGGGTCGAGATTCCAAAACCTGGCATTGACAAGACCAAGCGGAATGCTTGCTGTCTTGGCTGAAGTTGGATTTGTCATCAACCCCGAAGAGTATGCAACGCTGATTAGTCCCGACGGGCAGCAGCGGGCAGCCGAAGGTTTGCTAAGAGGTTTAGTCACCTACCTGCATCCACCGGCTAAACACTAATCAGACGACCCTACTCAGGACAACCTGCCCGAGCGTGTTCTAGTTTTATATAATCAAGAGAGGCACGCAAACTCAGATGCCTGCTCATCGTACCGGCTCCGCGCCGACATGCGTGGGATAGAATGTATGTCGATTAAAAACGGCTGATAAAGACGCCGTCGCGATGGTCGCCAAGGAGAATATGAACAATCGCATTGTAGTTGATATCGGAAACACTAGAATTTCTTGCGGCGTATTTCTCGACGGAAAAATAGTAGATCTTTCGCATCATCTCCCGAGCAATACGCAGAAGGCCGCCACCGACATTGCAGCGGACGCCGATGCGATGCACATTACAGAGATTGCCCTATGCTCCGTTGTGCCGTCTGTCAGCCGTTCGTTGACAGAATTCTTGGAAGTTCATCATCGAAAAATCTTTCAAATAACAGAAGAAACGCAGACAGTCATAACCGGCACTTATGACTCGCTAGGAGCCGATCGAATTGCAAATATAGTTGCTGCTCGCGAACTTTATCTGAAGAAGGAGTCAGCGATAGTAATCGACTGTGGTACAGCTACGACACTAACGGCGGTATCAGCAAGCGGTAGATTTTTGGGAGGGCTGATAACGCTCGGTCTCGGAAACACGTTTCGATCGCTACATCATTCGACAGAGCAATTGCCCGAGCTAGAAACATATAACAACGGTCAACCGCCTATGCCACTAGCTTTTGATACAACCAATGCAATTACCAGCGGATGCATCCATGCTCAAGTGGGAATAATCGAAAATTGGATCAAAGTCGCCCGGCACGAACTTGGCTCAAAGACCACAGTTGTAGCAACCGGAGGCTACGCATCCATTATTGCTCCACTAACTAAAGCATTCGATCACATTGATCCCGACCTGACGCTTCACGGAATCAATTTTATAGCCGAGGCGGCAATGGACCACGTGGATCGAGCCTAAAATGCAAGCTCATAAGCAGAACAAATCGCCTAAGAAATACCAATTCACTTGCTTTTAAGAGCGTAAAAGAAGCACGTTCTTCCCCCAAAAGTATACGGTTGAAATGACTTACCAATCAATTCGAAATCACGAGGGAAATCTAGTCCAGAACTGCTTAGAAGGCTATGAGCATGTGCATCTAGCACCGCTGAATTTTCCCTATTCTTAATAATCAAAAAAAGCCGCGTCCAATTCTGCTTTCGCAAGCGTGGAAGAAAATAGTCATTGACTGGTTGGTTGGCAGGATCGGCTCCATACCAGGCAAATCCAGGAGATATGCCACCAACTGCATAGACAAGACCAGGAGTATCATAAAGCCCGAGAATTGGGTCACCTTCTAGAAAACCGTGACTGGTAAGGATTGAGTAGTCGTCCGCTATCAATTTTGCGATCATCGGCTCAAGGCGCAATCCAGCCAATCGATGAGGAACGGCCAACCGCTCGGTCTGAGCAAACAGTGGTGCACATTCTTTGTGTTTAAACACGTAGCCATTGACGAATTGCACGCCAATAACAGCCACCATAAAAATCAGCGATATTGGCATGAATAGGGCTGATCGCAGTTCTGTTCCTATGATGAAGGATGCATAACCAAGGCATAAAAACAACGGTGCCATATTTACCAATGCATGCCACAAAATAGGAGTGTCAGTGCCAAATGATGTTATCAACGGCGTTACAGCGAGCAGTGCCAGTCCATAAAAAACTCTTCGTTTAGAGACTACGTCGCTAAAAAGGGAAGAAACGAGGGGTGAGCATGCCAAAAGCGCCAATCCAAGGAAAGCAGCTGGCCAATAAACAATGCTTGAATGGATTGCTTTCGTGACAAACAAACGTTGCAACCAGTATGCAACTAGAACTGCCAGGACCAAATAGGGTATCACTAGAACATGCGCGACTTTGTTTCTGGGCGCGAACCTCTTCAATAGCCAAATCAAACATGGCAAACTTAACATTGTGAGCGCTATAAGAGTAACTTCAAAGCGGTGCTTGGAAAAGCTTATAGCGGTACTCTCAAAGATTTTTCCTGCTCCATGCGAGCCGCCTCCAAATAACTCAATGTCGAGCACCATAATTCTAAAAATCGAATACCAATTCGACCAGCTCTCAAAAAACGTGAAAAAAATTGCGAGAGCAGCCACGAATCCCAGAAGATGCCAAATTATCTTTGAAATTCTGCCACGACTTGAGAGTACGCAAATAGAGCAAATAGTCACAGCATAGAACAATATGCTCGCGCTAAATTTCGCAAAGAAGCAGAGTCCCAATAGGATGCCGGACGCCACCATGCACAGTGACGTCATCCACGAAGGTCTTTGCGCAGACGACAGCCCAAGAAATAAAAAAGCTTCCGATGAAAGAATAAAAAAAGTTGTGACGCCATTATAATTTAGCGTCGCGCCAAAAATGGAAAAGCAAAGAAGACTGCTGAAAAGCGTGCATACCATCACGCTTATCATGGCGGCTCTGTTGCTTACAACTAAATAGTTACTGACCCAATTTTTAAAACCGGCGAAAAGTATAAGTGCCGAGCCCATCTGCATCGCAACATAATGCAAGCGCAGATTGATTATGGCATCAGGCGACAGTGCCGGTAACTTTGCCAGGAAAAAGCCGAAGGATGATGGATGTGGGCAAAGCTCTGGGTGCTCTCTGCACAGAAGGCTAAACCCTTCATCTCGCAGATCAATGGCGCGATCCAAACCCCAAAAGAGGATCAACAAAGCAGCTACGAATGACGTAGCAACAATGATTGCCACCGTGCTCCACAATTGAATGTGGAAACCACGCTTCACGGAATCAACTTTATAGTCGAGGCGGCAATGGACCTAGCGGATCAAGCTTGAAAGCGCTTTCTAACTCTTCGCGATAGTGCAAATTTGTCATTGCTTCGACCGAGTACATCTCGTCTTCCCAATAACTAGGCTCTCTTCCCTTAAGCTCTTCGAGACGCTTAATCAAGTTTGCCGGCAAGTTATCTTCGTGCATTCTGTTTCCCGTTTCTAGTTTGTCATATAAATTAGACGACTTAACTGACCGTTTGGTGCCATCTGTTATCGATACTACTGTCATATAAAAGTTATACTTCCGTGCAAATCGGTCATCTTGTCAGTATAGTGAAAACCTTTCACTGGAGCCAGTTTAGAGCCTTCAAGGAAAAGAGCAAGACTTGACTTCCTGTAAAACTGGCTCCGCTCGCTAAACAAAATCGAACCAAAGAAAGATCAAATATATACAGGAGCGCCTCGTATATGGTGGCAATATCGAACCAGGCGTTAACCGGGGTATAGCAGCTCAACTCCGCAATGCCTGGCTGAACCGAGGATAGCCCGTGCACACGGGTCCACTCCGCGATGCCCGATTTATCAGACGGTTCGGCTTAGACGAGAAATTACTTCCCCCGGTCCGCCCATCCTTCTTTGTTTTCCTGCCTGGCCCTTCCTACTGCAAGAGCCCCCGCCGGAACATCTCGCGTAGCCACTGTGCCCGCGGCTACTGATGCTTTATCTCCCAGCGTGATCGGTGCAACCAAAACTGAATTGCTGCCAGTCGATGCTCCGTCACCAATTGTGGTGCGGTTTTTTGCTTTAGTGGCGTGATTATAGTTAGCCGTGATTGTGCCAGCGCCTAGATTTGCGTTGCTACCGATGGATGCATCACCTACATAGGACAGGTGCGAAACATTTGTCTTACGTCCGATAACACTCTTCTTGATCTCGACAAAGTTTCCGATTCTAACAGTGTCAGCTATTTCATTTCCATCTCGAAGATGAGCAAAAGGACCCACTTTGCATTGAGCGCCAATCTTTGAGTTCGAAAGATTTGATTGCACGACGCTTGTGCCATCGCCAACGGTTACAGAGCCCGTCATGACCGTGTGCGGTCCAATCAAACAATTCTGCCCGATGTTTATAGTCCCAACTAAATAACATCCAGGCAGAACCGATGAGTCCTGTCCGATGGAAACTTCCGGAGCGATCCATGTCGATGACGCGTCTACAAAAGTTACTCCACTTTCAAGCGCCAAGCGCTGAATGCTCATATCGCGCAGTAACCTAATCGCCTCAGCAAGCTCCAATCTTGAATTGATACCGGCGACCTCTCGCCAATCGGCGGCTTGTATCCCGAATGTTTTTAATTTTGCCTGGTGAGCCCATGCCACCATGTCAGTCAAATAATATTCTTTCTGCCTATTGTCGTTAGTCAGTCCGTACAAACCAGGCTTCACTGTCGGCCAATCAAAACAATATATGGCCGGATTTATTTCGCGAATCTTCTTCTGCTCATCAGACGCATCTTTATCTTCGATAATGCCGATTACCGAACCATCAGGGTTACGTAAGATTCGCCCATAACTTTTTGCATCTTCAACTTCAGTTGTTAGCAAGGTGACAATAGATTTCTGTTCTATATGTCCATCTACTAGGGCTGCAAGAGTGTTCCCTTGCAGCAAAGGAGTATCAGCGACCGACACTAACAACGTTCCTGAAAAGCCTTCTAGAGAGGGTACCACTTGCTTTAGAGCATGACCTGTTCCATGCTGTGGTTCCTGCAAATGGACAGATAAAGGAGTTTTTGGCGGATTGGCTTGGAGAAAAGCTCTAACTTGCTCAGCTTCGTGTCCGACTACGACGTGCACATGATCAATGCCCAATTGATCGACCGCGTCCAGGACGCGTCCTAGCACTGTCTTGCCTAACACCTCGTGCAAAACTTTAGGCTTTGATGATTTCATCCTTTTGCCTTGACCAGCGGCAAGTAAAACAACTTGAACGTTCTTACGGAAAGACATAGTTAAGACCTTTTGGGAAAACAGATCAGTGTATCCATATCGAGCGGTGGCTGGCAAAGAGTATCCATCAAACTAGAGTTCGGTGCAATCCTAAAAGGAAATCGTGCTTCCTCTAAAAGCCGTGCAGCGCATGAACAACCAATCCAATGACAATTAAGGATGGACTCAAGAAGGCGACAATAACGCCAACGACATTAATTGAGATTCGATACCTGAGCTCAAGAACTCTTTTCTCGAACAATTCCCAGCTGAACGCTGCAATGATAATGGACGCGCAGGCTGTTAATAAGAAAGCAAGCACCTCAAAATTCATTCCAAGACGATCGAGCATCCAGAAGCACACAAGCCGAAGAGGCATGTGCACCAAATACACCCCGTAGCTTATTGTTCCAATATATGCCACTCCAGATAAGCGTGTGGACGGTTTAAATTTGCTGATTGCTAACCAAACCAACAACAAAAAGCAAGATGAGCCGAAGGGTCCGTAAGGACAAGCTTGCAGCAGAACAGAGGACAGTGCCAACGCTCCGAAGCATAGAAGCGTTGGCACTACGCCTAGTCTGTTTAAACCAATGCTGATTTTTTCAAAGTTGATTGCGAGCAAAGTTCCGAAAATTAGCGGAATAAAAGCAGCGTTGAAATCATTATCGATATGAGCAAATTGAGTCATCACTAGGGCAGCCGACACAAGGATTATCTGGAGCAAAGTTCGGCTTCTCACAAAGAGAAATAGCACCGGCAACAGGCAGTAGAACTGTTCTTCAATCGATATACTCCACAAGTGATTGAGCGCAAAACCATCACCGGAATTATGCGTAAACGTTGCGTAGTAAACAAAATCAGCCAGAGTTCTAGAAATCAAATCGCTATGATTTTTGAAAAACAAACCTGACCGCATCAGTAATGTGCAAGATAAAAGAACAGCGAAATATGCTGGAACAATGCGTAAACACCGGCGCTGCAGAAATTTGATTAGATGAAGCTGGACTTCTTTCTCTTCGTCACGCAACAGAATTGATGTAATCAGGTAACCACTAAGAACGCAAAATAAGCCGACACCATAGGAACCTATAGACCAACCACCAGGTGCTGTAATTTTAGTCGTGTGGCTGACAATCACAGCTAGGCATGCAACGGCTCGCAGGCAATCCAGCGATTGGATTCGCGAACGCGGGATCACGGAATAAGCAGCTCTTGTTTCGTCATACACTGCTCACGAGCGGAGGTGCGACACCTGCCAAAAGCTTCGCCAACTCAAGCGAGATGGGCATTTCACAACGTTGTTCGATCCACATATACTGACCCGCACAATTGATTTCCAAAAAATAGTATTTGTTATCAGGAGAAAGGACAAAATCTATTGCACCATAGTTCAGCTGCAGCTTTCGCATTAAGGCCAGGCATTGCTCGGCAATTTCATCAGGTAAATCAAAAGAATCCATAGCAACAGAATAATCATGCCGCCAATCTAGTTTGCCCTCTCCTGCTTGCGAATCGATTTTGATGCAAAAAATCTTTTGACCCACAATGGTGACGCGCAGGTCATACGACTTGGGAATGCATTGCTGAAAGAAGTGAGGAGAGAGCATCACTTGATCTAAGTGCGCTAGATCTTCTTTCCGCAAAGGTAATGTGGAGATGCCACGCGGAGTTTCGTACGCAGGAATAGCAAAATTACTTAGCTCGCTAATTAGCTTGTAAATGACTTGACCATCACATTCTTCGAAAAATTGTTCGACAAGTTTGGGCTGGTTCGTTACCAACGTTTTTGGAATAACAAGACCCACCTCAGCAGCAACATGCAGCTGCCATAACTTCTGCAAGCACTCGTAATCCCTGCGGGGATGATTAACCCACAGGCACCGCAGGTGGTGAAACATTCCGTCCAAAGCGTTGCGTGATTCCTGCTCAACCATTTGCTGAATCCAGCGTTCCGGGAGCTTGCCTGCTACGATTTGCCCGGGACGGCGATGCCAAATCGCCGAATAAGAATGCAAATCCAACGTACCTTTAGCACGCTCGATTAGGCAATCTCCATCGAATCCACCTGGGCGATAGGAAATTTTGGAATGCTCAACGAAATCTTCATAGCGAAAATAATCCACTGGAACGTTCATCTCTGTGAGATGTTGTTTCACGGTTTCCGCATGCACATCATCTTCCGATGAAAGGATTAGAACCTTAGTTGACAAGCCGACAATTTAAACTCATTAAGGGGTATGGTAATTTTACTACCGCTACTGATTGTTAGCTGTATCAAAATTGAATTTCGTGTCAGCAGTGCCGGTACTGTAATGAACAATGGCGTGACTTCCCGGAATATTGTTGGCGCTGGTACTACTTGTAATGACTGGGTTGCGACCCGCCAGTGGACCTGTCAACGTGACTGGGATAAATACTGTTTTGACAGGGGTTACAAAATCACCTGAGAATATAAGTGCAAGCTTTGTTATTTTTGGCCCATTCGGATCAGACTTGTCGAAAGCTGAATTCCAGGTTCCTGAAGCAGGTGCGTCGAATTGGTACTTAAAAATCGGAGCCCCTGTCTTGGTGATGCTGCCGTTGCTAACGTGATAGAAGCCATCTACTTGATCTTGAACTACAACAGCAAAGGGAAAGGCGCCATTGGACGGTTGAGTTGGTTGAGACATCTGAAAGTGGAAATTTGTGAAATTATTAACGAAGTTAGCCCCGGCGTTGGCTGGAAATTTGCCAGCGCCTTGACTCGGATAATTAATTCCTACCACGCCATCCTCGTTCTTGCTTGCGGAGTTGACAGTCAAGAAGTAGGTTCTAAGGGCAAAAAATGCAGACAAATTCGCCGCTTTAGGGGTAGGCGGCTGACTCGTGGTTCTCACTGATTTGACATAGTTCGCACTGATCGTTGAAACCTGAGCCAATGCCCTAGAAGTGTTCATTGACACCACCACTACCGCCAGCAAGGTCAACGACTTAGCTAAATTCATAATAGACTCCTAGAAATGTGCGCCACGCAGCTCCGACGGACAGCATTGTGCCACGGCTGGTTGGGCGTTAAAGAAAATATTGCGTCATTGATACATGAGTAATTGACAACTATGCATTAAAGCAAACTGAATGGAGCCATACGCACTCAATTACTAGAACTTTGTTCACCCTTTTTTTGCGCAATTTGCTCTTTAGTTTTTTTCAACATCTCTGCAGCCTTTTGAAAACGCTCTTGAGATTTGCCGACGATGATGTCACCTGGTTCAATCAAACGCTGATTTAGTTTGGCGATCCGTTCCAGGACCGCCACTTGCTCTTCTTGCAACTTCACTTTTGAAGCGTCTTCGCCCTTCTCCTTGGACCAGTCTTTCGGATAAACAGAAGAAATTCCTTGCTCAAGCGCCGAAAGTCTAACCACGAAAAAGACATCTCCTTTTCCGGGCTTTTGCTCTTTTTCGACCGTGCTTAGTGCAGCGAATAAATACTTCTTAGCAGTTTCATCGTCATGCTTTGCCAGCGCACCAGCGCCAGCACTGTAGTACCTGTACCACATGGCATTGGTAGGCGGTAAGGGATCGTGAGCTAGAGCTCCAACCGCAAAGCACGCTTGAACCACACCACAAAGAATCACTCCAGCCAACTGATTTCTCATTTAAATACACCGATTTTAAGAAGGGACGATAAATCAATCCCCTGCTCGTTGCTGGCACCTAGGTCTCGTTGTATCACCAATGTTACAGAACCAAACCACAGCGATTTGACTCCGCCAAACCGCGTCAGTTGTTAGATGCAGTGTCGAAGTTAAATTTAGTATCTGAAGGAGTTCCAGCGCTCTGTGGTGACAAGTTATAAGAGAAGTCGATTCCGCCAGGTGGAGTAAACGCATTCGGAATGTCGTTGTGGTTGTCAGAGCTATTAACAAATGGATTTCCGATTCCATGATCAGCAGTTACGAACACTTGCACGCTTTTAACCGGAGTAACGAAGTCTCCAGAAAATGTTAGAGCAAGCTTTCTGACAAATGGTGGTGCTTGAAATGCTGGAACCCAGCCAGTCGACGACGCAGGCGGCGTCCTAAAGCGGTAGGGCGCGTTAGCATTACCAGTTGAGGTAACATTCCCATTGGTGACATGATAGAAACCGTCATTCTGATCTTGGACAGTAACCGCAAATGGGAATGCTGCATCCGAAGGTTGTCCGGCACCTGGCCCCATGTCAAAGGAAAAATCTACAAACTTATCAACAAAGTTATCGTGGCCGTGGATAGGAAATTTCCCCTGGTGTTGTTGAGGGAAATTGATGCCAACAACTCCGTCATCGTTCTTCGCAGCGGAATTGATCGTCAAGGTGTATCGGTTCGAAGCAAAGCTCGCAGAAAGATTGGCCGGATTAGGAACTGGGGCTTGTGCGGTGGTCCGCACTGAAATAACTGAATTGGCAGGAACCAACAGCGATGGGCGCGAATGATGATGCGCATAGCCAGGACTTATTGACAACGAAAATAATGCTGCACCTAAACTAAAACCTCTTACCGTAATCATTTTTCTTGAACTCCTTTGTGTGGCTGATAATTGATTCCCTATAATTGGCGAATCACCAGAAAATTTGGTAAACACAGCAATCACTACTCTACTCAACATACTACCCGAATAAATCGATAACTAACGCACACTTAAATTGATGAGGTTCTTCACTGCAAAATTCTTTGCAACCTATTGGTTACAGGCATCGAGGTTAGCAGCATCACACATCGGATCGGAATGCAAAGACCATAACGGAAGAGTTGTCGAAGGAAATGCACCAAAGCTGATTAACGAGTTTTCAACTCTGTCTCTCAACCACCACGCTCTTAGGAAAAATGGTACGTCATCGGCAATCTCGACTCTTCGTTTAGCGCTTGATCTAGTGGTATCAATATTTACCGGATTTAGCTTGTTCACTTTTTCCTCGCCATCGAACTGATATAACCGACCCCCGCTGACATCCAGACTGTTACCAAGAGTCCTTTAGTCCCTTGCATAGTGGTATCATTGCAATCAGAATGAACGCCAACTATTGTACAGAGATGCGTTCCGTTCAAAATTACCATTTAGTAGGAGAATACAATGACTGACGATCGACTATCGGCAGATATCAAGGGAACAGAGGATACCTCGTGTGCACCAAGTCTAAACCGCAAGCAATTCATTCAGAAAATTGTCAAAGGGGCTGCCTTGACCGGCGCAGTTATGGCTGCACCTAAGGTACTAGACAAATTCATACTACCAGCAGTAGCCGCCGGTCTTTCAAGCTGTAATGCCAATGATACTCAAAACCCGCTAACTGACATAGACACCAATGGCGGTACTGACATCCAGTCTAACGCCGGCGCTGATACTTTCTGCGGCGGCTAGTATTGCGTGAAACAGAGAAGGCATTGCCTGCTTAGCCTAGATGGGTTAGCGCGGGCTGACTTCGAATCTCTACTTACCCATTTACCGAAATCTAGAAAATATTTTAGGGCTTTCGAAAGCATTGATTTCGAGAGCCCTAGCTTCACAACCGCGCAGCCATTGTGGGCGGAAATACTTACTGGAAAGCCATGGTATCAAAACGGTTGCGTTGGCTACGCGCAACCCCAGACATCTTTGAACAAATTATTGGCATTCAGCGAAAAAAATCTTTCGGTTGCGGCATCCTTCATCAAACCCATAGAAGGATCGAAAGCAATTATTGTTAACACACCACTTCTACTCCCAGATATTGCTAGTCGCATCTGGTTATCAGACGGATCTTTGCCAATTAATAAGTTAGTTAGTCCGAAAACTCTTCTTGAAACCAAGCCATTTAGTGATTACAAACCCAGACCATTTATCGACATTGCCTCGGCTCTGGTATCAACCCGTGAAACCTCGGAAAACATAATCAATATCGAAAAATCGAGGATTGAGTCGACATTCGAATTGCTTAAAACCGATTGGTCGACATTCATTTGTAGATTCACGGCATTCGATCATCTCGCGCACGTACTTGGTAAGGATTTTCTGGAGTCTCCGGATCTGGAAATTTTTCCACTTCTTAAGTCGCTAATGGAGTCTCTTGATGAGTTTTTTCAATATGTTTTGAGCCTCGCCGACGTTGAGATTTTTGTGCTCAGCGCTTTTTCACATCAAACTTGCCGCTCTACACTTAACTTAAATAAGGTTCTCGAAGACGCCAAATTTCTTAGCGCGAAACCTTCTATATTTTCGGAAGAAGAAGACAGCCATCGAAGAGCCGCCGTAAGTTTGGTGCGGAATGTCGGTTCCCGCAAAGATTTATCAAGCTCTTATGAGGGCAGGATAGATACTGCGCATACCGTGGCAGCCTCACCTGTCTCGGGCTGCGTGTATATAAATAGTCAAGGAAAATTCGATGATGGGCTTGTGGAACAAACAGCCTATCAAGAGACTAGATCGGTTGTGGGGGCGTACCTTACGAACACCTTGACTAGCCGTTACGGAGCGCGAGCCACAGTAAAACAAAATCCAGTTGCAGATTTATATGATGTTCCGCTGCCTGAGTTTGTAGTAAGAATCGATGGCGTTGAGTTCGATAATATGTACGAGAATGGCATGCGAGATTACGATTTACCTCGCACCACCCATTGTTCAAAAGGGTTTGTAATGATGCCTTCTGCAATAGCAAAATCCACAAAAATAGAACCGTGGCAAATCAAGGATCTGATGTATGCACGCTAGTGCCACCAAGAAAACCGCATATGCTTTAGGCAAAGTCTGTTTCAGCGTCCATAACTGTGACGCTGAATTTGAGCAAGATCTGGACATATTGCTGCCTCATGCAATTGATCAAAATTTGAACGAGGAAGATGTTCTCGAGATTCGAACAGGATGCGAGAAGGATGTTAGAGGGCTGGTCAATCACATTCTCAAGCGCTACCATTCTGGATGCTTATGGATTGATGCCGCATGCCTGATCTCGCCTGCAGGCAAAAGAGTATTGATCGCCGGCAGATCAAGCACTGGAAAGAGCACGACTACAATGGCTCTAGCATTGGGCTATGGCTGGAAAGTGCTAGCTGAGGATTTAGTTCTCATTGATCTAAAAACCGATAAAGTCTTGAAATTCGCATCGCCATTCTCTCTCAAGACCGGCACCAAAGAACTACTCGAAAAAACAGTTGGACGCTCGCCTCAGCCTGTTCTGCGTAGTGAATGGGCTCCCTTGAATGAATTAGCAGCAACCGAAAACGATTGTCCGGCCAACTTTGATTTAGCGCTTTATTTTACTCAAATTTTTCAAGGTCCAGAGCTACTCACGGTATCGGACATGGCGCCGACGGAGTACTTAAGAAAGGTGTTGGATTGTTCAAATATTTTGCGTATACCAGATTCGGCTACTAAGTTCGTTGAATACATCAGCAATGGACAATGCTTGATGTTGGATGGCGGTTCGCTCGAAGCAAAAATAAATGCTATCCGCGAAGTGTGTAATTAGTTTTCGAAGTGATGGAGTACTCCGAGTGACAACCCGAAAGCCTACAAGAGACCCGGAGATTGAAACTAATATATTGCCTGATGGACACGTGGTGCTCGTTAGTCCAAAGACTGAATGGGCGCACACATTGAACCCGCTAGCAGCTCTAGTGTGGGAATTTTGTGACGGCAACAATACGGCTGCAGATATATTTGCGCAAGTTTCGGCTATTGACTCGATACCACATACGAATTCACTTGAACAAGAGATTACAGAACTGATCACCGAATTAGAAGAATCCGGATTTCTTTTGGAGTGACTGATCAGCAAGACGATGTTACCGCGTTCGTTTTCTTTTCGTCGATCGTGAACTCGGGCACAGGCCAGAGCCACCATCCAAAACTCCTGCGAACAGCTCCTCCCGGAAGCACCAAAACCAAAAGGTGTAAGATCTGACATAGGGCATGACGCGTTGCCGACATAGGCTTACCGTTATTGTAATAGCTGCTCAAAAAATCATTCGAGGGCACCGCCGCAATGCGAAGCTGCTCTAGTTTTCTCTTCCGATTACTTGAAACGACCAAATTAACCAACATCATTGGAAAACTGGTGGCATTCCAGACGAAAAACGGACTGCAGCAGAAATCAAACAAATTACTGGTCGGCGTTCTTGGAGCGAACGACTTCAGCACCTTATTTGGTATCAACGATCCCAACCTATCACTAGAAACTGATAGACCCATCCACGCGACCAGCCCGATCGATTCCTCGTTACACCTCTCGACCAGCACATCCCAAAGATCGCTATCCTTGTTTAGTTCTAGCGTTAAGCGATGAATATCCAACAAAGTCTTCCAGCTAACACATCTATCCTTAAAATAGGTGTAGAGACAAATCATCAGATGATCAACGACGGAGGGCGCAAGAAAATTCGCGCCAAGAACACTGAATTGTTCTGCCTCGTTAAAGAAACGATTGATATCGCGAACCTGAACCCCGGTGTCCAAAGGACCAATTTTGATATCTACCATCGTGCCAATTCTTTGCATTGACGCAACGGATGTCGGTACCAAGTCCGGTGCCGGAGTAAGGGCGAGCGATGATGGTGGCACAACAGGACCGACTAGAGCCTGGTTACAAAAACCAGGATCTATTACGCTGAAAAAGCCGGACTCCGTTAAGAGTTCAATCAATTTGTCGAAACTGGTCGAGCGCACAACGACATCAAGATCTCCGAACTGTCTATGATAGGGCTCGTCGTATACACTGCGAGAAAGTGCCGCCCCTTTGATCCAGACAAGATCAATATTAATCGAACGCAAAATGTTCAGTACATCCGCAAAATCTTTATCAACACGTTTCTGATCAACTGTCTCTTTCACCGCCAATTGATTTAGCGCAGAGTGAATATCCTTTTGAAGCAGCTTAACCACATCGATTTGACACATCGTATCTAAAACGAATCTTGCACAGCGAGTAAGTTTAACAAGCTCCAAAAACTCTCGGTTAGTATCTGGCTCCATCAGCCGACTGGATTCACTTGCATCTGAACGCAGGACTGCCGCAAACAATCGTTCCTCAGGGGATAGTGACTGAAGGCGACCGATCCGTTGGCAACGCACGGACAAGCCCAAGTCGCGAATCCAAAATTTAGAGAAATCGGGTTCCAACGAATTAACCCACACTTGACTCACATACAAAGTCATAGTTTGACTTGCTTCACTCAATTCTGCATTAACCAGCCTTACTAGCGCGCGCCAGCTCTCGCTCTATTGTTCAAGAACTATCTGTTGAGCCGCCTCACATGCCTGCTCAAGCACGAAGTTGCTCACGGTCGTCTGTCTTATATAAGCAGCACGAGTAATGATTTCTTTCTGCTGAGGCGTGACGCGAATATTGAGATTGTTGTCTCGTTTTTTGCGAGGAGAGTCGGTCATACAACCTCACTGACGAACCAAACGACCAGACGTCAGCGTTTCCACCGAGATCAATCCAGTGTCATGTAACAGCTGAACTTGTGCCAAGTTGAACGTAATGATCGCGTTCGCTTTATTGACCAAGGCAGTGATGAAATCTCGCTGCGCATTGATCACGTCGATGTTGGTGCCAACCCCATTAGCGAGCCGAACCCGGGCTAGGCGCAATTCTTCAGTTGAGGAAATGACGGCCTTGTCTGCAACTTCGATTTGTCGCTCTGCAGTTTGACTATTCAAATAAGACTCACGCACTTGTTGCAGTATGTTGATCAGAGATTGATTTGAATTCAGCAAGGCAATTCTTGCGTTAGCGCGAGCGGCTTGAATGGCAGTCAGTGAGCCGAGTCCGAATCCTGGGAAGTTCCAGTCCATACGGTAACCAATGCTGTAGCTCTTTCTCATTTGTCTGCTCGAAAATTGAGAAGGAGTAAGTTGCTCACCTGCGGCTACTACGGGACCCTTACTGCTAGTGGGTTGTCCAGCGGTAGCGCTGGGAGTAGCGAGAAACGGCTTAGTTGAAATAACTGGTCCATCTGGTGGCGCCGCCAACGGAACGGCACTAAAACTACCAGGCACAAAATTGTAAGTCTTTCCGAAAGTGGCGCCGTTACCCAATATGTTTCCGTAAAACTGCAGCTGCGGATAAAGTGGTGCCGCCGCGATTTGAATTTGTCTACGTGCAGCAATTCGCAGTTGCTCATATTGCTTCAACTCTGGCCGATTCAAAATGGCTAACGCTATCAGTCTATTGATGTCGATGCTAGGATCAATTAATCGCACTTTTTTGACCGAAGATTCAACAGAAAGGAGATTGACCGCGGCGTTCAAATTGAGAACTGTAGCCAAATCTATCGATGAATTTCGCAGCGCCACTTCTTGTGTGAGCAAATTCTGCTCATCACGCGCAAGCTGCGTTTCGGACTGCAAAACTTGAAACTTCGTTCCGGTGCCGGCGCTCTCTAACTGTTGATTCAAAGTAACTTGTGCTTTAGAAACATCTACAGCTTTGGTTTGAATCTGAAGAAGGGCCTGGTTGTTCACAAGGTTGTAATATCCCCGCGCGACGGCTAGGAGCGTATCGTTTATTGTGCCAGTGACTTGCGCTTTAGCAGCGCGATAGTTGTGCAACGACGCCAACGTGCCAAACAAGACTGAGCCGCCTTGAAATCCGAACCACTGCACACCTGCTTGTGCGGAGACGTTAGGTGTTTTGAACGTAGTCGGAATAATGCCGCCGATTAAAGTTGAACCTTGCAAAAATTGGTCTTGTCCATTCAAGACGATGTTAGGCAGAAATCCCGACATGGTTCCACCAAGGTTCCATTTCTGTTGCTCTTTATTCGCGTAAGAGATTCGAATCGCCAGATTGTTCGCAATGGCATAGCTAACCGCATCCTTCAAGGAAATTGGTTCGGTGTAGTTCGCTTCCAATCTTATTGGTGGAAGCTTGTTACCTAAAGGAAGCAGTTCATTGGCCTTGGGCAATTTAAGCTCAATCGACTCACCAAGCAGGAACTGTTGATCAAAGGCTCTGTTGTCGGCATCGATCACATCTTTATCTAAGAGGAGGTCTTTGCCCGGTATGTTACTGGCGCGACCGGTCTCGCCCGTCGAGGGGTACAGCGTTGGATCCTGAACTCCTCGTCCTGGCGCTGGACTGGAAGTGCCCGGAGTCGCAGAAGCCGCTGGTTGCAAGAAATTCGGCGATGCCACGCCCGCGCCGCCGGGAGGCGAGGCACCTGCGGGTGAACCAATACCCCCCGCGTTGGGCGAGGCCTGAATAGCTCCAGGCTGGTTGATTCCTGCGTTACCGGCAGGTCCAGCGGCATTAGTGCCGACCGTTCCCGAGCCACCAGGCTGCGGCTGAGCAAGAACCGGAAGAGCAATCGCAAAACTCAAAATCACAGACAGCAGTTGACATCCACTACTGTAAATACTGCACGGATTGCTGGTACTTGAAGTCTGCTGACTGAAGAGTTTAGAAGATAGTGATGATGGTAAACGTCGCTTCACTGTAGGTTTCCTGGTACCTGGTTACCTAATGAATACCTACTCAACCAGGTCGACAGTAAGCATACATCACTGTTCTGCATTTAATCCCTCAACAGTCAGAATTGTAATGAGTGCAGCAAAATGGCATTAGAGCGCGCACATGTTGGATTTATGGGTCGTAGATAAGCGACAGCCGCAGGCACCAGATGCAGTGGCGAGAGGGGATTTGGTTGAAGAAGATAGAAATAGTTTGATTACGTACTGGAGCTTTGGACGTTCGATGCCGGCAGGGGTGCCGGCGCTCCCAGCTAAGAACCAAGGTAAGAAAAAGACCCGGCTGATTAGCCGGGTCTTTTGAATTGTTCGCAGTGTTGGTGCCGCCCCAACGGATTCTATCCCTAGCTTCCCTCGTACTGGAGTTCCTGCGATGCGTGCCGAACGAATTCGTTCAACAACTAAGTTGTACCCGATAAGTGACCTACTCCGCCATAGCTTTAACAATCTGTTTATTTTCGGCTCAACATATAGGATGGAAACGAGCCTGGAAAGCGCCCGAAATCAGTTCAGGAGTCTGAGCCATAGTCCATCGTCGGATATAGTTTAGACGCAGCACCACATATGGAGCAGGGTCGTAATATTCGTTCACGTTGTGTTCACACTGCGGTCGTTATCGTGGGAAAGCTAAGCCCCACGGGCTAGAAGGAGCTCTATGAAAGTCGCTATAACAGGTTCATCGGGACTAGTCGGTTCCGCCTTGAAAGACAAATTGCGAAGTCAAGGTAACGAAGTCGTCACCTTTGTCAGAAGCAACGCATCAAATGAGTCAGGCAAGTTCTTGTGGAATCCAGAAGCCGGAACGATAGACATAGCAGGGTTTGCCGGTGTTCAAGCAGTGATCAATCTCGCCGGTGAAAGCATTGCCGCGAAGCGTTGGACTGCTGAACAAAAGATAAAGATACGTGAAAGTCGAGTCAAGGGAACGACTCTTCTTGCTGAAACGATAGCCAAACTCGATGCCCGTCCAGAGGTGCTGGTCAGCGCTTCCGCGATCGGCTTCTACGGAGACCGAGGCGACGAAGTCCTCACCGAGAACAGTGCCCCTGGAACCGGATTTCTTGCCGACGTTTGTAAGCAGTGGGAAAATTCCTCCGCCGCTGCCGAAGCAAGCGGTGTGCGAGTCGTCAGAGCAAGACTAGGCGTTGTGCTCAGTCAAGACGGTGGCGCACTTCAAAAAATGTTGCCGATCTTTAAGCTTGGTGGTGGCGGAGTGATCGGCTCCGGCAAGCAGTATATGAGCTGGATCAGCCTTGATGACGTGGTCAACGCGCTCATCTTCGCAGTCACGAACAAATCGGTTGTCGGGGCGATGAATGTCGTAGCACCGAATTCGGTGCGCAACTCTGAGTTCACGGAAGCATTGGGGCACGTGCTGCACAGACCGGCAGTACTTCCGTTGCCCGCGTTTGCGGCACAATTGATCATGGGCGAGATGGCTGACGAATTGTTGTTGGCAAGTGCGCGAGTCGAGCCAATAGCCCTTGAAGGTAACAAATTTGGATTCGAGTATCCGAATCTTGCCGGCGCCCTACGGCACGCATTGGGCAAGACTGCTTAGAAACGTCGTAGTCTGTATCTGATGCTCGATTCAAGTAAACATATACCTTCCACATACAAGTACGTCAGCGACGGTTAAAAAGTTCAGCCTGGATTCTCTAGTTTATCCAACCTATGCTCGACTCGAGTAAATCCATTATTAATAGCCTGCGTTAGCATATGCATTTCGGAGCGAATTGCGGCGAATTCGGAGCGCATGAAGGCAAATTCGCCACGCATATCGGAGAACTCGTTACGCATGAGGGCAAATTCGCCACGCATATCGGAGAACTGGTTACGCATGAAGGCAAATTCGCCACGCATATCAGTGAACTCCATCGTCATCTCTTTCCGAAAGTTCTCATTGTTGATCAATGAACGGTCGATGCGATTGTGCAGTTCATCGTAGTTTCGTTCTGTGCGTTGTATTTGAGCTGACATCGCTGAAAATTGTTCCTCGGTGGCCTGCTGGAGTTGTAGAATCGTCAATTTCATATATCGCCGCACCTCGCATATACTTTCTACATACAAGTACGTCGGTGAAGCCTAAAAAGTTCAATTATTGTACAAGCGGAGAGTACCAGCTTAGAGATGATTTGCGCAGCAGGCAAAAAATTAATGAGATTGAGCGCTGCTCAGCATATAGCCTCGGTTCCGGACGCTCTGGATCAACCCACCTTCACCGGTTTCACCAATAGACCTCCGCAAAAGCTTTATGTGCGTGCGCACCGTATATGGTGACGGAAGTGAATCGTCCATCCATACACTTCCCAGGGTTGCCTCCGAACTGAAGACCTGATCGGGATGCCGCATAAAGAATTCGAGCAAGCTGAACACCTTTGGACGAAGATGCACCTCTTCCCCGTTTCTGGTGAGCAGCACTGCGTCCAGCGGCTCTGCTGAACTAGATGAGCTTATCGACTTGCATAGAAATAGACTTTGAAATCATCCTTTCTTGGATGCGGCAAAACTCCGATTCTTTTGAATGTCTTCCCAAGTTTCGGGTCTAGCAATGCCTCTTGCATCTCCGGATCGACAATCTTCTTTGGATTAGCCCCGCCTAGCACCAAGAACAGACGTTGGTCTTTTGTCAGTTTGGCCTCTCGAAAATAATGCGCGTTGATCTCATCGCGTTCGGGCCAACTGATGTACCAAGAATGCCCAGGTGAGACCGCCTGCATCAAGTAAACGATTACGGGAAAGTCGTACAGACTAAGAATATTGTCGCCTTTACGAAAACCATTTTCAACCAATATTTTTTGAGCATTCTCATAGAACTGAATGTCATCATGGTGAAGCTTTAGTCCAGAGAGCAAAGGAATCTTACTCGTAGTCTCCGTTTGCTCGGTTAACCACAGGTTATCATCGCGGTAGTACACATATTGCTCGAAAAATTGAGTCATTGTAAGCACAGCAAGAGCACCACAAACTCCTGCCATCGCATATGGTGTCTTATACCGATCGGCACAGATGATCGCGGCAACCATAATGAATATTAGCCAAGGACCCAAGTTGCTAGCAACATGGGGAAGAAAACTACAATTGGTTCCCACTGCGGCAATCAAAGGTAGTACCAACAAAACAAGTGCCCCAATCTCAAATCGCCAATTTACTGTTCTATTTACCGATAGAAGCATCAAAAAGAATGCAACAGTTACGATTGTCACGAGCGAATCGCGACTAGCGAGCAAACCTGGTTTCACAAGCAGCGCGACAGTTAACAGCACCAACGCAGAAGTGTAAGCGCCACACAGCCAGTGCACTAAATTCCTTTGCCTCTCCGGACCTTGGGATGAGATTGCCCTGTTCAACCCAATCGCTGCAGCCACTAAGGCGACGCCGTGCCACCAATGCTTGCGAACAAAAAGAAGCGCACCAGCGGCCATGCCATGCGGGCTGTGATCAGTAAGCAACTCGAATTTAGTAGCTTCTGAAAAAGCTGTCCACCAATCTCCCATTCCTTGAACGAAGCCGAAAAAGAAAATCAGTCCTGCGACACCACCGGCGATTACTGCGCCGCATTCGCGCAAGCTGCGGCGTTGAACCAACAGAAATCCAAGCAGAACCGGCAACAGAACAAGAGCACTGGTAAATTTGACAAAGAGATTTAAGGCTATACAGAACCCTGCTAACGCTAGCAACAATGGCTTGCCAAACCTTTGCATACGTCCTGCTCCGAGGTCACTGGCTGCGAAAAATGCGCAAGCGACGCTCAGAGTGATCAAGGCGGATGAAAGTCCGTTATAAGAAATGGTTCGGGGAAAGCAACAGAACACGATAGTGGCACCGAGCACTCCAAACGTCGCAAGGAGAGCAGTTTTCACCTTACTCAAGTGCAGCCACGGATTGGACCATCTGGCAAATCCGAGACTTAGGACAAGAATTGGAATTAGTCTTGCTGCGATCTCTAAAAACCTGTAATGGAGAATTTCACTAGACACCAGTTTTGGTATCTTCGAAAGCAATAAGTGAAAAGAAGAAAAAGCTGGATAAATTGACGGGTGCTGATATTGCACCAGGTAGAAGGACTCGACATCGACATCCAGTCCTCTGTTTAGACCCCAGAAGAGAACAACCAAATTTACGAGCAGCGCGACGCAAACAACCACCAAAGCCACGACCCAGGCTTGCTCTGATTGATTATTCTTTTCCACTTCCGCAGAACGAGGAGCAGCTATTTGAATTGCTTGCATTTACCAATCCGAATCGAAGAAGTCAATATACCAAGGACAGGCATGCGAGGCATTAGTGGGGGCTTAGGATGGTATAGGATGCTTAGGCGGGCAGCTATGCTTGAGCTGACCGCAGCCTGCAATTGTGAGGCGGTAGATTGCCACTTCCGGAACTTCCGGCGGGGTGATGCGCTTGTCACGAGGAAGCTGTCAGCGGTCGGGCACGTTTGATCCGCTCGCGCTGTCGGGGCGAGTGCATCGCCTCCCATAGATCGCTGCGCCGCTGCACGTTCAGCCAGAAATCAGGGCTGTTGCCAAATACGCGGGCAAGGATGAGCGCGGTCGGGGCAGTCACGGCCCTGCGCTGGTTGCACAGTTCGTTGACGTGCTTGCGTTGTACGCCCATCGCGTTAGCCAACGCGCTTTGCGTCAGTCCCATCGGCTCCATGAACTCTTCGATCAGAATTTCGCCTATGCTCGCCGGCTTACGCTTCGTTGTCAACATGAACCACCTCACAGATAACTATGGTCGTCCAGATAGAAGAAGCTGTCAAGCGAACCCGTCAAAAGCCTCTTTTACAATTGTTTCAAGCGTCCTGACTTCTGAATCAGTGAGCTTCGCAAATTCATCGCGTCTTCTCTTATTTGACAGATTCCATTGATTTTGGCGCATAAACATGATCAAATCTTCTGCCATTCTATTGGGCATTTCCACCACATCTAGAACCTGCTGCATTGCTAAATCGTGGCGTTTCAAATAATCGAGTTCGTTTGGCACGTCTCTTTCAATAGTTTCCTCCACACAGCGATACAGGAACTCCGCCGCCTCTGTGCAATCAAAATAGCGATACAAATCAGCCGTATCATTTTTCACGTCTACGTTGCCGCGCACAGTTGGAAGCCAGTCAATGCAATTCATTAGTGGACCAGAGTGAGATTGCAGTACGGTTGTATATTCAGCAATCCATTTGAGCATCACAGACGAAACAGGAAAGACTAGACCTCGAGGACTGAACTTCCGCTCGGCAAGCGTGTGATGTATCAAACAGCGATGCATGCGGCCATTGCCATCCTCGTAGGGATGAATGTACACGAAACCAAATGCAATAGCTGCAGCCTGCAGCACTGCATCCAGCGATGATTTGCTCATGAGCGCACTGGCGTCAGTGAGCCCTTCCACAAGGTCATCAAGATCCTGATCTCGCGCGCCAATAAACTCTGGAATTGGCTCGTTGTTCATTCGGCGCCCCAGAAAAACGAAATCATCTCTGAAACCTGGTTTGGTAAAACGATAGTCAGCCATCAAAATACTGTGCAATCGGTTTAGTTCTTCCTTGCTGAGCGGATGCTGTCCCACTTGCTGAACAGCCTTGAGCCATCGCTCTCGTGTCT
This sequence comes from Candidatus Melainabacteria bacterium, assembly GCA_003151275.1. The sequence continues at coordinate 31,490 of PLXC01000094.1, forward strand.
TGACCGGCAGCCGCTCACCTTCAATTGCGAAACTCGCTTGCGTATCGGCAAGCAGCAAGAAACTCGCCGCTCTCGCGATCAGCACAGGGCTGACCTTGTTCAGTAGCGCCTGGGCCCGAGCAGCCAATCGTTTGGAGATGAACTCTTCAAGGATTTTAGTGCGTCTAATCACAGGGCAGAATCTCATGGTGCCCAATAAATTGTTTCGCACTCTGTGTCTCACAGAAACAATTCCCTCACCGACAAAAAACCGATTGGTATCAAGCAAATCGATGTTCGAGACCTTTCCGGAGTCCGGAACATTCAGCACCTTTTCGGTGAGGAACTCGTACAAAAACCAAATGCGTCTTACTGTGGGACCGGTCGGCGCCGACCTGACGTATTTCGTCATCTCTCTTTCAGACACTGCCAAAAATATGCGCTTCAGCACAAGAAGATCGAGATCCTCATGGCGCGATGCAAATATCAGATGTGCTTGGACTGTCTCTTCAACCCCATACTTACTGTCAAAGATTCGCCATTCGCCGGCATCTTTGTGCCCGGCTTTTATGCGTCGCGGCGAGAGACATGCAGGTCTGCGCACGGGAACCTCAAGATTCAAGGCATGCACGAGTGCGGACATGCCTAGCAACGAAGTTTCTGCGGGCACATGCTTTTCTTGAAAAACAGACGGCTTATCGAATTTGGGCTTCACGGTGGAAAAGCATTCTCCGGGGTGGTAATTCATTCACTATATCGCATCTTAGTGGAAAATCGTTGCTTGAATGGCATACCGGGAGAGATTCGGTGGAAAACCGTTCACTTCGGTGGAAGATGGACTGTTGGTGAGGTATTGACATGGTAATCAAAACTGATTACTATGTCAATACGACCGAGGATTACCGTGGAAGTTATAACTGAAGCGGACGTGCTGGGCTTTATGAAGGACTTTCCAGATGCGAAAGCTTCACTTCAGCTATGGCTCGACAAAACAAAAAGTGCAACCTGGAACAGCTTAACTGATGTCAAATCCACGTTTCCATCAGTCTCATACATTCCAAAGAATATTTACTGCTTCAACATTCAGGGAAACAGTTACCGGCTCGAAACACAAATATCCTTCGTTCTGCAAATAGTAGAAATCTCAGAACTCTCTACGCATGCGAATTACGACAAAAGAAATAGAAAGAGACAACGAGGTCAGTTATGAAATCTATGAAAGCGCTCGACGAAAAATATCTTCGTTTGATTACAAAAGTTCCACTACTACCCATTGAAACAGAGAAAGAATATCTACGCGCCCGCTCCCTCTTGCATGAACTCGTCGAAAATGATGAAAATCTTGCACAGACAGAAATAGGATATGCCAAGGTCCTAATGAAACTCGTTCAAGAGTATTCGAACCACAAGTGCCAAGGCATGTTCACTGAGCAAACTCCAGGCTCCGAGATTTTGCAGTCGCTGATGGATGATCACGAGCTGAGTCAAACAGACATAGCAGACCTGACTAAAATGCAAAAGCAAAATGTGAACGCTTATCTGAAGAATCGGAGGTCGTTGCCGCGAGAAGCGAGGGAAATACTCGGAAAACGGTTTAAGGTAAATCCCGAACTATTCACGGGCAAAATACCCAGCTTCTCGCCACGTTAGGGCGTGGCGTGATGATGTCAGTTCAGTGTGGCCGATCTGGAACTTAATTTATGATCGCGATAGCCAATTCTCGTGAGCAAGCCCTGCTACACATCTGTCTCAGTACGCTTTTCACTGTCTGGCATTTCATGGAATCGCCTTGTCTCTCCAGGTTGAGGTATCTCTCTGACTAATTGTCCGTCGCGAACTATTACAAACTCAGTGCCGGTTTGCTGAGCCAATTCAAAGGCGCGTTGCGACGCTCGCACTAATGCCTTCGGCGCATTTTGCATATCGCCATCAGGCAAATTGGATACGGGAATATTCATTGGTTAGTTCCTTCGCTAATCAATTCTAGCGCTTCGCCACTATTGTTGTACAAAGACCAAAAATCAACTTCAAATCGATAGACCTCGTGAAAGTTACGCAATCCAGCTAAGAAGCGTCGACGCACGATATCATCAGGAATGTGATGTCCACCTTGCGCCACTCGGGAAGCGACTCTGGCTATCGCTTCCTCTGGATTGAGAAGCGACAAGAAAAACAGCTTTACTTCATACCCCTCTTTTCGCCACCCACGAATCATGCGTACATAACCACGGCCAGACAGCGTTGTTTCAAAAGCAAAGTTGTGGCCGTGCTTCGCGTGAGTTTTTATTTCTTCCAACATGACTCGTCCAGCCTTAATCGCGGCTACGTCAGGTTGGAACGGTGACAAACCAGCAGCGATCAGATCGGCATTGATGAATATTGGACATCCCGCTTCGTTAGGTAAAAACTCACGTGCAAAAGTAGTTTTCCCCGATCCATTGGGACCCGCAATTATTAGTATCTTCTTTTCGTCCACAAGAAATTGACCACTTCATCCATATCGATCCAGCTTTAACTCTAACAGCAGTCAGTCATCAGAGTTGACAAACAGTGACCGTCCAGTTGTCTGGTGATTTGCTTGATTGGCACGTTGCCAGACGCTGATCAATAAAGTATAAACATCTTCACCATCTTTGATGGCAGGTATTGAGCGCTCAAAAGCGTAAATGTTCGAATCGACTAAATGAACGGCGTTCGTTAGTTGATCGATTTCTTGCTTGCCGGCGCTTGGAAGTTCGCTTTCAATCTTATCCAATAGATGCGCTGTGCACGTCAAGAAGAGCAACGGGTCATATTTGCCAGTCTTCAGAATATCGCTTAGAAAAGCAATTGCAGAGTCGGACACGCTTCTGGTTCCAGCACTAACATCTAACAGCTCTTTCAGCTGCAGCTCCTGCGCTTTCACCAACTCAAAAACATCCATTTGACGCCGTGAACTTTTCAAATACTGAACGCGTGTATTTTCGCGTTCGATATTTTCAAATTTGGTTTTTCCAAGTTCAATTTCTGTGAGTTTGGTACCACCTTCTTTTTGCAATAACAATCCAAAAGTTAGACAGCGCGTGATCGCGTCCTCAATAGGAGTCAGTAATTCACCTCCGCAATTGGCAAAATATTTCTTCAATGCGTCAAAATTAAGTGGGAATGAAAGATCTTCATAGTGCAAGCTCTCTGACTTTTCTGCGTACGAAAGATCTGTAAATCCACGGCTGCAACAAAGCATTGCAAACGAGTTGTTCGTCATTCTGCGAAGGTTGTCTATGATTTCCAGCGCGCCGATCGGAAGAGATAGTGTGCCGTTTTTCAAAGTATCAGCATATTGCATCAACAATTGATCGAATTCTTGATTTTCGTAATATGGCAGTCGAATCGGTTCTCCAACTTTCTGATGCAACAACAACGTGTTAGATATCAAAGACGCGAGTGGTGCCGTTGGATCAGCTTCAACTGACACTGTTATTTCACGAGCGACTCCATTTTCACAGCGAAACCCATCGACACCGATTGTGTCAAAAAGGGCATTAGCAATGATGATCGGCGCATTCACAAAGGCGGGCGCATCGAGCGTCCATTCGAAGCAGGAAGTCATTACGGCTTGCTCGGTGGATGGATCGAAAACCGCAAAATCGAGCTCACGGTTTTCCACAAACGTTTTAAGATACGAGTTGCGTTGCCATATCTCAACAATTTCCGGAATGAAATCGGTCATCACATAGCGAACGTCCAAGTTTGCCAATTCTGGTATCAACTGCTTTTGAGGAACGAAACTCTTGAGAAAACGATAGGCGAAACAACCTGAACCAGTGCCAAGTTCCAGCAAATAAATCGGTTCATCTGAATTTAAATGAGGAACCCGCTCTTTCAAATACGTCAACAACAAATCCACGCAAGCAGAAACTACAACCGTACTAGCAGAAGTGAAGGACGCTCTCTCTCGCCAAAAATTGATTCCGTTCTCTAAGTAGAACTGACGTTGCAAATCCCAAAGAATAGAACGCGACAACCGAACATCTTGCTCAATCATGCTTGTGGTTGAAGCTTGATCAACATTATCATCCGTCGAAGAGTTAGGCACCGATTCTCGCCATCGAATTCTGCAAGACGCCTCCATCAGCCTTAGGCTCTGCCGTGTAAGTCCTACTGAAGTACTGCAACACTCTAAATCCAATGTACTTTGCGATGCTCTCTATCAAGTAGTGAAGCGAGCAAACCACTGCTTTGCCGGAAGTTTCATTCGTTCAACCAACTGGGCAAGTTGATCATGCATTTCAGCGGCGGGAAGTTTGGCGCGATTTCCGTGACCTGCCAACACCCACTCGAATTTGAAATCGAGAAGTCTCTTCATCGACTCGGTTTGTTCTTCCCATGAATACCAGCAATGCCGTCTGAAGGCTTCTAGCTCGTGCCTTTCGAAATCGTAGGATAGATGATCGCCAGTGAATAAAAACTTGGAATTATAGAGCAAAACCATGTGCCCTCTAGTGTGTCCCGGCACAGGGATGACGATAAAATGGTTTGAGATATGGACTATATCATTGCCCTCAATAACAATTTCCGAATCGGGTTGAGCATTGATTTCGGTGCGATGGATAATGCGTTGGGCACCAAATTCAGTGGCATAGCGCGCCGCGTCAGCAACGTCATCTTGATGTGTCAGAAACAGATACTTAATTCCGCCCATGTTCTGAAACTGCTTAACGAGGTGCGGCAAATATTTTGGCGAGTCGATTAGCCAGTTTCCATCGGCATGTTGCACGAAGAAACTATTGCCGCCATAAGACTTAGGGGAATTGAAACCACAATAAAAGACATTATCCTCGATCGGTAAAGGCAAGTCTTGCATGATCGATTTAGCATCATTAGATTCATTGGTGCCAATCGATCCAGTTGGACAACAAAGCAGCGCTCGCGTAGCGGCACGCACAGCCTCGGCTGTTTGAGGCTGCGCAAACACAAATGAATAGTCTCCTTGGTCGGCAAAAGAATCAGGCGCCAATTGCCTACACGTGTCGCAGTTTATGCAGGTCGTGTCGACAAAAAAGTTTCCTGTCGTGTTGTCTGGTACAACTTTATTGATGTCAGCCATAGCTAGCTCCATTCATGTTTCCAATATACCAACTGAATTACGGGTATTATCATTTATAGGTTAAGGGGCCTACGAGGGCGCAGGACGGCAATACTGTGGAATTTGGAGCAATAGGTAGAACGCTGTTGCAGTTCCGATTAGGGGCTTTGGTAAAGCAAGGTGCCGGCAGGGTGCCGGCGCTCCCAGATTTAGGTGCCAGCAGGATGCCGGCGCTCCCAGGGCTCGCAGGGTTGGCCTTCGCATTGCTCCTCGCCTTCGGCGGCACATCGGCAGAAGCCTATAGAGTTCCTGGACGTCCTGCACAACGCCCTGCTGCAGCCAGGGCGGGCGGCGCCACGGTCTATCCGGAGTTCCGCAGCTCATCCGGAACGATTCGTTGGATTTCCGATCAAATGCCGATAAAAGTCTATATTTCTCCGGGATTGACCCTTGATAGCATTATCGACCCTCAGCTTGGCGCGCCAATGACCAACGTCGACGGTCGCGATCGCTGGCCAGATTTGGTCGCCGACGTAGTCTCAAACCCCCAGCAGTTCCAGTCCTTACCAGTGGCTCAGGGGTATGTCCCGGAACATTATCAGGCGGCCTTACAAGGAATAAACTCGTGGAAAGCCTTCGAACGGGATGGACTCTTTAAATTCCAGGTGGTTAATGACCCAGGCGACGCTGACATCTACGTCTTTTGGACAAACCATTTCGTAGACAAACTCGGGCTGGGCTTGTTCCAGAATGACATTCGCGGCTATACAGCAAAACGCAGCTTTTCCTACAAAGCAATCATGTCCGGCAAGAAGGCTCAATTCAAGCCGGTTGTAACTCTGTTGCGAACGACGGAAGCTAACGGAATCACCATGCCTGCAGGTAAAATGAAAGCATCCGCGGCGCACGAGTTTGGTCACGCGCTTGGAATTGAAGGACACAGCCCTTATCCAAGCGACCTGATGAGCGTGTACTATGGACGTGGCGCCATCTCGACCAACGACGCAGCGACGATCCGGTATCTCTACCACATGACACCAGATTTGATACCGTAAGCGGAGAGCACCATGAACCGACCACCAAGATCTTCAACCGCGGTGCAATCTGCTCAGTCTGAACGTTCTAGCGAACGCGTGCAGTTGTTGTTAATGAACATGGGCTTGTTTCTCTTTGTCGTATGTATGAGTTGGTGGGGCTTGACCTGGATGCTCAGCGATGTAACCGGCGAGTATTCAGCTAATGATCCGCGCCTTGGCATAGTCAGAATGTCCCTCGTTCGCAGGGCCGCCAATATAAAGGGCGAGTTGTCTTACGGTTCAGGCGCGATGCTTGAAATGAATACTTCAAAGCTGGACCCCGACGCCAAAATCGATCTAACTTTTGAACTACCGCAAAGATGGGTCGATGAAGGACAAACCTATCGCGCTGTTCAATTCCACGGCACGATTAAGGAAGGCATCGCATCTGGTGTCATACAGGATGGCGCGGGTGTATTTCCTGTCAAATTGGAAAAAAATTCAATCGCGTCGGTATACCGCCAAATTCAATCGCACTTGCCCTTTAGCGGTTGACAGTAAACCTTCATAGAAATCGCTGGGAAGTACTTTCAAAATACACAAGGTCTTAGGCGATAGTTGCCGAAGATACAAGATGCTTTTCAGGATGCGCCGCGTTCGGTTTGTGCGTTACTTCAATAATAGTTGCTGCCGGTGGGCAGAATAATCTGAAGTTGGAGCGAGGATCTGCGCTGAGACCGCGTGAAATGTGGAATGTTGTCTTGCCACGGTGAATCAGTCCTGATGCTTCATGACGGGAAAGTTCGGAGTCGGTGATAATTGCTCCGAAGCCAGGGATACGGATCTGTCCACCGTGAGTATGTCCACCAAGGGCGAAGTCGACTTTGGCATTTTCGAAGTAATGAAGAAGTCTCGGCATATGAAACAATGCAAGCTTCATGTGTCCCGCCGGAGCCTTCGCAACCAGCTCGGTTAGCTCTTCTTGCGCTATACCGGGATAGTCAACGCCGACAACGTGCACACCTTCGTGTGTTCTTGATTCATTGAGCAGCACATCGTAGCCATTGTTTTGAAGAGCGTTAATCATCGGCTGCACATCTCGATAAACCATCGGATGTCTAAAACGTCGATTCAAACGCCCGGCAATCTTATTGAAAATGCTGTAATTGTAATAGTCGTGATTACCAAGAACGGCATACGCACCCAACTTCGGACGTCGAGACAAAAGTGAGTTGGCGTATTTTAGACCGGTGTAGTTTTCGAAGACATCTCCTGTAAGAACAACGAAATCAAAATCATCGTCTGTGATTTGTTCTAAAAATCTCAGCTTGTGCGATTCTGGTTCGCTTAGATGCAAGTCAGAAAGATGCAATATGCGATAAGTTTTTGCGTCCGTGGATCGAGGCACGGAGGATGCGTGCACTCCATTTTCGGACTTATTGGTATCTCCATGAGAGCCATTACCAAGAGCACTCGCTATGCCCTGGGCATCGATTTCGTCGGGTCCGCCACCATATGTGGTTACCCGCACCGTTTCCAATTTGTAGTTGCGTGCTTCAACCTTGCTGGCATATAGATAGACGCCGAGACCAGTTAATAAGAAGGAACCCGCGAGAATAGGAATCGTTTTTTTGTTCAAGGCCGTGGTTTCCGATTTTGTGATGGAGGAAAGAGGGGATGTTAATGCAACAGTTCTTCGATTCGCTGCTGCGCCATCCGATCGTTTTGTGTTTTTAACCCAATGTCAGGCGCAGTCAGCATTTCGACCAGGTAACGAATTGGAAAACCTAATCCAATCAAACCTAGTGCGAATAATGCGTCATATGGCAGTGCGCACCAGCTCAAATTTCGAGCCTGATCAAAAACCCACGGCAACCACTCAGGACGAGCTCCGTCAAGCACGGAAAAAACCAATGCCGACCCCATCAAATACAACAATCCAATTGAATGTACGGTGACTAGACCAGCAATCAGCGCACCTATTTGCCTGAGTGACGTTCGCTTGTCGCCGGTAATTTTCGCGACCACAAATGTTGCGACAAGCATTCCTAGCAAATAACCGAATCCCGGCTGGGCATAGTAGTCTAACCCGCCGCCCGCTGCGAACGGATTGACTCCAAAATATGGTCCAACCATGCCAATCAAAATGAATATGCCAGCTGAAATCGTTGCGATTGGCCATCCAAGAGCATATCCAAGCAAGATAGCGATCGGTGCTTGGGGCGTGTAAAGGCTCATCCGGACGGGTTTAGCAGGCGTTGATATATCCGGAATGCGTACAAATTTGCTTATTTTTTCTTTCCACGCGCTAGGCACCCGATCCAAGGTCTCCTTAGCTTGTAAATGCGCCCATCTAGCCAAGTTCTGACCTGTGGCAGTTGGCAAATCTAGGGCGATAAAGGAGCTAAAGAAAAAAACCTGCAGACCCAGCAAAACGAGCACACACTGCCCTGAGATAGACTTTCTGCGTACCTTAGGAATGCGGATATTTGGCTTATTAGCGACGACTAGCTGCAATGGAACGCGTTACCTTTGGCTGACCGGCCAAGTGTATTGTCGAACGCTAATGATCTGAGGTCAAGTAGCTAGCACTCATCAGCACCCCTTAAGCTTGAACGCGAAGCTGCCTGGTGATCGGATTTGCGGCTGGGTTTGGAGTCTGGCGTGTCCTGATGTTTCCCATTAGATTTGACTTCAGGAAAAGATTCAGCGGTTTCAAGTTCATTGAACTCGCCGCTTTGCTTCAAAAACAAAACTCGCGCATGCATCAGTTCCACGAACTCGGGCGACTCAATGTTCTCGGTCCAGAGAACAAGCGCATCTTCGTCATTGTCCTGATAGTAGTTTTTGCGCACACCAAGACTTTTAAAGCCGTACTTGTAATATAGCTGCTGCGCTGTTTCGTTTGACATGCGCACCTCCAGCGTGATCCAGTGCGCTCCAACTTTTTTCGCTTCAACAATGTCATTTATAAGCAGCCTCTCACCAATATAGCGGCGGCGATGATCGGGATGCACTGCCAGCGTGGTGATATGGGCTTCCTCGCCAATCAACCAGAAACCGGAATAACCAAGCAGTTGATTTGCGGCGCGATTGTAAGCGGCAAAATAATTGCCCATGGAATTGCTCAGTTCGTTGACGAAAGATTGATGCGACCAATGATGACTGCCAAACGCTACCGGTTCGATGTCCATGACCTCTTCCAGGTCGCCTATATTCAATGATCGGATTTCAACTACCATGCGGTTTTTCTGACGCGGTTTTTTTCAAAGTGATAGAAGGACTGCGTAAATACAAAGGCGTGACTGAATGATATGGGAAGGCTTGCAGCAACGAATCGCGAAGCAATCGCCTTTTACCTGCACTATCAGATGAGCCGGACTGCTTGCTTAGACCTTCTTCGGATAAGCTGGCCTCGGCCAACTTCAAAGATAACCTATCCCAGGCGATTTGGGCTTGTTTAGTAGCAATATTTTCAAGTATCGGCAAGGAAACTAGCCTGGGAGCGCCGGCATCCTTGCCGGCACCAACACTTGGAGCGCGCCTTGCGTGCTGGCTCACAAGTTTCTCTGGCGCACCTTCGAGTTCGGAGAGTGCCTTTCCATCAAGATACCAGACGAAAAATTCGGAGAATAAATCGCCGAGCTCTTCTAGAGATACGGAGATTGGAGGGACGGAAGTGTTGAATGTCCCAGTGGAGCGGATCGCGGAGTCGTACCCGGCGACAAAGTAGCGACCTCGACCGGCAGAAAGCAGAATCGCCGCTGGCAATTCGACGACGCTGGCATAACAATCCAACAAACTGACTGCAAGCAAAGGTAAATTCAATCCCTGCGCAATAGTTCTGCCCGTCACGATACCGGTCCGCACCCCAGTGAAACTTCCTGGACCTTCGCCCACGACAACGCAATCCAAATCACTTTTGTTCCAGCCGGCTTCGTTCATCAAATCGACGACGGACGGCATAAGAGCTGCAACAGCTTCCTGCCTTGTTTGCGAATCGACTTCGGATACGACCAACTCTTTCACTGCGCGGCCATCCTCAAATAATGAGAGATGAATCTCGTTAGTGCTCGTGTCAAATGAAAGGATGCGCACGCTTACACGACTGTAGGCGGCTTCTGTTCGGGCGATTGCTCCTGGTCGATTTTTCCCAAGTTTGCGATTGTCTCTTCAACGGTTGGAAGACCACCGTTGCCTTCCTTCGGCTGCGAATCACCAGACGCGGTGGCACCAGACTGGCCGATAGAACCGTTCTTTCCAGCCGGCTTCGATTCTCCGCGAACTTTGGACTTCTTCCCTTTAGTTGAACCGTTATTCGCGGTTGGTTTCGATTCTTCCGCTTTTGATTCTTCCGCTTTGGATTCCTCCGCTTTCGATTCCTCCTTCTGCTCAGCAGGTTTAGCCAGAGGAGTCATTGGCGTAGAGAAAGTGATGTGGACATTCCCTGGCACGTCATCCTCTTCACTGTAGTTCTCGGATGCAGCAATGGCTGCGTGCATGCCATCTATTTCTTGATTGAGATGAGCAAGGAATTCGTCTGGCAGCATCTCTTCGTAGTTCGGCTCGGCCGGCATAGGTTGAGCGCGGAAGAGAAGTTGAATCGATTCTTCTTGAATGCTGCGCAGAAGTTGATTGAACATATCGAACGCTTCGCGCTTGTACTCTTGCAGTGGATCGCGTTGACCATATCCGCGCAAATGAATGCCTTCGCGCAAAATGTCGATGTTGTGCAAATAGTCGATCCACTTACCGTCAATCGTTCTAAGCAAAATTTGGCGTTCCAGTTCGCGCATGGTTTCTGTGCCGATGTGTTCTTCACGCACTTCGTAAGCGATCTTTATTGACTGCCAAAGCTTTGCGCGCAGGTCGTCATAAGACAGACTTTCCAACTCCTCAGGCTTGACGTCTTCAAGCATGGGAACATCGTTAACGAGTTTCAACATCGCATCTGCGACAGAGTTCTCTTCCCATGTTTCAGGTTGAGCCTCTGGATTGATGTGCGTTCCGAGCACTATGTCCAAATGCTCGTCCAGCATATCCAGCATGTTTTGCTTCAAATCTGCACGCTCGAGAATGCGTCGACGTTCACGATAGATTACTTCACGCTGTGTATTCAACACATCGTCATATTGAAGAACGTGTTTACGCATATCAAAGTGATGCGCTTCCACTTTCTTTTGTGCGTTCTCGATAGACTTAGAGACCATGCCGGATTCGATCGGCATCTCTTCATCAGCTTTGATGAAGTCCATCAGCTTCGATATCTTCTCTCCACCAAAAATACGCATCAGCGTATCTTCTAATGAAAGGAAAAATCGCGTCGTGCCGGGGTCACCTTGTCGGGCAGCACGACCTCTCAATTGGTTGTCGATACGCCGCGCTTCGTGTCGCTCAGTACCTATAATATGCAGCCCGCCAAGGTTGACGACCTCATCGTGGTCGACATCGATTTCTTTCTTGATTTGTGCCGTTAGCTCTTTCAGTCGCGCTTCGAACTCGGGTGTTTCAGGTTCAAGTTCTTCCTGCTTCAACTTTTCCCGCGCCATGTACTCCGCGTTGCCGCCGAGCAGAATGTCTGTTCCGCGACCCGCCATGTTGGTGGCAACAGTGATGGCACCCTTTCTACCTGCCTGAGCGACGATCATCGCTTCTTTCTCGTGATGCTTCGCATTCAAGACGTTGTGTCCTAGTCCCTTTCGAATGGCTGCCACCACTTTAGCGGTCTTCAAAATTGACCAGCAACGCTCGATTAATTCATCCTTCTTTGGAAAGTCTGTCTCTACTTGTCGGCATATTTCTTCCAACTTAGCGGTATCGATCATGCCGGGTCGCTCAAACACTTTGTTAAGAGCAACAATGCTTGGACCTTCCAAGTTGTTTCTCTTGATCAAGTCGACAGCCTTGTTCATCTTATTCACAAGGTACTGATTCATTGCGGCCGGCTTACCGAGCAATTCATCGAGCACCTCTGATTTATCAATGCTCGTGGTACCAACCAAGACCGGTCTGCCGAGTTCGTTCATCTCAACGATTTCTTCAGCCACCGAAAGAAACTTCTGCGCTTCTGTCTTATAAATGACGTCTGGATTATCGATTCTGACATTATTTCTGTTCGTAGGAATAGCCACCACGTCCAAGTTATAGATCTTGCTGAATTCAGCGGCCTCAGTCATCGCTGTGCCTGTCATGCCGGAAAGCTTAGGATAGAGACGGAATAAATTTTGATATGTGATCGACGCGTAAGTCAGAGTTTCTTCTTGAATCGGCACTTGCTCCTTCGCTTCAATCGCTTGGTGCAAGCCATCACTCCAACGTCGGCCAACCATCATACGCCCCGTGAATTCGTCGACGATCGTAATTTCTGGTTTGCCTTCTTCGTTCTCTTTGATTACATAGTCGGTATCGAGCTTGTAGAGCTCCTTGGCCCGCAACGCTTGCACCAAGTGGTGCGCAAAGTTGAACTGAACGTCGTACAAGTCAGGAACGCCGACAATCTTTTCACCGTTGATGATACCGCGCTCGGTGAGCAGTACGTTCTTGCCTTTTTCATCGACCCAATAATCACAATCTTCGTCTTCTTTGTCTTTGCCCTTGTGCAACATCGGGGCAATCTGCGCCATCTTCAAATAGATTTCGGTGAATGATTCGGTTGGAAATCCTGAGATAATCAGCGGTGTTCTGGCTTCGTCGATTAAGATGTTATCGACTTCGTCAACGATTGAATAATAGTATGGACGTTGCACCAATTCGTCGAGTGATGTGCGCATGTTATCGCGCAAGTAGTCAAAACCAAATTCGTGATTGGTACCATATGAGATATCAGCGCGATAAGCTTCAAATTTTTCGGGCTCCGGCTGGTGCGAATAAATCAGCCCTGTCGACAATCCGAGAAAGCGATACAACTGCCCCATCCACTCCGCGTCACGACGTGCCAGGTAATCGTTGACGGTGACGACGTGAACTCCACGCCCCGAAAGTCCATTCAAATAAGCAGGCAAAGTTGCGACAAGTGTTTTACCTTCACCTGTTCTCATTTCCGCAATTTTATTGAAGTGCAAGGCGGCGCCGCCCATGAGTTGCACGTCGAAATGGCGCATGTTCAAAACGCGCTTGCCTGCTTCACGACAAACGGCAAAAGCTTCCGGCAAGATCTTTTCAAGAATCATACCTAGCTGTCTGTCTTGAGTGGTCCGAACCTGCCCGGGCATTTTGGGAACGTCGTCAGCGATGAGCTTGACGTTCTCAACTTCTTTCAGCGCGTTTTCAATGATGTTCTTGAATTCAGCGGTCTTGCCGCGCAGATCATCATCGCTCAACTTCTCCATCGTCGGCTCAAAGGTATTGGCTTGCTCAACGAACCCCCGAAGAAACTTGACGCGTCTCTCGTTCGTATCGCCGAGCATCCCCTTGAGCCATCCACGTGCGCGGTCTTCCCAGTCTGACATTTAATTGCATTCTCCAACGGCTAACTTGCTTTTGAATTCGGCGCCGAATGCCGGTTTCCTGAGCTTGCCTAGATTCTTACTCACTCTACAGATAGCCCTTCATTTTAGCATGCACCCCTTTGACAACCCGACTGATAGCCACTTGGCGAGTCTTAAAGCCCATCTAAACAGCTCTGCGAATTCCGCGCAGACGGGAGAATTGGGCGCAGCAGTGCCTTTCCAGTTCGAATTTACATATCATCACCTTCCGATTTCCGAGGTAAAGTGCAGCCAAAGCCGCAAAAATGATTCCTAAATTAAACGGATGACTTATTGATATGATCAGTCCAGTGCGCGATTTAGGGGCGTGAGCATCTTGCTTCGCAAAAACACCTCTACAGAGAATATTTAGATTGTCTACCAGTAATGAGAGTGTAAACGAGTCTGCCAACCTCAAAGCGTTGTCGGGTTTGTCATTGCCTGAGCTGGAAAAGTTCGTAGTGGAAATGGGTCTGCCGAAGTTTAGGGCGGCTCAAATTCACACCTGGATTTACGCTAAGTTAGTAAATTCCTTTGACGAGATGACAAATTTAGGCGCGGAGCTTAGAGAACGTTTGAAGCAGGAAGCAAAGATCGGCTTGCTCGACATTGCTCATCTGCAGGTGAGCCGTGATGAGACCCGGAAGTATTTGTTCAAATTGCCAGACGGGAAAATCGTCGAATCTGTTTTGATGTCGTTTAACGATCGCACCACTTTGACGGCATGCGTATCAAGTCAGGTCGGTTGCGCCGTGGGTTGTACGTTTTGCGCGACTGGCTATCTCGGATTCAAACGCAATTTAACGGCGCAAGAAATAGTCGATCAGATCATGGCTATCGAACGAGAATCTGGCAAACGCATATCGAACATTGTTTACATGGGGCAAGGCGAGCCGCTTCTTAACACCGAAGAGGTGATCAAGTCGATCCATACTCTGATCGAATCAGTCGGAATTGGCGCTCGTCACATCACTGTTTCTACGTCAGGAATCATTCCCGGCATTGAAAGATTGCGCGAAGAAGACCTGCCTATCTGCCTCGCTCTATCTCTGCACGCACCAGATTCAAAAACCCGCGAAGAAATTGTGCCAATCACCAAGACCTATCCATTAGGCGCTTTGATGGAATCACTGAAAAACTATTCAGACTCGACCGGGCGCAGAGTGACGATTGAGTATGTACTGCTGGCGGGCGTTACAGACAAACCAGAACAAGCAAAAGCGCTAGCTGAAATGGTGCGCGACATTCACTGCATGATCAACTTGATTCCGTTCAATCCAACAGCAAATGATTTAGGCGAAATGCTTTATGAACGCCCAACACGCGAAGCTCAATTGCGCTTTAAACAACTTGCAGAACGCACCGGTAAGACAGTCACAATCAGGTTGGAACGCGGCACCGATATCGACGCTGCATGTGGACAGTTGCATAACAAGTTTTTGCAACCGAAGTAAGTGCGTAAATCGAGGAAATGGAGCGCGGGTTTTTAACCCGCCCCGAAATCCTAACGTCTCACCGACTGTTATGGGCGGCTAGAATACGCGCTCCATTTCGCCACCATATTTAGTGCGAAGCATCTGTTCCGCACTTGGAACACTTGATAGCACCCTCAAGTTTGTGACCACAAAAATCACACACATCGCTCTGAGTGACGGCATCGCTTTCAGGAATAACCAATGCCTTCCAGCTTCCAGTAATTGATCCGAAAGCGCAGCGATCTAAGTGATCAGCTTCCTGCTCTCGATACATTTCTCTCAATAACTTGGCGTAGTTTTGCAACACCTTCACAGTCTGAGGATCGCTTGCCCCCAAACATTTGGTTCTGATTGCCAGTGAACGCTTATAGTGAGGTTCAGCTTCCGCAAACAGCTTGCCTAAATGATAGGTTGCAGCAAGGTTGAGGGCAATTGTCGCCACCTCTTGGCTATCAGCCCCATAACCAGATTGGAAACATTTCAAGCAATCACTGGCTAGCACGGCGGCTTCTTGCAGATTGTTAGCAAGAAAATAAGCCTTAGCCAATTCGTTCTGCACGTGACCGACAGCCAAATGAAGGTGGCCAAGCTCCTTGATTTTTATGTTCAAGGACTCTCTCAATGGATCAATAGCCATTGATGGTTTCTTATCCTTGATATAAACTGCCGCCAGACGCTCCAGCGCGGAGCACATGACCTTTTTATCTGTTCCGTTTCCCCGGAGTAAAGCAATAGCTTCTAGCCAATCAGTCTCTGCAGCAGTAAAATCGCCAAGGGATTCGGCTTCCAAGGCCTTGTCTTTCGACTTGATCCATGTGGTCGTCATAGTAAAACTAGCTACCAAATCGGGAACGCATCAACCCTACCAGAATACCTGAAATGGGCGAAGCACAGTAAAAGTATCCCATACGGGGAAGGTTTACCGCTAGCCTGCCCTAGGCTACGCTTTATTTATACCTTTTCGACTTCAGTTAACTCTGTCACCCGAACTCGACCAAGCTGACTGTCAAATACCAGCGAATTATTTTCACCTTGCTGTTGTGAAACACCGAAGATCTTGTGCGCACCGGTATCGAATATGGTGACCTGCGAATTCTCCTTTATTGCCAGTCGGTTGCTTTCTGGGAAATAGGCATACTGACTTTCATTTTGAGAGCCCACTGAAGTTGGCGCGCCTAGGGACTGGGGCCACCATTTCTCGTTATCAAAAGGTTTGAAGGGCTTGAAACTCTTCCATGAAAGTTTTTCGTCAACGTCTTCTCCACTCATGTGATTGATGTCCTCTTTATCTAAATTGTCCAAATGTTCGGCATTGTCGTTAACGAACTTCGAGAGCTCGTCACAAATCGCTTGTACCTTTTGTTTTAGCGCAGTATTCGAGAATTCACCAATCATTAGCATCCCGGATGACCACTGCCCCATGCCGCCTAGCTCGGGATGGTTGAATTGTGCCATTCTGCCACCGCTGTGGCGGAATGCCGATAACAGCGAGGCTATCACTTCCACACTGACGCCATGACGGGCGCTAATCTCTTTCAGAACTTGATCTTCGGCAGCAATAGCGGACTTGTCTTGTTTGTTCGTCATTAGTTCTTTATTTAAACACGTCAATCGAAGAGCAATCTCAGCAGTACAGGAGAACGCTATAAGGCTTTACAAAAAAGCACTTTCCACTACGTCCAATTTAAGCACCGGATGCGGTGCATCAAAAAAAACCGAAACGATAGATATTACTCTTACGCAAAGCAGCACATGCGCATTAGCTCAGTGCTCTGTCAATACCGCGGCTTAGATCTGAGCTAAAGCTGGATCGCGATTGAGCAGGATAAAATCAAGAAACGTTTTCCAATAGAGCCAAGTCAATTGCTTCGTTAATTGCTGCGCTGGCTTCAGCTTCCTTGTCGCTTAGGTTTCCTGAAGCTATACTTGCATCGGCGCCTTGCCATATTCGCCGAAGGGTCTTTGTAGCTTTATGAGAAACAATGAAGTCATTGTCATTGGAAAGCATTTCCAAAATAGGGACAGGGCAGCGTAGATTTGAAGCTAACTTATTACGCACAACCGACGATTCATCTTCCACTAAAATCCACATGGCTTCACTCGGCGTCTGATCATTTTCTGCAATGGAAGCCCTTACATTCACATCAGGATTGCGAGCCAAATTGAAGAGAATTTCTTGAGCGCCCATCAAAGGTTCCGCTTCGATTCTCAAAGGTTCCTGAGCTTTTAGTTCATTTTGAATTGAGGCGGTAATCTCTTGTTGCGACCGCATGAAGTAAGTATTTAAAGCTCTTTGCTTAGCAGAGTTCGTCAACTTTGTATTGTAGTCGTGAGAATCCCTGCTGCTGCTCTGAGGTGCCTTAACGCCGTTGAGCGGACCTACCGATGGCGCGTATATCATATTCAGTTGTTGTTGCACTGTCTGTAGTGGTGCATGTGCGTCGTACAAGCCTTGCTTCCAATAGGACACTGCTTGCCTACTTTCAACAGATGTCCGCAATGCCCTAGTGTCTCTTATCGACCCATTTTTGCCCCTAGCAATATCGGATATTTCCATAGACCCAACGCGGCGCCTGTCACCTTGAAGTCTTTGTTTGGTAATTTCAAAATCCGCACCATTGCGCATGGTTTCAATTTTATTGGTTTGATCACTTCCGAACAGCATACTCAGCAGCTTCAGTAACATCGTCCCGCCCCCCGGCATCTATTGCTAGCAAGGACTAGGCGTCGAATATCTTAGTTCCTTGTTTTTTTGAAATTTCGCAATAGAAGATCACATTTAAACTTTGCAGCTCTGCTGTGACTAGATGACGACGATTTCTCCGCGAATCTTATTGCCAGAAGCGAACTGATGCTGGCGATTGCTAAGGTCATTCAGGACAAGAATTGGACTCAGGCAGAAGCTGCGGATTTTTTTGGTGTTGGCCAACTTAGAGTTTCCGATCTTATACAAGGAAGAGTCGATCGATTCACAGTCGACATGCTCATGATTTGGCTGCAAAAGCTCGGCAAGGATGTGAGCATCCAAATTCGAGAGTCCCGACATAAAATATCTTCCACGCCGTTCCTATTGAAAGAGAATCCTGAACCAAGGGTAATCCTGACAGGAGATCTCTCGGCAGCCTCAGTGCGCTGGCAACTTGCAATGGCAGAGCGAGCAGCATTGGCAGAGCGAGCAGCATTGGATTTACTTAGAGCAGCTGCATTTATCAGCTGAGGCGCAAGGGCAGCAGGCACAGCAACACTCACAGTTTTTGCACTTCGAACAATCCTTTTCACTGCACTTCTTGCAGCCGGCTCCATCGCAACATTTCTCTGCCATTGGTTTCACTCCTAAAATTTTTTGACTGCTTGGTCTTACTAATAATGTTACATCGACATAACGGATTGAGCTAGTGAATTATGCGAGAAGTAAAAATCCGGAAACCTTTACAGCGCACAGCTTTCCCGATTGAAATGAATTCCGTTTTCATTCCCCGGATTGGAATTTGTAGTGCTAGCTCATCTAATGATTTTTGGGGCTAGTATCCAAGCACCGGATTTGGTGCATCATATGTTTCCAACAAGTGCCAGAAAAAGTGCCCTACCGCGTGACTCCAGATATTTACCTATATCGGTTTGGAACAAACTGACGACGAGCGAGTCTTCAAAAGCACACACTGAATTACTGAAACTTGAGGATTACAAAAATGATTTACACATTGATTTCTTTGCTAGTACTGTTCTGGTTGGTCGGTTTGGTAGCACACGTTGGTGGTGGCTTCATTCATGGCTTGCTCGTTCTGGCACTTATCGTATTCGTATTTGACCTGGTTTCTGGTCGTCGAACCTCGGTTTAGCCACACCTGCATAGACCAATAGAATTTTCAAGAGCTGGCACCCGGTGACCAGCTCTTTTATTTGCCCGCTAAAATAAGTCGCCCATCCGCCCCCACTCAAGGTTCCGAAGTCTTTTCAAAGCCGAAATGCCCACTTGGGTCATGGATCCCTGTCATAGTGCATACATACACATTCGGCTCTTCCTTAGCCTAGTTAACTTAGCTAACCGTCTGGCGCCTTTTTAGAACCAAAACGGTTACGATGATGAACGCTGAAAGATTAAACGGGTCAGTACATGACTGATGCCATCTTTGCTACGCACATCGACCACGAACCAAGTTAGCGCCATCACCTAAACAGTGTTCAAGAATATGTCTTCAGAATTGAGGAAGCAGCATCATTGACCGCTGCTTCGAAAATAGTAGACCAAACAAACTTCGACGCAGTTATTTTGGATTTAGGACTCCCCGATTCAACAGGGCTCAACACGTTTAAAAAGGCCAGGTGACGTGAGCCGCAGTGGCGCCACTGCGGCCAAGTAGTCAAAGCCATCAATTAGAGCATAATAAAACTCGCCTCCATTTCAAGCCGACTCGGCGATGGATGTAATTTTTCAGCAGCTGAACAGCGAGGCACCGCTTCTTAAATCAAAGTCGAATCGTCAGTTCCCCAGCGACCTCGAAGCTCTTGTAGCTAAAGCCTTACAGAAGGATCCTGAAAAGCGATATCAGTCAATGGCTCAATTGAGAGACCAATTAAATGCCGATATCTTAGACGAAAAGCCGCAGGATGCAGCTTCAATTACCGAACGATTCAAGACAATTCCTAAAACGGTTCTATGGAGTGTCACGGTTTTGCTGCTGCTATTAATTTTGGTGCCCCCACTTATTCTATTTAAATCGAATCAAGACTTAAAGAACACACAACTTCAACAGAGACAAGAACAGCTGGTGGAATTGAATAGTGAGAAGCCTTATAAAGATCCAAATGAAATAGTACGACAAACGATTCGCCAGAATCGAAATAATCAAACTATGAAATTGAACGACTCATGCAACGATGACGCTTTGAGCGAGTTTACTACCGGTGATTTTGCCGCTACCGAGGTAGATCTCGAGAACGCGGACATTAAGGGCCCAGGGCTGGCTTATTTAATACGATTGCCGTTAACCAAGCTCGATTTAAAAAGATCGAGTATTACGGACCGAGGTTTGCTGGAAATATCCAAAATGTCAAAGCTAGAGTCTCTTTTACTAGATGCTACGAAACTTAGTGGCGCAGGGTTTCCCACTTGAGCCAACTTCCTGCGCTAAATAAATTGTCGGTTCGTGATGCCGATCTTAATGATGACGCTCTGCGAAGCATCAGCACGATCACGCCTTTAGAATCGTTGTATTTAAATGACAACCCCAAGCTCACAGACGACGGCTACTTCTTTTTAACCAAACTGCCCAACCTTCGCGCATTGGCTTTTGAGCACGCCAAGGTCACTCCACGACTTATCAAAATAATCTCGCAACTCCCGCTCGAGCGGTTATGGATCGGAGACATGGATCTCACTAATTCAGAGCTTAAACAGATCAGCACCCTGCGATACTTGCAGGATCTGCACCTAGAACAATGCAAGAACGTTTCTCCAAGTGGTCTTAAATATCTTGTAAAAATGCCATCGTTAGGGTCATTGGATTTGCGAGAAATGGCGCAGCTAAAAGATCAAGACACATCGTTATTTCTTGATTGCCCAAATTCAATACATCTGAGCCTGCAAGGTACAAACATAGGCGATGAAGGAATGAAAAGCATCGCTCAAAGCAAAGTCCATTTTTTAGACATTTCAAACTCAAAAGTATCTGATCGTGGCTTGATGATGTTAGCCTCAGCAAAAAAGCTAAACAGCATTCGGGCAACGGCAGGGTCTCTTATAACCGAGCGTGGTATCACCGAATTCAAAAAAATTCGACCTGACATCAACATCAAAAAGGAATCAGAACCCGCTTCGATGCTTGAATTATGATCGAAATCGCTCATTGAAGGAAGGCGAGATCCGCCGCAGGGTTGATCTAAGCCACAGCCAGCCTGTTATCTTTGGGCTGTTCTGCCAGCGGTTGCGAGTCTCTTCCAGTGACTTCCCCTCCGGCGCAGTAACACTTACTTTCAACCGACGGTTGGTAAACCCAGTTAGCACCACTATTGGGCTGGACAACATCGCGCCGTTAGGAACAACGACTAGCTCGCCGTCAACCGTTTTCATTCTTGTAGAGCGAATGTCGATGTCTTGTACGGTGCCTTCAAATCCATTGGTGCGAATCTCATCACCGATACGGAAAGGCTTTTGCCACAGCAAGAGAATTCCTGCGAAAAAGTTTTCAAGTATATCTTTAAACGCAAAACCGACAGCGACAGAAGTTATGCCCAGCCCTGCGACTAGGTTACCGGGGCTAAAACTTGGGAAGACTATTGTCGCCGCAACCAAAACACCCAACAGATTAATGAAGAAAATCATCATAGTTCCGAGCGCGTGACAAAGCGTATCATCGAGACCCGTACGCTTGCATAGATTGACGACTACTTTCTTCGCCATGCGTGCTGCAAAAACAAAAACAGCCAATGTTGCAAGTGCCACCAAAATGTTTGGCAGCTTGGCAAAAAAGCTGTCAGTCATATGAATCATGCTAGTCCAAGCCAGCGATAATGCTCGTTCCATGTTTCCTCCAAGAATGTTCGTGGGATCAGGCGACTGAACGGACGATTAAAGCGTCAGTAAGGATGTGCGCTCCAATATAAATGCACCAGATAATTATCCAGGCGCCCGGAATCAAGAAAGGAGCGGCGTCCGTTTTGTTCCCAAGCACAATCAGTTCAAGCAACAACCATTTCAATTACTCACTTTCCACCTGTAGCCATTTTATCCAATAATATGGCTAACGATGCCGATTTCCACAGATTAGCTCGAGCAATCAGCCCACATGGTCCGCGGTTATTTATGGCGAATGGCACATGAAAAAGACATCTTCACCAGCGCAAACGAGAGAGATCAGAATCAACTTGGTGGCATTGAAGATGGTATCGCATATGATGCCGTGATTTAACAGAATACTAAACGTTATTTTGGATACCTCGCAGCCAGAGCGCGCAGTGAAACAATGATGCAGAAATAGCAGCCAAGCCATGTCACATGTCGTCTATCGACTGAGAGTCACGCGAGCTCTATCGAACTCAGCCGCAGACCAGCACCTGATTGGGTGACTTCTTTACACCCAACTGGGGGATTACACTTTCCATAGCCCCGTGATGTGATCGTATTACTGTTACTGGGCTAAATCTTGTTTTGCTACGAAAAGCAAGTCACGACAACACATCCGCTTATAACGAAAGCCGAGACATGCAGCGTTGAGGGCCGCTGCTGGATCGTATCCAGGTAGTTATCTGGCAGACCGCAGAGATCTCCATGGCACACACCACACATCTCAAAGAAACAATCAGCGTGCTGATTGTTGAAGACAATGCACTAATTGCAAAAGCTGTCGAGGCAATGCTTCATCACTGTTTCAGCAACTCAAGCACGATCTTGCTGGCGACTTCGCTGTCTGACGCGCTCAACCACCTGAAAGAAACGAAAGTCGGTATTGTGCTTCTCGATTTATCATTGCCTGACAGCGATGGATTAGAAACGCTCGTGACGATGTGTGCCAATACGAACATGCCGATTGTAGTGCTCATGGGCCAAGACGACGAGGAGTCTGCTCTCAAAGCACTGCAGATTGGCGCTCAGGATTATTTATTGAAATGCGATGTCGATAAACGCCAGCTATCCAAATCGATAAAATATGCGCTAGAGCGACATAGGGCTCAAGAAATCAACGCCGAAAGAATCAGGCTATATGAACAAAGAGAAGATTTTATGGCAACCTTGACGCACGATCTCAAGAATCCGCTAATTGGCGCAAATAGAATTCTTGAGCTGATGGCAGAAGGAGCTTTCGGGACCCCTCCAGAGTCTCATGTCAACTTACTGCTGAGGCTGAGAGAGAGCAATGATGAGCTGCTAGCATTGATCAGAAATCTGATTGAAGTCTATCGCTTTGAAAAAGATCTAAGCAAAATACAAAAAGAGAATACCGATCTGGTTCAGCTGGTGGATGCATACCTTGCTTCCATGAGTCCCCTATTGCAAGACAAGCAGATTGAAGTGTTAGTCAACTGCTCAAACATTGGTGCTATTCAACTTGAGCACAATTCCATACTTCGCGTTATTCAGAATCTTGTGGAGAATGCCATTAAATTCACTCCGAAAGGCGGACGCATTTCAATTAAACTTTGGCATGAAGAAATGAACGTGTATTTTCAGATTGCAGACAATGGTCCCGGTGTTCCAGAGAATGAGCGCAAACAGCTTTTCCAGCGCTTCTACCAGGGGCAACGGGGTAAGCAGTCACCAGCTGGAACTGGATTGGGCTTGTATCTCTGTAGGCAGATTGTGGAGGCTCATTGTGGACGAATTTGGTGTGACAGAAGTGGTGAAAATGGCGGTGCTACCTTCACTGTAAGCTTGCCTGTGGGCGATGCTGCTTAGTCGATGTGATTCACGTAGTGGAGTTCAATACAATTAGTTTTCGATAGAATCTTTCCAATAGTGGCCGATTTCTCTGTAACACGCGCAAGAAGCTTTTTCAGCGCACAACTTTGACGATGTCTAATTCTTCTTATATCTACAATGCAGCGCATCCCGAATGATGAGCTGAGGATTATTTTTTTCAGATTAAAACAGCGCCACGCACTACTTTTTCTCAGATCAATGATGATACCTTGGTTCACAACAATGATCTTATAAAAGGAGCCGGCGAACTATGGGGTATCTTCAGGGGCAGCAAAGCAAGTGGCTATTAGGGCTGGCGTTGAGTTTGCTCACGACCACCGCATCATTTGCAGGAGAGGATACGATGCCGCCTCCCTACAAAGACATCGTCAGTCCCGAATTGGCGGCTAAATATGTATACACCGAAGATGGTGCCTACACCAAAGCGCTAGGAATCCCTACTTACGAGTGGATGCCCACTGCAGGCGATCCAAAGGCGATCGTCCTGGGCGTTCACGGATTGACTCTTCATGGACGCCGATTTCGAGTGTTTGCCCGCACTTTAGCCGTCAACGGGATTGGCTTTGTATCGCTGGATATGAGGGGGTTTGGGCGATGCCACTTTGGTGATACCATACCATTCAGCACAGCAACCGAAGATAGAACCAAAGTGAACAACGAGAAAAGCTACATCGATGTTGTGGCTTTGGCGCAGTTGATAAAGCAAAAATATCCTGGACTGCGAATGATTGCCTTAGGAGAAAGTTTGGGTTGTACATTTGCCGTAAGACTGGCGGCCGAACACCCCGAACTTGTTGATGCAGTGCTACTCTCCGCCCCCGCTGTGCGGATCAATCCTGACATGTACGCAGGTCACGGACAGATTATTAAGGGACTAGAAGCCGTTATTAAACCAAGTCATGAAATAAAAATGAGCGGCTTTTTTGCAGACCTTGTGTCAAAGCGACCAGAAGTTCAAAACGAAATGATAGACGATCCTTTGATCAGGAAGGAATTATCGATCGGCGAACTTTTAAACACAGACGAATTTGTCAAGAAAACAGAAAAGTGGGGAAAAGCCACGAGCCCGAAACTGGCTGTCTTGATCTTGCAAGGAAGTATCGACGGTTGTGTTTCGGCAAAACATGTTACTGACCTGATGAATGCCATGCCATCCTATGATCAGAATTTGGCTTGGCGCGGAAATTTTGGACACTTGCAGTTGGAAACAGAATTTATGAGAGCACCAACAGTTGATGCTGTAGGCGACTGGCTTCAAAACCACAGCGCCCCCCAAAGAATAAAGTTGGGCGATCTTGAGCAAAACATCGTTGGACTCGGTGGCACACTCTTACCGAATTGAACGCACGGATTACTCAAGAGCATGTTCAACTAGGTGCCTCTCTGCAGGATCGCCTGAATTCGAATCATCAGTGAGTTTCTCTAAACTTACTGATGAGCTGATAAACTAACACCGGGCAACGCAGAGCAGAGCATATGATGCCAAGCACACGCGCTCCGCATCCGCAGTTCAAAGGCATCCAAGCTCCATGTGTCGAACCAAAAACAAAATGACCAATGAAATTTTGTTGCGTTGGTATTTGTTGGTCATTCTGCTCCAACCAGCACTGCAAAACTTATGCGCCTCAAGTGCCGCGGCATCCACCGATCCGATCACTTCCACAGGCAGCTTCAGCCAGCAATACACTCAACTTACTAAGAACATTTTGCTGACTGGAATTGAGGTAGAGCGATTCAGTTTGAATTTCCGAATGGAAAGCGCGAAGCAGCCAAAGTTTAGAAAGTTGCGCTATTTCGTTTCTCAAGAAGCTGGTTCAGCTGGTGGACTCGCCTTTGAAGTCACGGGCGTCGATCAGTTTGGCAAGGGGCGCAAACGTCCATTGCAGATCGACAAAAGAGCATTGCATGGCGCACTTGCTGCAACGACAACAACGTCAATTATTGCCGGCGCTGGCTCTGTTTTCGAGCTGAGTTCAAACGTTGTGCAAATGATCAAGAATAAGCGCAAAGGATATGACTCCCACTCTGCCACCAAATATGTGTCAGCAAAACTGCGACATATCGACGAACTACTCGCGCAACGAGAAGCGCTCGTAGCAGCAAACACCGATAGTCCATCATATGCTCGAGCGGTCGCCGAAGGCAAAGTTCTCCATGCGTTGAGAAGTGCATTCCTAAATGAATACTCACACTTTAATGCCAACACGAGCGCTTATCGTACATATCAAAATTTGTTCTACATTCTCAATGCTTCCTATAACTCTGTGGGCGCAATGGCGGCCAACGTGGCTTACAGAGCGGTTGACAGACCTCATCTAAACGGCACAGCCAATATTCTTTTCATCGTCAGCGGCGGCATGGCCATGGTCACACCCGTGCTGTGCCAAGCAGCTGGACTGTACGCGCAAAAACGCGCATACGCATCTGTCAAAAAAGAGATGGGACCGTCAGATTTCAACCCGGATCAGTTCGCTCTAGATTGCAAGAATTTAGAGGCTATGGGAAGCACTGGAGAAGGAACTCTAATCGCATCTCTGCCCGCGACCCAGCGCTTTGCTTTGTATACTCAGTCAAATGATTTATTCACCAAACAATTAGACAGTGAAACCAAAACAATGCGGAAACTTGAAAAGGTAGCGCTGCAAAATTCATATCTTGGCCCTGTGATTGGTAGCACGCTCATGACCCAAGGAATACTAGGCACGTATGGTTACTACCATTATCCGCTCCGAATCCGAAAGCAGATCGGTCAATATTATTGCGGTGCGATCGTGGGCACCGTTGGTACCAGTATGGCTGTAGTCGGCAACGCGGCTTCGCTATTAGGAACCTTAGCTTACGAGCACAAACTTGCTAAACAGAAACGTTTACCCCTACAACTGATCAAAGAGAGGCTCACTCACTTGGATGAACTGGAAAAACTCGTCTCTATTTTGTAGCGCCTCGACCGAAGCTCCATTACTTTCACCACTATCTCCTGACACATCACTTGGGTAACAAAAATGTCACTGTCTCCATTGATTTACTGGGCCGTCGCCTTCGTTATACTTTCACTGCTGGGCCTGTTTATATCGGCCAAAACAATCAAAATAGATCTTCAGAAAAACGGCGAATTGATAGTCGCCATGCTGACGATTTTAGGAACGCTCGTTTCTGTTCTATTGGGATTGCTCGTTTCAAGTGCAAATGATCAGTACCAGTCGTTGGAAGAATGTGTTAACGGCGAATCAGCGAGCGTAAATCAAGTTTTTCGACTGGCGCGAGGTCTTCCTCAGCCGACAGCTTCCACTCTGCAGAACCAATGCATTGAATATTGCGATAGGGTACTTGGCGAAGAATGGCCGTCTATGAAGCGCGGGGAGATGAGTGCATCGGTCTCGAAAATTCTCGCTCGGCTAAGTGATGAAGTTGTGCAATTTCATCCGAACAATGATGGTGAATCGAACATACAGTCAGCGATTATCAGCGCCGCCGCCAACGTAGGACATGATCGTGGAGTGCGCATTGTTGCCAGTCGAAGCTCATGGACTCGCCGTATGCTGCCTTTGATTTTAACCTGCGCCATTGTCGTGCTGGCATGTTCATATCTTTATGCCGGAAAGGGAAGTCTACGGCTACATGCAGTGTTGGTATCACTCGTGGCGATAACACTAGGCACCAATATCGGTGTCATCTTTCTAATGACGCGTCCATTCTCAAGCGAATGGGCCATTAAACCAGAAGGGTTTGAATTACATGTCAAAGCTATGCGGGATTATAAAAACAGTCCGCCCCACCCATAGTGCTTGCCGAGCTACACTGCGGCCGAACTGAGCGCAGATAGACGCTTTTCCAAATAAACTTCCAACTCGCTTAAGGCATCACTGAAACCTTTGATACCTTCCGCTAACTTATCGTGTGCCATTCTGTCTTCAACGTGCATTGCCTCAAAGATTTTTTGATTCATTTCAATGCGCTCTATTGCTAATTTTCCGGCGTTAGCGGGATCGAGCTTGCGCGTCAAGTCTTCCTCGGTCGAATCCAATTCGCTTAAGAGTTTTGGCGAAATGGTAAGGAGGTCGCAGCCAGCTAGTTCAATAATTTCACTGATGTTTCTGAAGCTAGCCCCCATAACAACGGTCTTATAACCGAACTTTTTATAATAGTTGTAAATGGTGGTGACAGACTTTACTCCTGGATCTTCAGCCCCTTGATAGTCCTTTCCAGTTTCCTTTTTGTACCAATCTAAAATACGACCGACGAATGGCGAGATCAAAGTCACCTTCGCTTCAGCACAGGCGACAGCTTGATGCATTCCAAAGAGAAGCGTCATGTTGCAATGAATGCCTTCCTTCTCTAGTTCTTCCGCAGCTTTAATACCTTCCCAAGTCGACGCAATTTTGATCAAAATGCGTTCGCGCGATAAGCCATCCTTTTCGTACATTTCAATAATCTGGTGAGCCTGTTCTATGGTTGCCTGTGTGTCGAACGAGAGCCGCGCATCAACTTCTGTCGAAACACGACCTTTTACAATCGCTAAAATTTTCTTCCCGAACGCAACGGCCAGGTGACGAAATGCCAAAGTCGCAATTTCTTTACTGGAGGCTTTTGCACCAAGTTCGACTTTGGCTTGTTGTAGGACTTCATCGACAAGCGCAGAATACGCGGGCATGCTGGAGGCGGCCAGGATCAGCGAAGGATTGGTAGTGCTGTCTTGAGGTTTAAATTTGGTGATCGATTCAAAGTCGCCTGTGTCTGCGACAACTATGGTCATCTCACGAAGTTGGTCAAGCAGTGTGCTCATGAATGCTCCTTATCTCGCAAGAGACTGTTAAAGACCGATCCGTCTCCGGACATTACAACACATATACCTAGTATTCATTCCAAAATTAATGGATTATCCGCCAAATGGATACACTTCGCCAACGACTCAATCAGTGCGGAAAGAATAGCCTTGAAAAGGCTACCAACCTCTTGTTTGCATCTAATATTTGAAGCGGAGAAGTAATCTGCGACAATTGTCGATTGACCTTTTTTTAAATCAGTTTAAATCAACTCGATTTAGTAGACGTCCAGAAGTTAGACCAGCGATCGATATCATTCCGGTGTCGTGTAGCAACTGCACTTGCGCAATGTTGTAATCGATAATAGCTTGGGCCTTTGAAACCCTGGCTTGAGTAAGGTCACGTTGCGCAGTAATTATGTCCAAGTTGATACCTAAACCGCTTGCTTTCCGAAGTTCAGCAAGACGCAATTCTTCTGCTGAGGACAGGACTTCGTTACTCGCTTCCGCGACATTCCTTTCTTTATCTAAGATTTGAAGATAGGAATTGCGAACTTGACTGCACACCGTTTGAAGTTCCTTCTGCGATTGCAAAGCTGCCTGTCGCGCCTCCCATTTCGCACGTATCACGTCCATTGAATCAACAGTGCCGAAACCTTTCAACCGCCAGTTCGCGTTAACAGTAAACACACCCAGACTTTGCACATTGGACGGTGGGCCGATTCCATACGCCTGGCCACTCAGTGAAACAGTCGGTTGCAAATTTGCCGCAGAGACGACGATCGCTTTCTTCGCCGCTAATCGAAGTTGTTCGTATTGCTTCAGCTCAGGCCGATGATCGATTGCCAGTTGCAAAACTTGCCCGACACTTAGATGTGGATCGATCAAACGAATTTTTTGAACTATGTTTGTTGCGGGTTTTAAGTCTTGCCCGAGATTCATGTTCAACGTGTTGGCCAGGGTGATGGCTGCGCTGCGTCGATTGATTTGCTGATCTACAAGCGCTTGTCTATCTCTCGACAGCTGCGTCTTTGATTGGAGAACTTCTAAATTTGTTGCCAATCCAGAATGAAAACGACTTTGGTTTCGCTTAAGTTGTTCCTGTGATGTTCGAACAGCATCAATTCTGATTTGCAACAGCGTATCGGCCAAAACCAAATTGTAATAGTTTTGAGATATGGTCAAGAGGGTGTCACTCAGGGTGGCCTTCTCACCCTGGGACCTAGCTCTGTAATTGTTACGCGATTGCAAAGCTCCGAACAATACGCTGCCACCACGGTAGGCAAAAAATTCGGCTCCAGCATGCATCACTATGAAAGGCCGATTAACCTTTACGGTGGCGTCCCGGCCGCTGCCAACGCCACCACCCTGAGTGCTTTGTCCGCCGAAGACGTTAAAAGGCAATCCGACATGCCCGTTGGCAAAATATTCGCTGTATCCAAAAGTAGGGTCTGGAAGAAATTTGCCGAGCGAAGAATAATATGCAAACTGGTCTTGCTTTGTTTGAGTGCGACTTATAGCCAAATCCAAGTTTCGGTCAAGCCCTATATTGAGAGCGTCTTTAAGTGTAATCGCGTTGGAAGTGGAGGCGTCTAAAGAAAAAGGACTAAGGTATTCATTTACCGAAATCAGCGACTCTAACCTTGGAGCGCTGATTGCCATTTCATCGGAAGCAGAAGAATCGTTCCCTGAACTCTTTATTGAATTGGAATCAGAGCCTGAGCTAGACGCACCTTTGTAGTCGTCCGGGCTTGCTCCGGTGCTCGCTGGGGTTGGCTGTGATCTCGGCGCGCGCTTCAAGTTCTTCAAATGTTCATCATAATCCTCAGACAGTCCTTGAACAGTAGCGCTTGCGCGAGCAGAGCCGGCATCATTTAAATGCGCAGAAGAACTGTTTCCGACATCACTTGCTCGCCCAAGTGAGCCTGGATCGCCTGATTGAGAGCTGCCATACTTTTCAGGCTGAGGGTATGGAGGACGAAGCGGCAAATCATCACTTGCTTTGACTGACTGCCAACCCAGGACGAGCAGCCCGGTTGCTCCAATCACGCAATTGCGCCAATAGCTTGCTTTCCTAAACATCAATCGATCATACCAACCGGTATGATACAGCGCAAGAACCCGTGTGATAACGATTAACATTAGTCAAGTTGTTTCCTAAAGCGACTGGCACTAAATGAAAGCAGAATCGTTGCAAACAACAACAAGATTGCTAAATCTTTCCAAATCACATCAAGCCCCACACCTTTGAGCAAAATATTACGCACGCACTGTATGTAATACCGTAACGGATTTAAGTAGGTCAAATATCTAAAGAAGTCAGGCATACTCTCAATCGGGGACAAAGCTCCGGATAATTGAATTAGCGGCAAGTTGAAAAAGAATGAGGTCAAAATAGCTTGACGTTGATTTTTAGAAATTGTCGCGAGAATTATGCCGATCGAGATGACAACAAAGATGTAAATGTTTGATGCGAACATATACGTGAAGAAATTGCCGCGGAATGGCACTTGAAACACCACGCGTCCTAAGGTCACGGCGAGTAGAACCGAACCATTTAGCATCACCAAAAGAGGAATTATTTTTGCGACCAAAATCTCCCAAGATTCCGCTGGTGTCATCAAAAGTTGTTCCAGAGTTCCTGAATCCTTTTCCTTAACGAGAGTGACCGACGAGACCAAGGTTCCGGTTAACGTCAACACTAAACCGAGAACGCCTGGAATAAAAAACCAGGATGAGACCAACCCCGGATTGTAGACATATGTCACATCTGCCTTGACCGGGGGCGGTCGGCGCTGTTCAAGCAAATTTCCGAACATGTTGATCATTTGCGTGGAATAGACCTGAGCAATACCGGCTGTGTTGGCGTCGACCGCATCCAAAATCACTTGCAAGGAAGCCGGACGCGCTTGACTAATTAGCCGATCAAAATCTGGTGGTATCACTAGTCCTGCATCAAGCTTGCCGCGCTCAATCGCCTTTGTCAGAGCAACAAGGTTGTCTTGCACGGGTTCAATTTTAAACACACGATTTTCGACAATGGCTGACACCAATTCCCGACTTTTGTACGTCTTGCATTCGTCAATCACACCTATCCGGAGATATTGAACATCAGGATTGAGAGCCGCTCCATAAAGACAGATTTGCACGATTGGAGGAAACATCAAGAGAAACAGCTGTTGCTTATCGCGCAGTATTTGCTTTGTTTCCTTGACGATCAGTGCACGCAATCGCTCGCCGAACAAGAATTTGAATAATCTATCGAGTATGTTCATGATTGAAGTTGCATCTTGCTGAGATTCTTTCTTGCGATTTGAAAAAAGAATATGGCGCTGGCTGCTAAAATCAAGGGCAGGTACCAATCGTAAATCCAGCCGCCGCCGCGGACAAAGGCGTCACGAGACAACTGCACAAACCACCGTGCTGGCACCAACACGGTGACGTATGAGAGTGGGTAAACGATATTTCTAATCGGATATAAATATCCTGAAAGCAAGAGAGCAGTGGTGAAACCTCCCGTAGCAACCGCCTGCACCGCAGTGCTTTGCGAGTTCGTGCGAGTGCCAATCATGGTGCCAAAGCATACGGAACTGAGCACAAACATCAAGGCGCCCAAAACATACGGAGTCGGATCGCCGACGAAGCTAATACCGAAACACACCATCGCTACCGAAATGAGGAAGACAGCCTCAAGAAAGCCGACAATAAGATAGGCAAGAATTTTTCCACCAATAAATTCCACTGCAGTTATGCTGGATGCGTAGACCTGCAAGATGGTGCCAGATTCCTTCTCTCGCACCATCGCCAAAGCAGCAAGGAGCGAGGGGTAAATCCACAAGCACACGGCCAATGCTCCGGGTACCACATACAAACTCTCTTTACGACCTGGGTTGAACCATAAACGAATGTCTGTGTTAAAAATAGGATGATCGACTGAGAGGTGGTTCGCCACAATGAAACCATTGGTAGTTCCAATAATACTGTTCTTGATCACTCGCGCGTTGTTCACGTCTGTCGCATCAACGAAAACTTGAAAATGCGCCTGGTGACCGCTGCGTATTTCTCGCGAAAACTCCGGCGGTATGATCACGGCTGCTTTAGCATAACCGGTATCCATAGCCGATTCCAGCGGATGCTTACCATTCCACTTATGCGCATCGAATTGGGAATTCTTAAAAATCCTATCGATCAAATCAGCGCTGAGTGTTCCATTATCGTAATTTTGAACAACCAGCGATATGTTTTTGATTTCCAATCGAACGCCGTAGCCAAATAGCAGCAAGCTAAGCAATGGCAGCACAAAAGCAAGCGCCACAGTCAGTTTGTCGCGAACAAACTGAGTCAATTCTTTTTTGCATTGAGACATTAGTTTCTTCATTGATTCTTATCGCTCGCTCTCTGAACGATGCCGATAAAAGCGTCCTCGAGAGAAAAACCAATATCTCGACTTCTAATCACATTCACGCCCGCATTTTTCAACGCTTGCAGAATCGCCGGCAATTCTTTCTCCGGTTCTTCCAAGGCAACGTGCAGCGCATCGGCGAAGATGGAAACTTTCCAAGCATCCACGCTCTCACGTATTATTCGCGCCGCCTCTTGTGTATTTTCGACAAGGATCTCTACCAACTTACCTGGCTGAGCCTGTTTAATCTGCGAGGGAGAACCCTGCACCACAATTTCACCTGCCACCATAAATGCTAGATTTTGACAATGCTCTGCTTCTTCCAAGAAGTGTGTGGTCACCAATACAGCGGTGCCGTTGCGAGCAAATTGCCTGATATATTGCCATAACTGGCGGCGGGCCAGAGGATCCACCCCAGACGTTGGTTCATCTAAAAACAAAATTTCCGGTTGGTGCATAACAGAGGCCGCGAAGGAGAGACGCTGCTTCCAACCACCAGGAAGAGATTTCGTCAGTAATCCTTCTTGTCCTTTCAATCCGCAACTGGATAAGGCCCAGTCTATTTTCTCGCGTCGCTCATTGTCGGTGACTTCGTACACACCACAATAAAATTCCAGATTTTCTTTGACGCTCAAGTCATCGTAAAGCGTAAATTTTTGGCTCATATAGCCGATGCGCTTCCGCAGAGCAGAACTGCGCAAATCGCTTTTTGCACCTGCCAATACCATCTGTCCCTGGCTCGGAGTGAGCAGTCCACACAACATCTTAATCGTCGTTGTTTTACCGGCGCCATTTGCACCAAGCAATCCAAAGATTTCTCCATAGCCGACCTTCAAGCTAACAGACTTGACGGCTTGGAAATTACCGAAATGAATACCGATATTGTCGGCACCTATCGCTAGTTTCCCTGCTTGTGAATTTTTCTGGGGGCGGTCACGAAATTTATAGGATCTGTCGTTCGAGTCGTGCGCGGTTCCAGAACGCAACGTACTAACAAAAACATTTTCCAAACTCGGTTCAGATACGATGATGCTTGGATGATCGTCACCCTCTTGTTTAGCCAGATTTTGAACGAATGCCGTGCCTTCAGCAACATCCGGGGTGAGGACGTCTAAACGGTCACCAAACTCTTGAACGTCGGATATGACACGTGACTTATTTGCCTGATTCGTTAAAGCACCTTGCAGTTTTGTCAGTTCAATCGAATGTACCTCTAAGCGGTGCATGCCGAGCGAGGCAATCAAATCACGAGGTGTACCGATTTGTTTGATCACTCCGTCGTTGATCAGCGCCACGCGGTTGCATCGTTCAGCCTCGTCCAGATACGGGGTTGCCACGGCGGTGGTCACTCCCTCTGCAGCGACCTCGGCGAGCACGTCCCAAAATTCTCTTCTGGATACTGGATCAACGCCCGTTGTCGGTTCATCCAACAGCAAAATTTCAGGAGCAGAAACGAGCGCACAACACAACGCAAGCTTTTGTTTCATGCCGCCTGAAAGTTGACCAGCCAGTCGCGAACGGAACTTATAAAGATCCATAAGCTCCAAATATCGCTTACTTCGAACTTGGAATTGGTCATCCGAAACTTCCCTGACTCCAGCGCTGTAAACCAAATTTTCGTCAATGCTCAAATCTAAATGAAGAGAGAACTGCTGGGTCAAGTAGCCAATTTTTTTTCGAGCCAGCCGGGGCGTTTGTCCCAAAATACTGATATCACCTGAAGTGGCATCCATTACTCCACCAAGCACGTGAAATGTACTTGTCTTGCCGGCACCGTCTGGTCCAATCAATCCAAATATTTCACCACGCTCGATGGCAAATGAAATTCCTTTTACGGCTTCAAAGTTGCCGTAATTCTTGGTCAAATTATTAACTTCAATTACAAGCGAAGTGGATCTGTTGCTAACAGGTATCACCGCACTGCTCAACTATTCTTGGCTCCAGAACCCGAGCTTACATCAATGTCTGCATCGGCAGGCATGCCAGGCTTGGCATAATTGTCCGGGTTTTCGATCATGATTTTGATACCAAAAACTTGTTTGACGCGATCATCTTTGAAATATATGTTTTCTGGTGTAAAACTGGCCTCTGGATCGATTTCGATCACCTTTCCGTGAATACCGTGTTTGGGATCTGAGTCGTAATAAATCAGCGCCGCTTGGTTCAGCCGCACCTTTCCAATCTCACTATCGGGAACGTAGCCGCGCAGAAAAATCGTGTCCAAGTTGATCAACGAAATCACTGTCTGTCCGGCCGCAACCACAGCGCCGGGTTCTACTGTTCGAGCGGTGACGATGCCACGCTGAGGACTTTTGATATTCAAATAATCGATATTGGATTGAATTTCATCGATCGATGCCTTGGCATTGCGCACCTCGAGCTTGGCTCTTGAAACAGCAGCTTCATTTTGCGCTACTGTTTTCAGATTGGACTCTTGCTGACTCAATCGAATTGGCGGATTCAGAGAGTTGCTACGCGCTTGCGTCAAAGCAGCTTGGGCAGCGACGATTTGCTTTGCCGCAGATGAAACCGCAGCTTGTCGGGCAACTACAGTTGCTGTTGCCGATTTAAAAGTACTGTGCGCTTGATCCGCTTCGTCTTGCGTCACCGCACCCTGCACCACTAACTCGTCGTATCTATTGATTCTTATTTTGGCGAGATCAAGATCTGCTTTGGCTTGAGTTTCTTGCGCTACCGCTTGAGCGTAAAGCGCTTGCTGGGATGCTACGTTCGCTTGCGCCTGCTGTATTCTTCCTTGTGCATCTTCGCGCGCTTGACTGACGTTCAATTTGGATTGTTGAACTTGCTCACGAGCGGCCGCAAGCTGTGCTTCCGCTTCCTTAATCGATTCATGCGACTGCTCCCAGCGCGCGGTGGCACCACGCAACTGAGCCTGAATGTCTGCATCGCTCAGCTTAACCAAAAGCTGCCCTGCTTTGACCTCTTCGCCCTCTCGATTGGATATGGACTCAACTCGACCGGCGATCTTAGCGCCAACGTTGGTTTCGTAACCTTCCAATCTTCCACTGACTCTTAGCCAACCGGGCTTGCCTTCCGGCTTGTTGCGGAAGAAAAAAAATGTGCCCAACCCAGCCAAGACAAGAAGGAGCAGGCCAATACGCAAAATCATTTTAAAATTGGGTCTAGCTTTGGCTGAGGAGACAGAAGTCGGCTTGTCATCAGGCGTTGAAACAGGGGCAATCGCTTTACTGGCGCCCTGACCTAAACTCGAATCGTTGCTTGTATCCATGCAAACTTCCTGAACTTGAGGTATTATCTTACCATACCGATCGGTATGACACGAGATTCATATGAAGAAGTCGAGCCAAAGCAAATCGAATTTGACGAATCCGCCGAAGTCTCGTCGCGAAATAAAAAAGTTTTGGACTGAATCAGGAGAGCTTGATCTTTCCGAAGCATCTAAGAAAAAAAGATCTCAGATCATAGAGGCCGCGCTTGACACTTTTTTAGAACTTGGCTACGAAGGCGCCAGCATGAATTTAGTGGCGGAACGTGCAGGCGTCATCAAACAAACTATTTACAGTCACTTTCAAGACAAGCAATCACTTTTCAGGGAAGTGATCAAAACTCTTACAGTTGATTACGTGCAAAATGCCTTGAAAAAACCGAAGATGATCGGCCAGCCACTGCCAGCGGTGCTGCGAGAAATCGCCGAAACGATTTTGAGACGCCACCAAGATCCTCAACACATTCGATTCGTGCGCACTATGATCGGAGAAGCGGAAAGATTCCCTGAACTTGCCAAACTGTTCACGGACACAACCGTCAAGCCTGTTTTGGAGCTAGTGGTGACACTTATAACGAGCCAAAGTGACTACAAGTTTACGGATCCCGATTCATTCGCCCGAGTTTTTATCGGTACTATTGTGAATCACTGCCTTCAACAGCACATTTTGCACGGTCGCGAACTTTTGCCATTTGATTCGAAACGCCTTGTCAACGAACTCGTCTTACTTGTTGACATGCATCGAAAATAAATTCAAGAAATCAAGCAGATTAACAATGCGTTTTTCTGTGCATGATTGAAAATACGGAGACTTGATCCAACAAATTATCGGACATCCACACTCAATTAGGAGACTTGGTTAAGCACCTGAATTGCCGTTCCTGCCTCATATTTTCGATCTTAGCTTGGTCCACAGAAATTTTTAATATAAGGCGAAGACTATGAACGACATTTTAGTCTACTATATATACGATTCAATGATCGACCGGCGGTTACTATCCAAGCAACCATCGACCAAGCAATTAGAAGCATATGTTGCTTGGTCCATTTTTGAACAACAACAACTTTCACTTGCTGGAGAAAACAATGCGTAAAGTAGTTTTATCAATCTGCACCACCTTAGGCCTTTGCGCATCGGTGGTTAGCGCATCTGCACAGAGCACACCAGTTCAATTTATTGGACAACCCTTTGTCGCTGGAAACACTGCCTTGTTTACCACTGCGCTTATCAATCTCAACCTTTTCAACTTCTTTAGTGGCTTAAACCCTGATGGTACTTCAATTAGATCCCAGGGATTCCTTGGTGCCGGCAGACCTTCCTTTGGCAACCCTGATCGGATCGGTTCGAGTACCGGAACCACAACCACGCCCACACCTCTCCAAGGTACTAACCAACTTGAGATTGTCATGACGGGTTTCGAAAATTCCACAAATCCACAATTTGCGAGCACCGGAATTGCCTTTCCAAATCCTGGAAACGTACCGATAAACAGTATTTCTTTTCAGTATTCTCCTCTGAGTGGCACCACAGGTCTTGTCACAAACGACTTCACTCAGGCGCCTCTTCTGGCAATTGTTGACAACAACGGACACAGATCCAGACTGCTGCCAGTTACGTCCGGTTTGCTAGCTACCAACGCTGCCTTGAACACGTTCAACGCTGCTTTCAATTCCTCATCTACTTCAACTGCGGCTACTCTGACTGAAGGATTCATGACTTCAACCTTCACAGCAGATCAGTTAGGCATACAAGGCAATGTCACCGAGTTCGGACTGGTATACGTGAGAAGCGGAGTTGTTTTGATCCAGAACGTCAGCATCAACGGCGGCCAAGGGATTGGCATTTTTGTTGAAAATACCAATAACTATCCTTTTTAAGATCGGGCTCTAAAAGCAAGACGGGCCACTCTAAAAGAGAGACCTCTTGGACGACAAGCTAATATAAGTGGTCAATGGCAATTTAGCCATTGACCATTTTGCATAAGCCGCTTTCGCTTTCAACAGCCCCGTTTTGTCGGCATGAACAAAGGCGGCACTGGGCCGCCGCCTGTGGTGGCATGACGATTTGCCATGAAAGCGACAGTCAGTTCGGGGTATTATCACTTGCACGGTACTGTGGGGCGTATACACTTGGGAATTAGCGCGCTTATAGGAATAACGTCCATTATCGCTGCAGTCGTTTTGTCTATTGGCGGACTGCTAGCGGTTAAATATTTCGTGCAAGCTACGGATTTAAAAATTCATCACGACGTTACCGATCCGCTTTCTCAAACGGTGGGCATGATGTTTGCCGTTTTGCTTGGTTTCATGATTAGTAATGCTATGCAACGTTTTGAAGTAGCCCGTAACACCGTCCAACAAGAGGCCGCCTCACTCGCAGACATCTTCAACATCGCCGGCTCTTTACAAGAGCAAAGCAAATCAAACTTGCGCAGGCTGTGCATCCAATATGCTGATCAAATAGTTACCGAAGAATGGCCGCTACTTGGCAAGAAAAATATCAGCGTTCCAACAATTAGAACGTATAGGGAAATTTGGCAGGAATGCGTTTTATATCAACCCAAGACTCAGCGTGACAGCAATGTACACCAATCGTTGCTGTCATCGCTTACAGCCATGAGCGACGCACGTCGGTTGCGGATCGAGGCGCTGCACAACGGATTGCCTCAAACGCTTTGGTGGGTTCTGATCATGGGCGGCTTAGCCACAATCATGTTTACTTATTTCTTTGGCGCAAAAAATACGAAACTTCAGGTGATCATGACGGGAATGGTGACGTTTAATATTAGTCTAAATATTTTTCTGCTGTACACATTCGACGATCCCTTTATCGGAGACGTAATGGTTCGCCCTACAGCCTTTGAAACGGACTTGATAATGTTTCAATCTCATTGGCAAGTTGATAAACAAGGCCACGACTCAATCAAACTGTCACCATAGGCTTCTCTTCCTTCGGTGCCATACCCAAAAATCTTACAAGTGGTTCCATGGTTAAGCCGGGAACTAGCAATGTGAAAAGCACCACGCCGAATGTCATATTGATGATTGCTTCGCGAGCCGGAAAAGCAAGTGGAAGACTAAGCGCTAACGCCATTACTAAGGCACCACGTAAACCGCCCCAGAACATCAAGTGCCGCCATTTGCCAGGAATTGGTAAACGCTTACTCGAAACAAATGGGCAGATGCCATAAACGACGAGAAGCCTGGCAGCGAAGACAGCGAGCACTCCCAAGCCAATTACATTCGCATGCTTTATCAGCAAAGGAAGTTGCACTTGCAATCCGATCAACAAAAAGAGCAATGAATTGACGAGGAATGCCGCGTATTCCCAAAACGAATTGACGGCGAAGCGAGTCGTCGTTGACATTCCCGTTCTGCTTCCATAATTGCCAACAACGATGCCCGCCGCCACGACGGCAATTATGGACGAAACATGTAAATAACCTGCTAGCAGGTAAGAACCATATGCGGTGACCATAGTTAGTGTTATTTCGAGCAAATGGTCATCAAAGGCGCTCGTTATTCTTGAGGCTGCGTATCCGGTAATGGCTCCCAGTATGGCGCCACCGAAAACTACAAAGCAAAAACTGCCTACGGTGTTGGCTAGAGAAAATTCCCCGCCAGAAAGTGCGAGAACAAGCATCATCTGAAACATCACCACGGCAGTACCATCATTAAACAGACTTTCGCCTTCTAGAATCATCGTCAGACGCTTGTCGATGCCCATCTGTCGAAACAAGGCAATAACAGAGACGGGATCTGTTGCCGACACCATTGCGCCGAACAACAATGATGTTTGCATGTTCATGCCTCCAACGAAGTGTAAAATCGAGGCAACTGCGAACATGCACACGATCACGCCAACGGTGGCTAATACGCCTATGGAAAGCCAGTCCCGGCGAAGCGCTTCGATATCCATGTTCCACGAGGCTTCGAATAAAAGCGCAGGCAAAAAAATCAGCAAAACCAGTTCAGGTGTCATCGACACTGGTGGCATGACTTTTGATAAACCGATAATCAGCCCGGCTATAACAAGGGCAACAGCGTACGGCACGCGCACCCACTTAATTACTACCGCCGTAGCAGAAGCAACAAGCAGCAATGCAAGCAGAGTTTCGACGTGAATGGAGGCGTCTGGTGGGTTCACTACTGTCCTTTTGCCAGATGAACGGATTATGGGCGAGACGATGATCCCGGCGTATCGCGGCCATGCATGCGGATCGGAAAAGCGCGTCGCGCCTGTTCAACATTTTTTGACTTTTTCAAAAGCAGCCAGTTGCTCTGCTTATTAGTTAGGGATCGATCCAAGCCTATCTTTATGATTTTATCCGTGGTGGCATTGCGATACCAGCCCTCGCCCCAAGCGCCCATGTCGGCGTACAGCGCCTCTTTAATGCCAAGTGCAACGAGATCATCGTTGAAAGTGGCAAACGAAATTGGCCTATCGCTTTCAACAATGCCAAAAGTACCTTTGCTGGTTTCACAGATTGCTCGTCGCTGAAATTTCCTTGTGTCTTTGAACGAAGCCGGTTTGCATTCGTGGACAATCAAGAATTGCTGAAACAGCGATCCTTGCGCCTGTTGCACGCCACGCAAAACTTCCTCGTTTAAGGCAGCCCCTTTGTCTAACGAAAATAATCTGCACTTTCCGTTCTCTATTATGATTGCACCACCGAGATCTTTATTGACCGCATTTTCATTTCCAATCGCGCCGTTGCTGATAAAGATTCCGTCAATTTGGTGGTGAGGAGTTGTGAAGGCTGCAGGAATGCACAACTGGATGTCGGCTCGCATCGGAGAAGGTCGCGCAACAACGAAATCAAAGGCTAAGTTACCCTGCGGAAAAAGAGTGTAGACGACGCCACTAGCCAACTTGACGCGCTTAGGCACCAGCTCATTTCCCGCCAAAGCGGCGACGTTGACGAGGAAACCAGTTAAAAGAGCGCACATAACGACCCTGAGGAAGCGCTGGAAAGGCTTTCGAACCCTGGGGGTGCGGGCATCGGGCCCGCATCTGGCTGCTTTCAGCCCACATCCATCTACCGGTGAAGGCTGATCACAGGATTCCACATAATATTGACTCTGCATGTAGGCATTATGGACCTCGTCGGCACCGAGATCTATGAAAACCAAGAAAACTCCTAAAATCCGCAAACCAGAAGTAAGACCTATGTCGAAGGGAATCTGGGCACCTTTCCACCACTTCACAGAATCTCGACAATTAGGTGTAAGGATGGGATCGAAATCCAATTCTCCGTGCTGTCACAGCAAAGCTCGAGGGAATATCATGTTTCAGTCCAAAAGCAAGTCCAAAACCAACGTTTTTAGAGTCGGAACGCTGCTCGCCTCACTGTTGTCCCTTAGCTCGTCGCAGTTGGCAACATTTGCGGCAGATAACGTCGAACTGAAATCCCTTTCACCGCAGATCGATACGGCGCCCGCGAACCCGACGCCGACTCCAACCACAGACGATACGACCGCATCGAAGATTCACAAATTAGAGGCGAGTAAGCAAGCACTTAAAGAGGAGACGTCCGACAACTCCGAACCGGCTTTATCCGGAGAAGAAGGTCAACAACGCGGTGGTCCGCTGATATTCATGAATACGTTTACATTCAGAACCAACGTCACCACGAGCGTCAACAACATCACTACCAGCACCAGCACAAGCAGCGGTAGCGGCACATTCGGCGCAATCGACCCGTTGCTAATGTTAAAGGCAATGTTCGGCGGGGGCAGCAGCAGAGGGATGCAGAAGTTATACGCCGAGCGCGACACCGGATATGGTGTCTGTGGTTTTCTGATGAACATGCCGATTGGGAAAAGAGCTTATGTCGCAGTATTAAGATCGTTTCCCAGTATGCCAGCTGCTGAAGCCGATCTTAGACCAGGCGATCTGATTACATCAGTAAATGGCAAGTCAACGCTCGATCTTCCACCTAGAGAAGTTTGGGATTGGTTTACGGGCATGCCCGGAACGGAAGTCAAACTAGAAATGCTTCGCGGCGACCAACCTTTTAATGTCACCTTGAAACGGATGGATATCGGTCGCATTCCGGATTTCAGCACCAGGGCGGAGTTCCTGACAATCTATGAGCACAACGGTATGAGCAAATTTGTGCAGAGATAAATTGGAACCTAACGATTGGGATCTCAGTCTCTAAAATTTGTACGTTACCGCTGTTGGAAAAGTTGAATGTTTTATACGAGAGCAATTCCTCTTATCGCCCTGTGTATCGCCGCTGGATGCCTTCCGGCTCTCGCCACAGAAACGAAGGACGAGGTAGTCGAAATATTGCGTAGGACAGAACTGCCCAGCGGTTCCACTGACGATTTATCCGACCATGCGCTCAGCAAAGTTGCATTGCTTTCAAAGACGGTAGAAGCAAAGCGAGATTTGTACGCCCGAGCTTTGGAACTCTTTATTGAGCGGATCGGTGCCGGCAAAGATGTCGACCAAGCCCGAATTGAATACGAGAAGGCTGAAATCTCGTTAGCCGCTGAATGGAAGGAAACACGCAAGGTTTTCGCAGTGCTCAATAAGCAATCAAAGTTAGCTCACGAGTGGAAAAAACACCGATCTTTGCATCCCCCGGAGCATCATCCAGTGGAACACTCCGCAGAACGTTCGGCCGAGAATTCCCCAAATGATCCTTTAGAACATGCCCCCAAGCCTGAGGCCCTGTTGAACACCGGCGCCACGTTCTGGTGAAGCTACGCGTACTATGGAATTGAAAGAGATCTGCCGGTCAAGGCTGCGGGCGGCATCGCCAGAAAGCGATGGAGTGAGAAGGCGATTGGCTAGTTCACGGTGAAAGTTCAAAGTAATCAACTGATTAAAGCTGGTCCAGAGCTCTTCGTCCTCAAAGGAAGCGTCACAGTAAATCTACTGCCTCTGCCGACGGTGCTCTCAACTCGAATGCTGCCTTGGTGCGCTTGCACGATCGCGTTTACAATGGCCAATCCAAGTCCAGATCCACCGGCATCTCGTGAACGCGATTTGTCTACCCGATAAAATCTCTCGAATATACGCTCTAAGCTCTCGGCAGGAATGCCTATGCCAGTGTCATCGATGATAATTTGAATGCAGCCACCAATTCGTTCTAGACCGATTACGACACTGCCACCATATTCTGTATAATTGATTGCATTTTTCAATAGATTTAAAAACAGAGTTCGCAGCGAATCAGCATGGGCCATAATACGAATGTGCTGAAGATCGCTCATTTCCACTTTGATGTTCTTCGCTTTAGCAGCCGGCTCAAGTTCCTCGATGACAGACTTGATCAAATCCGTAATCACGACCGGTGTAAGCGGCGAAATTGACTGAGGTCTCTCCATCCTTGCCAGAATGACCAGGTCTTTGGCTAAGTGTGCCATCCGTTCTGCTGCGCGGCTGATCACTAAGAGAATATCGGTTTCCATACCCTTTTCGCGTAACTTCATTTCTAAAGTCTCGACGCTTGCCAGAATGATCGAGACGGGCGTTGTGAATTCGTGCCCGGCATCGGCGACGAAACGCCGCAATATTGAGAGACTCTCCTCGGTTGGCTTCAGGGCTTTTCCTGCAAAAAAGTAGCCGCACACGCCAAGACCGATTAAAAGGAATGGTGCTAGAAGTCCAATCGTATTGATCAACTGCCTCATGGTCGCATCTTTTCCATGCATCAATAATTGAACCTGAAGAAAACCAGATCTGTCACCACCTGGCACGACCAAGCTTACTGAGCGAGAGCGTACAGTCAACCCCGACTGTTCGTCGCGGACAGTCGTGTTACCTTGCGCCAGTCGCTCGATACCCGGCGGCCCATACTTTTCAATCAACTTGCCGCCGCTATCGTAGAGTTGCACGGTCGCCAAAAGCTCGATGTCGCGCTCTTTTGCCTTTCCGGCCCAAGTCTTTAGCGAAGGTCGTCCCCCCTTATAATCGATCGTCGGCCGCACCTCACGTGCCACCACCCGCAGTTCATCATCGAGAAGAGAATTCAGCCCAGAATCAAAGACAAGCACCACTGCAATGCTCAAAACCAAATACAAGAATATAGAGAGCCCGATGAACCACAATGTCAAACGCCATCGAAGCTGCTCAAGCATCGCTTGTATGCAACTTGTAGCCCATTCTTCTCACTGTTTCAATAATTGATGGCTGCCCCGGCGTGTCGAGCTTGCTGCGCAATCTCATGATATGTCCACGAACAGTATCAAGGCAGGCAGTCGCATCAGATTCCCAGACGCGATCAAACAAAAGTTCAGCGCTAAAGACTTGGTTGGGATGTCGCATAAAAAATTCGAGCAGTCGATATTCTTTCGGCAACAGGTGAACTTGTTGTCCATCTTTTTTAACGACGCACTCTAACGTTTCCATGGTCACGTTTCTCAAAGTCAAGCTGGTAGACATAACTGAGAGTGGGCGTCGCAAGAGAACGCGTACGCGTGCCGCCAGTTCTTTGAGATGAAACGGCTTTGTCAGGTAGTCGTCTGCACCCGCATCCAGACCAATTTCTTTTTCGTCCACAGAACTCATCGCTGTCAGCATCA
Source organism: Candidatus Melainabacteria bacterium (assembly GCA_003151275.1). The sequence continues at coordinate 75,856 of PLXC01000094.1, forward strand.
AAATTGGCATAGCGCCCTTCTTTGCCCGGTACTTACGACAGACTTGCAGTCCATCAAGACCGGGAAGTAAGAGGTCTAGAATCATCAGATCGTACGAATTGACTTCAAGACAATTGAGCGCATCTAAACCGTTGTTAACGATCTCGACCAAGTGAAGCTCAGCTTCCAGCCAGTTGTGCACCAGCATCGCTAAATCATGTTCATCTTCCACAAGGAGAATTTTAGCCATCGTCCGTCGCATTTCGATACCGATACGCTAACAGTATAGAGCATTAACTAAGACGTAATCGGCGGGCAGCAAGAGGATGCTGAGATGCCGTTGAATGCTGGTCCAATCCGCTAATTTTGAACTGCCCTCCTGTTTCCGCATACTCGGCCGCATAATGATGAAGATGATCCATCACTGTGTGATCGATGAGCTTAGTTTTGCTTAAATCGAGTTGCACTCGTTTGCCTTTTGGAATTTTGTCCAAGCGATTCTTTGTGGCAATGAAATTCGAAAATATAAATGCGCCTCGAGCAGTAACCAGATATTCTTCGTCCGACACAGGCACAACACTCATGTCAGGAACGAAGAGATTTTTTATTGGTGCACCCCTGAAAATATGCAGTAATAGTTTCGCCAAGATGCCGACACCCACCCCGATTAGAAGATCAGTTGCCAGTGTGGCGACGATAGTGATGAGAAAAACAGCCGTTTGCTCTTTGCCGAGTTGATGTGTTTGTTTAAAGACACGTGGAGAAGCCAGTCGATATCCCGTGAAAATAAGCAAGGCAGCCAGAGCAGAAAGAGGAATTAATTGAATAACGGCGGCACCGAAAAACACAAAAACAATCATGAACGAACCGTGAAAGAAGTTAGCCCATCTCGTTTTTGCCCCAGTACTGATGTTTGCCATACTGCGAACAATTTCAGAAATCATTGGCAATCCGCCGATGCACGCCGAGAGCGTACTGACGGAACCAACCACCCCGAGATCTTTACTCCAATTTGATTTACGATGGAATGGATCGAGCCTGTCTACCGCTGCAACGGTAAGCAAAGTTTCGACGCCTTGCACCAGCGTGATAGACATAACAGAAAACCAAAATGCACCGGAGGCTATTTTGCTGAAGTCTGGAAATGTGATGCCTTCTAACACATTCGAAGGTATGCGAACCAGACATTTGTCCGGATTGACAAGATATTGCTGCCCCGCAAATGAATACTCGTGTTGCGTGCCGAAACCAAAATAAGCGCTCATCAAAGTGGCAACGACAACAACCAGCATTGGCGCTGGAATCGCTTTGACGACTTTGTGCTTGATCAGCGCATGGACAATCAATATAGCTAGGCTAACAAAGCCGATCAAAGCTATTTCTGGATTCATTGTCATCAACATGTGAGGAGTTTGAGCGAATAATTCAAGTGGTGCCTTGGCCGGTGCTTTTACACCGAGCATGAGCGGCAATTCTTTGGCGATGATGATCAATCCGATCGCTGCTAACATTCCATGCACAGCCGAAGCCGGAACGAACAGTGCAAGTGAACCGGCCCGGCAAAGACCGAGTATCAATAGGATGATGCCGGATACGGCAATCGCCGCAAGGGCGCAATGGTAACCAGCATCTCCACCGCCAAGTCGCTCAACAGATCCAAGGATGACAACGATCAACCCGGCCGCCGGACCGGTGATAGTGACAAAAGATCCTCCCAGCTGAGAGCAGAGTAAGCCGCCTAGCGCGGCTGCAAATACACCCGCGAGCGGAGGAAAGCCGGATGCAATCGAGATGCCCAAGCTCAGAGGTAACGCTATTAGGAAGAGAATGAATCCGGAAACGACATCCGCTTTCCAATTCTCTTTCAGACCTGCCAATCGGTCCTTTGGTACGGTGGGTGTTGTTGACGGTGTTTTTATGGTTGTGTTCATTTATTTTAAGCTGCCATAGAGGTAAGCGCACCGCTCGAGGCGATCACTGACAAAGTAGCAAGTAAATGTGATGGCAATGTGCGCGACTTCAGAAAACGTCCGATCACGTTGCCATCACAATCGACTGTTAACCTAGCCGTTGTCACCCATATTGAGGCTATTCAGTTTGGGTTTTACGGCGGCTCTTCTTGCCGCGATTTGCAAATCAATTTCTGACTCAGCGCCTGCCGTTTCCACCTGCGCACGTAACAGTGAATGCTAACAACAAATTTAGACCAATCGATTTCAGTTTCTGTGCTCGCATCGGCCTACATGGTCTGGGGCGCAGGCGCGCTCGTTGCCTTAGTCGGAAAAGCTCGCATCAAGCAGCGGGGGTCTTCAAATTTTTTACTAGTTGGCAGTCTCTTATTGATTGCCGGCGTGTTGGCCGGTTGGCCTGACCACGTAACTTGGACAATGCTCTCGCATGTACAGTTATTGTTTACACCTTTGGAAGCCTCGATCGATCCATTGTCCTCAATCTTTCTTTTATTGCTGGGCGCCATCTCCGCGTCCGTGGCTCTGTTCTCGCCAGGCTATTTAGAAAGCTACAAGGACCGCATTCAGCCTGGACTTTACTGGTTCAGCATCTATTCGTTTGTCATGGCCATGTCACTTGTCATTTTAAGCGCCAACGCTATTACGTTTTTAGTTTTTTGGGAAATCATGTCAATAAGCGGAGTCGCTCTGGTTGTCGCCGAACACAAGAAACGCAGAGCCCAGAAAGCGGCGCTCATTTATTTAGGCATCTCTCGAGTATCTGCTACCTTTTTAATAGCGGGATTCATTTGGTTTCACTACTTAAGTGGAAGCTGGAGTTTTTCCGAATGGCACTGTAATCAGCCAGGCATGCTGATGCCTTCGATACTCGTGTTTATCGGACTGGCGATTAAAACTGGGCTGTGGCCATTTCATAGCTGGATGCCTTACATATATGAGTCAGTACCTGCACCTGTAGCTATTTTGCTAAGTGGTCTCAAAATCGAAGTCGCTATCTACGCAATGATCAGGCTTTTGGTTTTATCAGGCGCGCCAAATGAAATTTTCGCATTTGTTCTACTTACATTAGGCACCATCTCGGCGATCTGGGGAATCTTATTCGCCCTCGTGCAGTCAGACCTAAGACGCCTGCTCGCCTATAGCTCAGTTGAGAATGTTGGATTGATCGTCATCGGTTTGTCACTATCAATGCTGTGCCAAATTCACGGTTTGTGGACAATCGCAACTCTTGCCCTGGCTGCGTCGATACTCCACTCATTGAATCATGGCGTCTTTAAATCACTTCTATTCATGAATGTTGGATCGATTGAAAAGGCTGTCAATTCTACCGATTTGGGCAGCCTGGGTGGATTATCGAAAAGGATGCCCTGGACTCTGGCATGCTTTTTTGTTGCCGCTGTATCGATCAGCGCGATGCCACCATTCAATGGTTTTGCAAGCAAATGGCTTCTTTATCAAAGCATCTTCCAACTATCGTTCCAATCTCACTTGATAGTGGACAGAATTTTCTCATTTGCAGTTGTTGGAATTTTATCGCTGATAGGTGCAATGTCGGTAGCTTGTTTCGCGAAAGCGATCGGAATTTCTTTTCTCGGTCGACCGCGTTCTGAAGCCGTTACAAATGCCCACGAGATCCCAACAGGGATGATTATCCCGCAAGTTGCGTTAGCGGCTCTGTGCATACTCTCGGGCATCTTCGCCCCCGAATTGATCGCATTTTTCGATCCCGTTCTGCGCGGCATAGTACCAGCCGCGGCAGCACTTGAGTTAGCCCAACAACCAGGCAACGTTCTAGCCACGTTGCCGACTAAATTCGTTGCTTCAGTCGGTCTGCTGCTAATTTTACTTTTCTATTTGAGTATTCTGAATCGAAAACAATACGCATTGCGCCAATTCTCAACCTGGGATTGCGGATATGGAAACCTGCCATCGCGTGCAGAAGAGACAGGGTCGAGCTTTTCCCAGCCAATAGCGATCATGTTCAGGCCCCTGCTTCAATACAAGGTGATCAATAAAATTGGTGGCAAAGACAAGCGTCACTTCCCAGAACTGATCGACGTCAAGTCTTCCATGGTTCCGATTATCGAGCAGTACTTATACCGCCCGTCCATTGCAGCTTTTGGCGCCGCCAGTCGGATATTAGGGACTCTGCAGACTGGCAGTATTCATGTGCATTTACTGTACGTATTTCTAACAATCCTTCTTCTCGTATGCATCGGTACACAATTATGAACATTTGGTTTCAGTGGGTTTGTTTCTCTCTGTTTTTACTGGTTATGCCTTCTCTGGCTGTCGGCTTAATCCGCAAGACGAAGGCGCGATTGCAAAATAGGCGCGGCGCACCGATATATCAACCTCTGATCGACTTGTGCAAGTTTTTTTTCAAAGGTGAAACAGTCAGCTATCTTTCAAGCTGGATTTTTCGCAGCTCATCATGTGTACAACTGGCTTGCATTCTTCTAATCGCATATTTAGCACCATGGTCATCTCTGAAGCCATTTTGTACGGGTGGTGATCTCTTTTTGATCATCTATTTATTCGCATTGATTCGTTTAGTGACAGTGCTAGCGGCGCTCGATACTGGCTCTGTCTTTGGAGGATTCGGTGCCAGTCGCGAGGTGACTCTGGCGGTGATTGTGGAACCGGCAATAATTCTATGCTTTGTGTCACTTGCGGCAGTCTCGCACACCAGTGACTTAGGTCAAGTATTTTCATTTTCGAATCAAGCACTTCATTATGACTCCCCACTTTGGTTGACATGCGGAACAGGGATGTTTCTGGCGAGCATAGTTGAATTGTCTCGTATGCCCGTTGATGACCCGACTACGCATCTTGAATTAACAATGGTTCACGAGGCAATGGTGCTTGAAAATTCAGGTCGCAATTTATTGCTGGTCGAGTACGGTCACAGCTTAAAGATCATTGTCTTACTGGGCTTAGCTGGACAATGTTATCTCCATTCTCTGCCCTCGATGTGGACTAGCAGCGCCGCGGTGCAAATCATCGCGAGCATTTTGTGCCTGCTCTTACTGCTGTTCGCAATCGCCTTAATCGAAGCGACGAATGTCAAACTGCGCTGGACAAAGATTCCCGAATTCGTTGCTTACTCATTGGTCATGTCCATTGTTAGCGTATTCATCGCAATCTGGAGGGCTTGAAATGGCGATGAATATCTACGATTTGATCGCTTTGAGTTCTGCCTTGTTAGCAGTGCTGATGCTTGGTTCGATGCAAATAAAAAACAATCTAGTCTTCTATTCGATACACACGTTCCTGCTTTCCGCCGAGACCTGGTGGATTGAGAAACTAACTAGCGACACTCATCTATTTTATGTCGGTTTGACAATCTGCATTTTGAAAGCTATTTTCATTCCCTGCTTTTTGAACTGGGTGCGCATTCGCATTGGCGTGCGCAGCGAAAGTGCGGCATTCCTAACACCGCCCATTGCCATGTTTCTGGGAGCCGCTCTCATGGGGTTGAGTTACCTGATATCGACTCAGTTGCCTTCAATCCTCGGGGAAGGTGACACCAGAATCGGTGCCACCGCGGCCATGTCGATTTTGTTCACCGGTGTGCTCTTGATGTTGACTCGCAAAACGGCGATGAGTCAAATAATTGGATTTCTGGTGATCGAAAATGGCATCTACCTTTTCACACTGACTCAAACAAACGGCATGCCGATGATAGTCGAAATGGGCATCATGCTTGATGTTCTAGTAGGGGTAATGATCTGCGGGCTGATTTTATTCCGCATCAAAAAGAATTTCGAGCACATCGACGTCAGTTTGCTAACCGGATTAAGGGACTAACATGGAATCAATTGCATTAATAGCCGCAACTCCTCTGTGCCTCGCTCTTCTAAGCCTATTGATCCCGTTTGCACGAGTAACGCGAATTCTCAGTGCCACTGGCGCCTGGCTGGAAATGGCACTTTTGATCTTCATCTTTCAGCCACTGCTGCATGGTTCGCAAACGCACCTCGTTTTTGTAGAACCATTCGCGGTCGATAAATTAGCTGCCTACTTCGCAATTCTAACGACCGGAATTGTGGCAAGTTGCTTGACCCACGCCTGCATTTATTTCGAAGCGGAATCCGACTCTAACATCCACCATGTCAAACTATTTTACGCGTCAGTAAATATGTTTTTGCTATCCATGATCTCAGTATTCATGTGCGACAGTTTCGGTTTCATGTGGATCAGCATTGAGGCAACAACCCTCTTCTCTTCACCACTGGTGTATTTCGACAGAACTAAAAATTCAGTGGAAGCGACCTGGAAATATTTGATTATATGCAGTGTCGGTATCGCCTTTGCTCTACTCGGCACCGCCTTCATATTTGCCTCGAGTCAACACGGCGCGATACCGCATGGGTCGTTAACGATCTCGCTTTTGATCGAACACGCAGGTCAACTCAACTATCCGCTACTTAAGCTTGGATTCATATTTTGCTTAGTGGGATACGGCACCAAAGCTGGAATTTATCCCTTGCACAATTGGCTGCCGGACGCTCACTCGGAGGCGCCGGCGCCAGCTTCTGCAATGTTGTCCGGGGCGCTATTGAATTGCGCATTGTTCGGAATCTGGAGAGCATCGCAATTATTCAGTCCCAGCAACAGGGCCTTTATGGGTGAAATGATGGTCTGGATGGGTGTGCTCAGCACGTTGGTGGCCAGCTTCTTCTTGATTCGCCAACACAGCCTGAAACGCATGCTTGCCTATTCGAGTATAGAAAATGTAGGCATCATGCTAGTGGCAATCGGCATCGGCAACGGTCCATTATTTTTCTTGCAAGCGATTAATCACAGTATCGCCAAAGCCTCTCTATTTCTAGTCGCCGGCAATGTCACTCAAGCAAGTGGCACCAAGAAATTGAAGGGACTGCATGGATTGGTCGAATCCTCTCCTCTTTGGGGAATCCTGCTCGCGCTCGGAACCCTTGCCGTGACTGGAGCACCACCATTTGGATCATTTACAAGCGAGATGCTTATTCTTCTTGCCACTGGCAATGCCGCATCATGGGGAATTGCCGCAGGCTTGATGATTGCCATCGCCGTTAGTTTCATTGCAATCTGCGCTCATATCGGGGGCATTCTTTTTGGCTCTCCTCTACCGAAATTCCAAGCAGTGCAACCGATTCGCGCTAGCTTAATCCCAGCAGCTCTATTAATATTCTCGCTCATTCTTGGACTACTGATCAGACCTGAAATGTTGGGGGCACTGCAATGAAGATGCTTCAAAAATCGGTGCCTATAAATAAGCTTGGTGCTGAGTTAAAGATCAGCCTATCCGCAGATAACCAGCGACTCGGATTATTGTCATCAATCGATGGGGATCAACTAATTTCTTTGATTCTTCAACCTGCAACCGGACAAACTGAGTTGTGGACGTCTCCGCTTGATAAAAGCAGTTACAACTCGCTGACAGCCGTGCTTCCGCAGGTTCACTGGTTCGAGAGAGTTAACTGGGATATGTTTGGCATCTTGCCTGAAAATCATCCTCGCCTTAAACCAGTCTTATTGCATGAACCATACGCGAAGGACTTCTTTCCTCTACGTACAACAGAAACGCCCCATAGCTCAACATTTCGTACGCCGGAACAGTATCAGTTCTTGCAAGTTCGCGGCGAGGGAGTTTACGAAATTCCAGTGGGACCAATTCACGCAAGCGTAATTGAGCCGGGACATTTTCGCTTTAGCTGCTTAGGCGAATCCATAGTAAATCTTGAGCTGCAGCTTGGTTGGTTGCACCGAGGCGTAGAAAAACGCATAACAGAAGTGCCCTGGCAGAAAGCCAGATTCGTCGCGGAGTCGGCCGCAAGTGATACGGCAATAGGAAACTCGTTAGCACATGCAATTGCAATAGAATCTCTGTTCGACGTCGAAGTGACACCAGCGGCAAATTCAATGCGCACTTTAGCGTTGGAAATTGAACGTGCTGCGATGCACATAATTGACATTGGTGGTGCAGCCCATGACCTTGGCTTTTTAGGAATATCGTCTTCGATGAGCAGACTGAGAGGCAAAGCTCTAGCGTTAGGACAAGCACTGACGGGCACAAGAATTCAACGCTTCTACGTAATTCCTGGTGGCGTGCGGAATGATTCGCGCGGCGAGTATCCTGAAATAAACAAGGCTGTTCGCATCTTGTATGAAGAATTGAAACCAGTCATTGCCATGTTTGAGGAAAACCAAAGTGCCAGCGAAAGAATGGAAGTCGGACGCATTTCAAGATCGCTAGCTCAAGACTTCGGCATGGTCGGCATCATCGCCCGAGCATGCGGACTGCCTTACGATGCCAGGCAGCATTTTAAACACGGAAACTTTCCAGAACTAGCTCCCCCTGTAAGTGTTGAAACTAGTGGCGACATACTGGGGCGCACTCGTGTACGGATCGCTGAACTCTGGCGCAGCCTTGACTTAATTGAGACGGAAACACGAGAAATTCCAGGCGGCGAGACTAACATCATTCTGCCAGATGCGTTACCGGCCGACGCGATCGGAGTGGCAATAGTTGAAGCGTTCCGAGGTGAGTTGATCCATTTGCTCTTCACTGATAGCAACGGAAACATCAAGCGATACGCAATCAAAGATCCGAGTTTTACGAATTGGACCGCGATTTCAGTGGCGATTCGCAACAATCTCATTGCCGACTTTCCACTCTGCAATAAGAGTATGGCCTTGTCTTATAGCGGCAATGATCTTTGAGGTATCAGTAAAATGCTAAAACTTTTAACTTATTTACTGAAAAATGGAATCGCCACTTCCACAAAGATCTGCCCCCCTCTTGAGCAGAACGCGCGCGGACTTCCTTACGTAACCCAATCCCCTTGTATAGGAGAAGCCTGTAACGCATGTGCCAGCACTTGTCCTACAGAGGCAATTGAGATAAAAGATAGCTCTCCGGAGGCTAGCGTCAAGCTAGATCTTGGTGCATGCGTAGGTTGTGGATTATGTACTGAGATCTGCAATACAGGAACGTTGATCGAGAATCTTTCTACTCAAACGGCACGAACGAGTCGCGAAGAGCTAATACTGACGAACATCGCGAAGCGCGAACCGAATGCAAGCAATGAGCCCAACGGCAGCGAGAATGGAGCCAGGGCGCCGAGATTTTTCGACAGATCGATTCATGCGCGAGTAGTCACAACAGGTTGCACAGCTTGTGACCTCGAGATCGGAGCGAGCACTAACCCTGTTTTCGATCTTGATCGTTTTGGTGTGCATATAGTGGCATCACCTCGACACGCCGATGTTCTTATCTCCACGGGACCCGCTGGAAAAGGCATGCAAAACGCCTTAAGACGTTGTTACGATGCTATGACTGAGCCACGTCGAGTGATCGCCATGGGCAGTTGTGCCATCTCAGGCGGTGTCCATAAAGCTGGTTATGCAAACGCAAATGGACTAGACAAAATCTTACCTGTGGACGTCTATGTGCCCGGCTGCCCACCGCACCCTTGGAGTGTTATTCATGGAGTTCTCACAGCAAGAGGCACTGCACCAAACTCTGAGTTGTTAGTAAAGAAAAAAGCAAAAGTCACCATCACAGATAAACACACAGCGGATTTGGAAACTCGCCTGACGATCAGATCAAGGGATGCTTCATCAGGAAAAATCTAGAGCCTTTCGATAGGTCCCCTGGCGTAGAGTTTTTGGATACAACGAATCAACTACAACACCGTACAAACCAAAAACCGCATGCTCAAGGAGAAAAAGCAGCGGAATTGGCTCGCCCGTCGATGGCTGGCGTTTTGTTACTTTCTCTTTAAACGTGCTTCCATAGTGTCAAGTTCACTCAATCTTTTTGCGGCCAATTGAGCTGGTAGACGCCCTGATTTAACCAGGTTATGTCGATTAATCTCGCCTTTCACGTTGATGCGCAGCGTGTCTAGAATTGAATAAACTGTACCTGGAACCCCAGCTGCCGAAGCGGCAAACAAGTTGCTGTTCGTACCACGATTATTGACATGGCCTTTGCCCTGATAGTCAACTCCTGCAACTGTAAACAGCACACCCGATGCCACTTTGGTAGTGCCAACGAAAAGACCGCCAAAGATGTTTTGCGTAGCAGCCAACTTAGCCTTATCTCTCTTCTTTTCGCTATCTCGAATTTGATCTTGAAACGTCTTTTCATGCAATCCATAAATTGCCTCTCGCTCGACAGATCTCTCTACGCTTGAGGGAATGATCTTCGTATCCTTGCATAGTTGATCTAATTGAGCATGGTCGCTTATCAGTTGGTCCAGCTTCGAATTTTCAGCATCTTGTGTTGTTGGAAGCAACCGATGTCGATGCATTTCCCCAACTCCTTTTGCGAAAACGCGGCTCAAGATTGGACCACCCATGTACAATCCGCCGGATATGATGAACATTACACCGCCGCGGTAATTCCACTTTCGATCATGCCTGTGCAGCGAAAGATAGCCGAATTCATAGCCAATAGCGCTCGTCGTATTTTTCAAGAAATCGAAGGTGTATTGCATTTGCTGAAAAGCCAACAGCTTTCTTGCACCGATATGGAATCTCTCGAATTCAAGCAACCCTTGATCTCGAAGATCTTTAAGAACCTTACCCTCAACGTCATCGATTTCGGCATGACCAATAAGTGTAGGCGCTGTTGCTTCAACCCTAGTCAGAGCGGCTCGTTGCACCAGAAGCGAATCGATCTCACTTTTTAGAGAACGAACATGTTCAACAGCTGCCTTCGGTGCAAAACCTTTTCTTCTAGCACCAACATCGTGAAACTCGTTGATGCCAAATTCCATAACGGCAGCACCAGCTCCGATAATATTTCCAATCATTGGAACGAAATTTGCATATTCCTGGTGCGCATTGTTCACATGGTCAGGATTGCGAAGGTGACTGCCTCGTTCCACGAAAGATACTATTGAACCGGCTAAACCAGTCAACGAATTAGCTTCACTAGCAAGACCGTAGCGCCAACCTTTCCAGCGTCCCTGCTTAGCCACTTCCATCGTGTAATGAACGTTAAATCGCTCTAACTCAATTTCCTTTAACAGGATCTGCCTGGTTAGATCATCCACTTGCCCTTCAGCGACTTCAGGCGATGATGTTATGCCACCTTGAAGCGCGGCCAGATCGTTCCTTCGTAATGTGGGCGACACATCTGCAGACAGTATTGGTGAGTCGAGTATGGGATGCTCGGCGAAAAGATTGGACTGCGGAGCTGATGGTAGGACCGTTAATGGGACACTGGCAATTTCAATGGGTGCTGTATTTTTTTCGCTTGGGTCGTGATTGATGTTTCCTTCATTAGTAATGCTGTCAATGGTGGTGGCGTCTCCGCTCTTTTGTTCGGCAATGGGCGCGGCGACGAGCGTCGACAGAGCCTCGCCGGCGCACTCTTCAGTAGCTGCCAAACAGCCTAAATTCAGCTGCACCGTCAAAGCCGAGAGCAATAGCGCTGTGACACGTCTCGGCTTTAGGTTTGTATTCAAGACGTTTTCCTCGGGATTAGTGATGTATGGGCGAGTTCTTGTTGAATTTAAACTACAGCTTCAATGTGATGGCAACGTGATCAGATTGAGTCATTGCATTAGTGCCACATGACAAGCCGCGAATATACGAATCTACTTCGTCACGAACTTGAAACCCGTGGTCGTCGAATCCACAGAACCATCACATTGCAACCGTAATATCTCAGTCATCGGATCATATTTAGGAAGGAGCAGATTATGCGCGGGCAATTGGAAAAGACGACAAACCAGGCCGACTCAAACATGCTCAAAGAATACAGAGAACGGCACAGGACTAACGACTGTAGAATTCAAAGTCACGGTGCACAGAGCTATTACTTGAGTCAGTTTCTAAACATTCCACCGAAATGGAAGAGCAGTCATAGTCAAACGCGAATGCTACGAAGAATGCAGTCAAGGAATTGGTTGCTTATCGGATTCGATAACATTCTGTTTACTGCAAAAGTCTGCTTTAACTCTCTAGCCGGTTACACCGAAAGATCACTTGCTGGTTTGCTGACCGCGCACCAAGCGCGCACGTTTAGTGTTTATGCAACCGCCGTGTTTATTGCGATACTGACCCTCGCCGCCTGCCGCGAAATCAATATGTTCTGCTTCAGATCGGTGGCGCAAAATGAAAACACTGCGACGACCATTTCTAGCCCTTCTAGAGCGAACACAATGCTCTCAACTACACATGGAAATACGTTCTTGTTGCGGCTTCGGTCACTAATTTGAGTTCCATAATTCTCAGGCAGTTGCTCCTGGTGTTCTTTAGAAACGGCATCGTCAAAATGTCGAAATCAGATTGGGATCTGATAAGCAAATCGGCTGCTGATTGCCAGCTTTCCAAAATTGAGTCTAAGGCAATTGAAAAATTTATGAGTTCATTACCCAAGTAATCATCTCCAAACGAATCCTTATTTATACGACACATGTCCATCTTCTAGATGGGCGAACGAACGCAACTTGTGAGGTTGGCAACGCACACCCATAATGTGTTCGACAGGTATCTCCCTTGCCACTAGCTCATCTGCAACCATCGATCTGTGGCAGCGCCACCATACGGCCTCCGAGCACATGATCGCTAAGTTGTTTTTACGCGACAACTTCAACAGTTTTTCAATCCCGGCACGAAACGGATCAGTTTCCATATAATCAGCATAGCCTCGAAAGGACGCATTTTCCCAAACGGTATTTAGTGAAGACACTTTGGCATGGCGCAAGCCGCCAAGATCAGCCATGTGTATATATTTGATGCCTTCGGAAGGTAACCCTTCAGCAAGTGCATCACTATTAAACTGTGGATTTGTTCTCGATTTTGGAATGGTTCGAATGTCAACAATCATTGTCACGTGATGAAGCTGAAGCAGGGCCACGAACTCCGCAATCGATCTGGTGGAATGGCCGATTGTCATGATCAAAGACTTTTTGGGCATATTGGTCTTCTAAGATTGCCGATTCCCACATTGGTGAATTATATAAAGATACTGCAATGTTGTGACAACATGATCGCCTTAATGCTTGTGAGCAGGAGAACGTAGTGAAAAATGTTATCCAACAGCAATTCCGCAGGTCAAGGACTCCAGTCAGTGAGCCACTTCACAAGACGCACACAAAACAGTTGCAAAATGAGAATATACCTCAAGATGCAGGCGATCATGGCTAGAATATTGCTTGCCGTGTTGGACGGCAAAGGTGAGTTTGAGAACTTACTTTCTCAACACGAAGTTATATATGCGGAGACGTTAAATTCCGCTTTGCGAATCACGGAACAAGATTCATTCGATGCAATCATTTGCGGAGTTGCTTTTGACGAATCGCGCATGTTTGATTTTTTACGCGCGATTACGGCTGACGAAAAATTTACAAATGTACCTTTCATCTGTTGCCGGGTGACCGATTCAGAGCTGATCAACGCGATTTTCGAAAACCTTCAGGTATCCTGTCGGCTGCTGGGAGCGGAATTTGTAGACTTTCACAGGATGAAGAAAGAAGGACGGCAGTCGGAGTTTTTAGACGTCCTAGACAAAGCACTGAACGGCAGGAAGTCAAAAAGTAACTCGCCAAACCCCTGACCTCTGTTGAAATTGCAACGCTAGCCATTACACCTGCGATGCCGGACGCAGATGGAACATGCCTTTGATGACAAGAAAGACAAGTGGTAGAACCCCTGCGCACACAAATGTGAGATCACCTGCAATGCGCAGCCATGTAAACATTTGGAAAAGATCAGAGTGGATAAATTCCGGACTTCGCGCGTACCAAAATCCGTGTTCATAACTTGCGATCATTTGAATTACACCTGCGGGAAAAATGTTGAGGACGATCATAAGCATCAATCCGACGTTCAAACCCCAGAATGAAATAGCTGCAAGTCGGTTGCTCCATGCCTCATCTTTCATTAAATACCGAGTGCAAAATAGAATTGCCGCCACAGCGAGCATCCCGTATACACCCATGAGGGCTGCATGACCATGATTGGACGTTAGATAAGTGGCGTGTTCGTAATAGCTAACGATCGGTGTATTGACCAAAAAACCAAACACACCAGCGCCTAGAAAGTTCCAAAATCCGACCGCAATCAAAAACATCATTGCCCAGTAGTGCGAGAAATTCTTGATGGAACCTTCAACTTTCGCCAGTTCCACGAACTTCCACGCTTCCATCGTAAGCAACGTCAATGGCACCACCTCCCAGGCAGATACCATCGATCCGAGAGCCATGTTGATTGCCGGTTGCGCCGTCCAATAATAGTGGTGCCCAATACCAACGATGCCGCTGCCAAGATAGAGAATAATATCGACATAAATGACGGAGAGTGCCGATTTCTCTGAGACCATGCCAAGGCTGCAGAAGAAATAAGCAACAATGATTGTTGTGTACAGTTCAAAGATGCCCTCAACCCAAAGATGCACCACCCACCATCGCCAGAAATCCGCGATTGCGAAGTTGGTGCCAGGATGATACATCATGCCAAAACTGAAGAACAAAGGTATTGCTATGACACCATAAAGCAGCATGTACGGCAGGCTGCCGTGATCCTTTCCTTGCAGTAATGGACGAATGCTGCGGAAAATAATAAACGCCCAGAGCACCATTCCGATTGTTAGTAGTGCCTGCCAAAAGCGTCCTAATTCGAGATACTCCCAGCCTTGATGACCGAACCAGAACCACAGATTTCCAAGCATATTTTTGATGCCAAGCCATTCGCCGCCAATGCTACCGACAGCAACAATTACTATGGCGACTAACAAAATTTTCACAAGCCAGTGTTGTCCTTTGGGTTCGCATTTAGACAACATCGGTGCCATGAACATACCGGCGGCAAGCCATGCAGTCGCGATCCAGAGGATGGAAAGCTGTAGATGCCAGCTGCGAGTAATACTGTAAGGAAAAATATTGCGAATGTCGAAACCATAGAATCCTTGCTCCACAATGTAATGGGCCGTTACGACACCAAAAAATGTCTGGAAGAGAAACAACAGCACAACAACAACAAAATAGGGATATAAGGATGTCTGAGACCGGTACGGCACAAACGATTTGACATTGTCTTTCATGCCCTCGCCATCAGGCATCCAACCCAAGCCAGGAAACGCGCTGAGCAAAAATTGCGTCAAACCGATTCCACCTATCAGCATGACCAGGCTCATCGCGCTCCAGAAAAAGATGTGCCAGTTGGGTCCATTGCCGACCAATTGATCTGGTGGCCAATTGTTCGTATACGTGTAGTCTTTTCCAGGACGGTTGGTGGAACAAACCCACGCCCCCCAAGCGAAGAAGCGACTGAGCTGCAATCGTTCGGTCGGGTCGCTTATATAATTAGCCGGCAAAGGCAGCTTTCTGCCGACACCAAACTCAGTATCATAATAAGGCACAAGCTGACGATAAGCTTCTACCTGGTTGTCCGTCCAAGTCAACGTTTTTGTCTTGTCATCATATCGATTTTCTTTTAACTCTTTGTGCAAAGTATTTGTCAAATCGCCTTGACCGCCAGCTTCTAACTGGTCATACGGTTTACCGAATCGCAATTGCGACATTCGCTCGAGTGAGATCACCGCTTCTCGATGTAAGTAATCGGCGGAAAAATCTGGACCGTTGTAAGCACCGTGTCCGAAAAACGATCCAACATCCATTAATCCGTATTTTTGGAATACGGCTTGCCCTGCCATTATGTCGCCGCCACTGAATAACAGCTTGCCATTGGCATCAACCACCCGATCTGAGACAGGTGGAGCTTGATTAGTCGTTTCATGACCCATGAAAATAAGCGTTGAAAACCCGGCTATCAGCACAAACAACACTGAAAGTTTCCATCTCCAGGACATTTAACCCCCCAACGGCAACAATCTGCCTAAGTCTTTGACAAGCCATACTGACGCGAAAACATGTAACGTACCATTCATTGTTTCAATTGATGGACTGCGAACCGATCAATTAGCTATTTGAGAACCTTCGCGTTTCATGGCGATTGCTCGATTCAGATTTTGTGATTTTCACACACTGCGGCTCAAGATCGAGAAGTCGACCTTGGGGAGTTCATAGGAAAGGCTCTAATAAAGCCCCCCAAAGATTGAGAATGATTCTCAAAACCCGCACACTGTGTCCAAATTGACATTTTTTCCTCCAACATTCGGGATCTAGGCGCTAAAATAGAAACGGGTTAAACGAGGGAGGCTTGTCATGTCATACACAATAGTTTCGGAAATTTGCGAAGGAGTTGCTGATTGCATTCCTGTCTGTCCAGTAGAGTGCATCCATTGGGCGGATGGCAAAACAAACGAGAAAGGCCATAAGTATCCGTGGATCGACGATGCTACGTGCATCGATTGTGGCGCATGCCTGTCAGCCTGCCCGGTCGAAGGCGCCATCCTTGACGAGTGGAAGCCTGAACTTCAGAAGCCATAGATAAGCGCACGTGCTTCGAGAGCGGCACGTGTAAGGAGCTGCGTGCAGATCACAGAAAACACTACAGTCAAATCCATTCTCGAAGCATACCCAGATGCCGTGCAAGTTTTTCAACAGCACGGCGTTGACGTTCCGTCAGAATGCGACGAGAGCATCTTGGATACAGAACTGGCAATCTGCGACAGCATGTGCCATGTCGATAATCTAGATATCTTGATGCGTGACCTACAGCAATTCATCAACAATAAAAGCGGTTGACGCGAGGAGGAATCATGAAACCCGGTCGACATATTTGCACGGCTTGCAATGCGATCTATGAAGAGCCAAATGAAAAGCTCGATTTGAAAAAACCGTCATTCGAGTCGCTGCCAGACAGTTGGAAATGTGAGTGCGGCGAAGGTAAAGCCACCTTTCAGCCTTGTTCATGCGTGTCTGTGAAGGTTGATCCCAAAGTGCATGTGCACGAGAGTCACTGTGCTCAAAAGTCAAAATGAATGGTGACACCAAACTTTCTATAGCCTTGGCAAGCAATCCTGCTGTCTTAGACTATGTGATCAGTTTGAATCCCCATGCTTTTGAGAGGCTTCGCAATCCACTGATGAGGAAAGTAATGCCGGTTCGCATTACTCTTCGCCGCATTGCAACCATGGCAAAGATTCCAGAGCAAGACTTTCTAGACAACATCAACACTTTGGCTGGTCAACCGCTTGAGCTTGTCGATCCCAACGGAGCACCACTGGCGGTTTCACCAGAGCAGGCGCCGTCATGGATGGAAATGATCGATGAAAAGCAAATACCATGGGTGAACGTTCTGATTGGCGACGAGCGACTGGATGATCCCATGCCTCCAATCAATACTGCAGTTAACGCCCTGAAACCAGGCGAGGTTGTCGGGATCAAACACAAGTGGGAGCCGCAACCACTTTTCGACATTTGGGACCTGCGCGGATTTGAGTACTGGACACGAAAAGTCTCTGCAGATGAGTGGCACATTTTCGTGCACAAACCGCAGGAGATCAAATGACTGAATGCGTGCTGGCCGAGTTTTTTGTTGAGCTTGGGGACGCACATACTTTTAGCATCAAAAACAACGGTACCGAACCGTTCCAAATGTTGACGATTACAGTAAAGATCGACTGAGTGAGTTTGTTCCTACGGGGTAGCGAGGACCATGGCAGAACGGGCTTGCGCGTTTAGGGTGTCTTCAGACAACGGCAAAAATTCATACTTGCCGGACTCGTTGAGCTCAACGTGCCCCCATGGAACTTCGACCTCATGATCGAAAACAACCAACCATTTTTCTGCGCTAGCATCTGCGAGCCATTTGGTTTTTTGATCGCAAGAAGCTAATGGATAGTGGTCGTATCCCATTACCCAGGGCGGTGTAACGTGACTTTTAGTGGGCATCAAATCCGCGAAAAATACACCCTTCTGGTTTTGAGATTCGAAATAAACAATTTGATGGTGCGTTGTATGTCCGCCAGTTAGTTTCACCCAGATCCCTGGCACCACTTCGGTGTCACCATCCATAAATACAATCTGTCCACTTTGATCTAAAGGCTCATAGTCATCAGGACGATAACTTGCTCGGGCGCGAGGATTGGCATTGTGTGCGAATTCCCACTCACCTTTTTGTACATAGTACTTAGCGTTCGGAAAGGTCGCGACAAGCCTTCCATTTTCAAAGCGCGTAGCACCACCAGCATGATCAAAATGCAAATGCGAAATGATTACCGCATCAATTTCTTCGTTTTTCACACCGAGTGATTTCAACATCTCAGAGGAATCGACCAGAGATTTCAGCTCAAAACGAGCGCGTTCCTTGTCGCTCCACCTGCCTCCCATACCAGTTTCGACCAGAACCTTTTTGCTGCCGGTGTCAATCAGCAACAAATTGCATGTCATCAAGATGCGATTCAAATCATCCGCAGCGCAAATTTTGTTCCACAACGTTTTAGGCACCACACCGAACATTGCACCACCATCTAATTTGAATGTGCATTCCCGCACAATCGAAATTTCAAAATCGCCAAATTTCATACTTCCTCTCCTGGCAGCAATCCCGGGACGCGATCGGTCGTGCGCTACATCATAGCAAAGCCAGGCCGCACGATATAGCTTGAATTTGGCAAACATTCTTATCGTGGGAACTAATGAGCGGCGATTTTAATTTTTTCGCCACAAAGGACTCGTGGAAAGCCACAAAGTCCGCGTGGAAAGTTATTCTTAAAGCGTTCGTATGTGAGTGAAGGATCGAGATCAATGGACGATACCAAACTTTTCTATTCGTCTTTGTATACCACTCCAATGACGTTTAACTACAACGAACAAGAAATTGCAGCAACTTTATAGAGCCGCTTTGCGACCGGTGATCAAGTCGAATACAAAGACTATCAATGCCAGAACAAGAAGTCCGTGAATAAAAGAGCCGCCGACGTGGGCTACAAGCCCAACTAGCCAAAACAGAACGAGCAATGAAACAATTGTATAAATCATTTTGTCCAACCTTAAATAGCAGTCAACGCGCTTTACGACTCGAACGGTCGAGTTTAGTTCCGCGAGCAAAGAAGGGGATAGCATCGGACTTTCGACCTATGTCGCCCAATTTCGGAACTTCCGCTCCTCTCGCTCGGTCCTGACTAAAAGGTTCGAGATTAAGGAGTTAGCTATGGAGAAGACACTTCCGGAAGCTGAGCAAAAACAGAAAAAGATCAAGCAACGTCTAGACTTCATTTTGCAAGAATGCAGAATGGTATTACCCGGAATTCAAGCTTTGTTCGGCTTTCAGTTGATAGTCGTCTTTAACGATCGATTTTTTAGCATTCCTTCGGGCGATAGGCTTGTGCACTTGGCGGCAATCTTGTTCATCGTCGCTTCAGTTGGTCTGTTGATGGGACCAGCCGCTTATCACAGGCTCGCCTCGCCTGACGAGTTACCGCCTGAGTTATGCAAAATCGGCACGAGATTGGTTTGCCTGGGAATGGCAACTCTAATGATTTCAATTTCCCTGGAAATCTATTTGGTGACAAAACTAATTTTGGACAATCCATTAGCTGGCATCATATCCGGTGCCACCACTTTCATTTTTCTTTCAATCATTTGGTATGTCTTCCCTTTGATCAATAGACGCGGCGAACATCATCAACACTCAATAGAGCGCTCGACACCAGTTCTAATGTAGCTTTGTTTCAGAAAAGCTCGAGAAAGCCATATTGCCAATCGATCTGACTTAATCAGCTTTTTGGCGGCGTTTTTAGCTCCGTCCGGCCATCTGTGGGTAACGTGGGCCTTCAAAGTCGCCTGCTTGGCTTGCTCGTCACTTGTCAGAAGGGGGCAGGGGTGATATTCTATTAATTGGACGGACGCGTCCGTCCAATTAATCCTGAGGCAATGTTAATGACCAAGACGATTACCCGCGGCAGACCGAAGAAAGACCCCGGCAGCTTTGAAATCCGCAACGAACACATACTGACGGCTGCTTGCCGGATGTTCGCAGAGCGCGGTTATTCAAATACCGATGTCGAAGAGCTGGCCGCTGAGCTGGAAATTGGCAAAGGCACAATTTACCGGGCTTTTCCTTCCAAGCAAGAATTATTCTTTGCCACTGTGAATCGTTCGCTGGAACAAATGGCAGCGTTTATAAGGAATGAAGCTGACGCAGAAAATGCGCAGGGTGTGCATCGCATTCAAGCCGGCGTTAGAGCTTTTCTTCGCTTCTTTGATAACAATCCGCAAGTGATCGAGCTCTTTGTTCAAGAACGCGCAGTAATTAAAGATCAAAAAAGCAGTACCTTTTGGGACCACTGCCGCAAAAATTCAGCTCGCTGGGAGGCGTTTTTTACTGAGCTGATGGAGCTTGGCTATGTTCGAACATTGGATGCCCGCTGGCTTGCCGAAACGCTCAACCAGCTGCTTTACGGACAACTTTTTCTGCATCGAATGGATGGAGCGCAAGTATCGCTCGAAAGCCGCAGCCAAAACATTCTCACTTTATTTTTTATCGGTATATTGACGAGCAAAGGCTTGGAAGCCACTGCATTTGGTGCCGATATGGGAGGCCTTCATGAATAATGGTGCAGTGATGGATGAAAAATCACTAGTCACAGTTACAGCCCCTCGAGCTAGCCTTGAGACTACAAAGAACGCTGCTGTTTTTTCGATTAAGAAATTTATTGTGATCACAGCTGCAATCGTCCTCCTCATTGCAGCGAGCGTTGCTGGATCAATTCTCTGGCGATACACAGCAACACATGAGAGCACAGACGACGCGTATGTAGATGGAAACATCACCCAAATAAGCAGTCGCCTTGGTGGCACAGTGTCAAACGTGTTAGTTGAAGACAATCAACAGGTCAAAGCGGGTCAACTGTTGGTCGTGATGGATCCACGTGACTACGATATCAAAATTGCCCAAGCTAAAGCGGCGCTGGAAAAGACTGAGCGGCAAGCTCAAGCCGATGTAGCAGATGTTGCTGTTACGAATTCGACTGCAGGTGCAGAATCAGATACTGCTTCAAGTGAAATATCACACGCGAATGCTTCGATATCATCCGCCAAATCACAGATCGCCAACGCCCACGCTGCCCTGGGCATGGAGATCGCCAAACTATCGAGCTTGCAGGCACAAAAGCAACAATATCAAATCGATTTGAACCGCTACGAAAGTCTATCGTTGCAAGGCGCCATATCTAAGCAACAATACGATCAAGCAAAGACTCAATACGACGTCGCTGTATCACAAATTGCGGCGGAAAATCAAGCAATTGAACAGGCACGAGCAAATGTAGCGAAATCGGAAGCTGACTTGCAACAATCGTACAGTGACTTGAATAAAACGAACGCTACACTAAAATCTGCACAAGCCGCTCATCAACAAACACACGTAAAAACGTATCTCAGCGATGTCTCTAAAGCAACAGTGGATCAGGCTAAAGCTGATTTACAAAATGCTTTATTGCAGCGCTCTTATACACGAATTGTCGCACCTGTTTCTGGACGCGTCGGCAAAAAAGCAGTTCATCCTGGCGAGCAAATTCAATTAGGTCAAGCCTTATTCACGATAATTCCAGAAGATTCATGGCTGACGGCTAATTTCAAGGAAACGCAAATTGGTGGAATGAGGCCTGGTGAAGTAGTGGACATAACATTGGACGCTTTCCCCGGCAAACATTTCGCAGGTCACATCGATAGCATAGCGCCGGCATCTGGTGCGAAATTCGCCTTGATGCCGGCGGAAAATGCCACCGGCAATTTTACAAAAATCGTTCAACGATTGCCCGTAAAAATCGTATTTGATCAGAAGTCTGTCGCCGATTACAAACAGCTGATCGCACCCGGGTTATCTGCGCAAGTCACCGTGAGTGTGACTGGACGCTAAGGAAACTACCATGACTGCCGCGATAAGAACTGCACCGCCAACGATCAAAAAAGCACATGAAACCGCAGACGCACCTTGGCTCAAATGGGTGATCGCGATCACAGTTTCGTTCGCAGCTATTCTCGAAGTAGTTGACTCCAGCATCGTCAACGTCGCCCTTCCTGACATGCAAGGAAATCTAGGCGCAACTTTGAGTGAAGTGGGCTGGGTCATCACTGGCTATGGTATTGCCACCGCGATCATGATTCCACTTACTGCCTGGCTCGGAGACTTCTTTGGGCGCAAACGCTATTTTCTCTTTTCACTAATCGGCTTCACTCTATCTTCGGTGTTCTGCGGCTTCGCGACTAGCTTGCCTATGTTGGTAACCGGACGGATCTTGCAGGGGCTGTGTGGTGGCGGACTGATTGCTAAAGCTCAGTCGATTCTCTTCGAAACATTTCCAAGAGAAGAGCAAGGCATGGCTCAAGCATTATTTGGAATCGGAGTAATCGTTGGTCCGGTAATTGGTCCGACTCTTGGCGGATATTTGACTGACACACTCGGTTGGCGATGGATCTTCTTTATCAATATTCCGTTTGGAATTTTAGCCACCACAATGGCGGCTCTATTTTTACCGAACCAAAACGAGCGTAAAATTTCTAAAGTCGACTGGCTCGGTATTGGCTTGCTCGTGCTCTTCATCGCTTCGCTACAAACTGTGCTCGAGCAAGGACAGCAAGAAGACTGGTTTTCATCGAGAATGATTACAACGTTGACGATAAGTGGGATAGTTGGGGCCGCTGCTTTCATTTTTCATGAACTACGCACAAAAGCTCCCGCTGTTAATCTACGTGTGCTGAAATATCGCGCCCTCAGTGGTGGCAGTATGTACTCCTTAATGCTCGGCATGGGTTTATATGGTGCAACTTTTGCAGTGCCTATCTTCTGTCAAAATATTCTGCACTATACTGCCATGCAAACCGGCATGCTTATGCTGCCTTCAGCGATCGCATCCGGGTTGATGATGCCTGTGATCGGCAAGTTATCGGGCAAAGTGGACCCACGCATTATGATCGGCGGCGGTGCAATCGGTAGTGCCCTCTCCATGTTCATGCTTGCCTCAATCAACCCTGATACCAGCGCCGACACCATGTTCTGGCCTCTTCTATTGCGCGGAGCATCTAGCGTTTTCATGTTCATGTCTTTGAGTATGGCATCCGTCGGCGCGTTGCCTAAGGCTTCTATTCCAGATGGAAGCGGCATCTACAACCTATCCAGGCAAATTGGTGGCAGTTTAGGTATCGCGATTATCACACTCGTACTGGAACAACGTGAAGCATTTCATCGCGCAATGCTTGTTGCAAATTTCAGCGAATACAATCCGATCTTTCGCGACCGCTTAGCCGCATTGACCGGCGCGTTTCAAGCGCACACGAGCGACTTTAGCGTCGCTCATAGCCAGGCGATAGCAAGTCTAAACAACATGCTCAACGTGCAAGCAACGATATTGTCGTTCGCGGACATTTTTAGGATGGTTGGCATGGCATTTATTATCAGCCTGCCACTACTGTTCTTGTTAGCAAATCCTTCAAAAGCTTCTTCAGAAGCGTTAGTTGACCATTAAATCTGACGCACGCGAGTTCGCCCAAATAGCTTAAAATGCTTCCAAATGTGGGAAGGTATCGACTGTGACCCCGACGGATAAGATCTGTTGACACAAGATTCCAACGAGATTGATCAAACATCCAGTGCCACTGACTTCGGTTTATCCGAGGCTGAATATCAACACGACCAGATCCTGGGTGGGCGATATCGCGTCATTTCCTTGCTTGGCAAAGGTGGTATGGGCATCGTTTATCGAGTTGAGCAAATTTTCCTCAAAAAAGAACTCGCGCTAAAAACGATTGATAAGTACTTACTGTCGGATATCACTATAAGGCGCTTTCAAGCCGAAGCGCGAGCCGTATTTGCTGTTGACCATCCGAACATCATCTCTGTTAACGACTTCGGGCTCTTGGACGACCAGACGCCCTTCTTAGTCATGGAAATTATAAATGGAGAAACACTGGGAGAGCGTTTGAAAAATCGCGCTCTGACAGTTGACGAAGCAATTCCAATCTTTATTCAAGTCTGCTTCGGGCTTGCGCATGCTCACGAGAGTGGTGTTGTTCACCGAGATATAAAGCCAAATAACATTATGCTGCTGGATAGGTTACCTAGCGGTACCGAAGGCAGTGTCAAAATTCTGGACTTCGGAATCGCCAAACTTACTCAGCACGAGGGCGGTGAAATTCAGGCCCTGACGAGAACGGGAGAAATATTTGGCAGCCCGCTTTATATGAGCCCTGAACAGTGCACCGGAGGCCAAATTGATCACCGTTCAGATATTTACTCTCTAGGTTGCGTTCTCTTCGAGGCTTTGACTGGAACGCCCCCTTTCGTTTGCGACAATGCTTTGTCAACGATGATGATGCATCAAGCGGGAGCCGCACCAAGCCTAAAGGAAGCTTCTCTCGGTGCAGAATTCCCTCAGGAATTGGAGCGTGTCGTTCAAGCGATGCTTGCTAAACACCCTGCTAACAGATATCAAAACTTAGGAATAGCGGCTCATGATTTGGCAGCAATTAAACGTGGAGAAACTTCGCAACTCGCCGCTGACTTAAATCCAAAACGAGTGCTGCGACTAGAATCAAACAATAAAACGATAAACATGCGCCGCGACCGCTTTTACTTCTTGCTCGTGGGAATAGGACTCCTCTCAGCTCTAATAACGGCAATGGCGATGTATTTTTTCCAAGTGTCGCAGAGGAAAGAAAGTGTTGAACCGATTGGGGAAAAAACAAAAGAAGCACCAACAGCATTCGCAACATCAGCACCCATACCTACAGAAGAGACGGTTGACGATACGGCTTTTGATATAGCGATCAAGCACCACAGGATCAGGCTCCATGCAGGGTTTGCATCAGACAAGAGCCTTGTTGCATTCAAGCGCTATAAAGAGGAGCAATCTCTAGAAGTGCATGACCGCAGCATTACGGACCAGGGCATTGGCAATCTGAAGGGAGCAAAAATTTTGGATCTAGGACTCAGAGGCTGCAACATCAAATCAGTAGACAACATCGTGCAACTCCCTTATCTCCAGAACCTGGACTTAAGTAAGACACTCATCGATGATTCCGCTATAGCCAAGCTGGCAAAGCTAAAAATGCTCTACGTTCTAAATCTTGAAGACTGCAAAATAAGTGAGAAGGCTCTATTGCATCTTATTTCGTCCACTTCGCTGAGGGAAGTGATTTTGCCGAACGCCAAGTATTCAAGATCGTTCATCAATGAGTTGCGGAACAAGATGCCACAGTGCTTGTTCTCCAAATATGACAAGTACACGAGGTTACAACAAGCGGAGATAAATTCCAAAACAAAGGATGAGTATCCAAAGTGCGCCTACCTAGCTTCAATCGCCGCACAGGCGAATCCAGCAAGTTCTGCAACAGCAACGTTCCTCAGCAGTATGGGTGCTGTCCGAATGAGCCAGGGGCGAGCAGTGGAGGCTCGCAAATTAATGCAGCGATCAACTGAAATAGTTGAGAAAAACGGCGATTTGAAAACACTGGCCGAGGTTCTCGCTGGGGACGCTGCTCTGAGTATAAAAGAAAAAGATTTCAAAAAAGCGATCGCCTTAAGCGACCGCGCCTTAACACTTTTCCACGACACTTTGTACCACGACGATCCTCAACTGCTGACACTCGCCAATGTGTTTTCTGTGTTGCCTATGCAAGTAGGGGATTATTCGAGAGCGATCGCTTATTGTAAAAAAGGACTCGACTTGATGAAGCAGTTTCCGCCAAAAGATCAAAGTCTATTGCCAATCTTCAACGAGAGAATTGGGTGGTGCTACTACCTTCAAAGTAAACCACACGAAGCGCTCCCTTTTGTGCAAAGGTATGTAGACTTAGCTAGAGCCAATCAAACTCTCGATCCCAATTCATACGCAAGGGCGCTGATTGAACTTGGTAATTGCCTCCCCGATAAGAAAGACAGGAAACTAGCATATGACGAAGGCCTAAATTTGCTCGACACACTCAAGCTTCCGGAAGAACTAAATTTAAAAGAGCACTATAGCGACGCTTGTGGCAAGATGGCTGCCATCTATGATGAGGAGTCCAATCCCACTGAATCGATAAAGTATTTGAGAAAAGCGCTAGCAGCAACGTTGAAAATGAGGCACCCTGATGACGCTAACAGGAAGGAGAATTTCGGCAAGGCTCTCGTGGCACACTTAAAACAAGCTGGTTACACCAAGGAGGCTCAAGAAGAAGCATCGAAGCTTGGTTTAAAGGAATGAAAGCTTCGCTATAGCACCGAATGCGGTGCTTATAATAAAACCAAAGGAATCCGCTGAACTCCTAACTATTTAGGAAATCCATCGTTTAAGTCGCTACGGATAACAAACTTGACACAACCTGATTCAAACGAAATCAATCGAGACGACAGCGCCATTGAATTAGGTTTAGCGGGTGCTGAATTTCAACGCGGACAGGTCCTTGGTGGAAGATACCGAGTACTTTCGTTGCTCGGTAAAGGCGGCATGGGCATTGTCTATAAAGTCGAACAAATATTTCTCGGGAAAGAACTTGCATTAAAGACGATTGATAAGTCCTTGATGTCAGACATCACTATACGACGCTTTCAAGCCGAAGCGCGAGCCGCATTCGCGGTCGACCATCCTAACATCATCTCTGTCAAAGATTTCGGACTCTTGGACGACCAGACGCCATTTCTAGTCATGGAAATTGTAAATGGGGAAACATTAGGAGCAATTTTAAAAAATCGCACTCTGTCGGTTGAAGAAGCCATACCTTTTTTCATTCAAGTGTGCTTCGGACTTGCACACGCCCATGAAAACGGTGTTGTGCACCGAGATATTAAGCCTAATAACCTTATGGTGCTTACCCAGATGCCGTTCGGCACCGAAGGCAGTGTCAAAATTTTGGACTTCGGAATCGCCAAGTTGACGCAGCATGAAGGTGGCGAAATTCAAGCCCTGACCAAGACAGGGGAAATATTCGGTAGTCCTCTTTATATGAGTCCAGAGCAATGTTCGGGTGCCAAAGTTGATCACCGATCAGATATCTATTCTCTTGGTTGTGTGCTCTTTGAAGCTTTGACTGGAACCACACCGTTCTTTGGTGAAAGTGCTTTGTCTACGATGATGATGCACCAATCAGGAACCATACCAAGTCTCAAGGAAGCTTCTCTTGGCCAAGATTTCCCTGCGGAATTGGACCGTGTAATTCAAGCAATGCTGGCTAAACATCCCGATAACCGCTACCAAGACTTGGGAAAAGCCGCTCATGATTTGGCTGCCATTAAACGTGGTGAAACACTGCACCTAAACGCTGACTCAAATCCGAAGCGCACGCTCCAACCTGATCCAACCATCAAGACCATCTCGATGCGCCGCGACCATTTTTACTCCCTGCTTCTAGGCGTTGTTCTCATCTCTGCTCTCACAGCGGCACTATCAATGCATCTATTCCTGGCGTCTCAGAAGAAAGTGCGCTTTGTTAAGCCGGAAATCGAGACAACACCGGACTCTCAATCGAGCAAAGTATTCGACGCTGGAATAAAAAAGCGTGCATGTAGATTTCTGTCAAGGAGCTACGCAACAGACGAGAGCATGCGTGCATTTAGGAACTATAAAGAGGTACAGTCAGTTGAGTTAGTGGACTGCACTGTTACGGACAACGGTGTCGCTAATCTGAAAAATCCCAAAATATTGAAGCTCAAATTAAGACACTGCGATATAACGTCCGTCGACAACATTACGCAGCTCGCCTATCTTCAGGACCTTGATCTGAGAGAGACAAAAATCAATGATTCTGCCATTGCCCAGTTGGTACGTCTTAAAATGCTTACAACGCTAAATCTTCAAGGTTGCGAACAACTTACTGAGAAAGGTCTCTTGCAGTTAACTCAGTCAACTTCCTTGATGAATGTATTTTTGCCAGAAGGCCAGTCGCACGCGTTCATCGAGGAGCTGCAGAAAAAAATGCCGCAATGCATGTTCCCTGAATATAGTGACAGCGCGAGACTACAGCAAGCAGACCACAATTTCAAAACACAAGTTGAGTATCTCAGATATTCACACTTGCGTTCAATCGCCGAGCAAGCCAATCCACTCGGTTTCTCAGTTGCAACATACTCAATCATGATGGCGAATATTCGATTGGCTCAAAGGCGAATGGTGGAAGCTGGCAAACTATTGCAACGTGCAACAGAATTGCTCGAGCTAAACGGACATTTGAAATACTTGGCAATAGCTCTGAACGAAGAGTCTAATTTTGCCGCACGTGCAGGAGACTTCAAAAAGGCTGTAGCGCTACAGGATAGAGCCGCGCCGCTCTATCTCGACACGCAATACCATGACGAGCCTCAAATACTAAAAAATCTGGAAGAGCTGACGGTATACCCGATGCAGATCAAAGACTTTAATAAAACGATAGCGTATTGCCAACAAGGCATCGACTTAATTGAACAATTTCCCAAGCAGGATCGAAATTACTTGCCGGTCTTCTACGAGAGAGCAGGGTGGTGTTGCTATCTTCAGAATGATTTGACAAAGGCTCTCGATTATTTTCAGAAAAATTTGGTTTTAGTTAGAGCCAACAAGAATCGCGATCCAAAGTCATACGCAAGGCAATTGATTGAAATCGGACACTGTCTTCCTGACGCAAATTCAAGGAAGGCGTTGTATGACGAAGCAATTAACATGCTTGATGCGCTTGGGCTTCCGGAGGAGAAAGATCTCAAAGAGCACTATTGCAGTGCCTGTAACAACATGGCGGCCATTTATGATCAAGAATCAAACCCGGCTGAATCAATTAGGTATGTGAGAAAGGCGCTAACGGCAGTGATGCAGATGAAACATGCTGATACTGACAAGATGAAGATCACTTATAGTAAAATGCTGGTGAAGCACTTAAAGGACGCTGGTCGCACCGAAGAAGCTCGACAAGAAGCCTTAAAATATGGCTTGGTTGAATGAGAAAAACAATGTGCGATCCATCTGGTCTACCCGCTGCTGAAATCATTGCAAAGGCCACAGTGGCGTCACAGATGATGTCACTGATGCGGCACTGATGCGGTACTGATGCGGTGCCACTAATGCGGTGTCACTGACGGTGGCGCGGCGCTTGCGTCGACACCCCATTTCGATGGCTCTTTCGACAGCCAAAATTCCAGGGTGCCACCAGATTGCAATTGTTCGTTCGTGAAAAATACACGATCCAAAGCTTTGCCATTCAGTGATACTCGACCTATATGACCGCCCAAACTGCCATTATGAGTGATGATCCGCAAGGTCTTTCCGTTAGTCAGTTTGATCGACGCTTGGGGAAACTCCGGCAAACCGAATACATAATTACCATCCGCCGGATTGACGGGATAAAAACCCAGCGCACTTAGCACATACCAAGCTGACATCTGCCCGCAATCCTCATTGCCGCAAAGTCCACCAGGAGTATTGTCGTACAAACTATTTCGGATTTGTCTCACCCTGTCTTGAGTTTTGTTTGGAGCACCAGCGTAAGAATACAGATAGGCGGCATGATGACTTGGTTCATTTCCATGGGCATATTCACCGATTAGTCCGCTGACGTCGTGCGACTGACCGTCCACAATGACCGAAGGTGTCTCGAACAGCTCATCGACTTTGCGGATGAAATTTTCCCGACCACCGATCAGATGGATAAGTCCCTGTAGATCGTGCGGCACAAAGAATGTGTACTGCCAGGCGTCGCCTTCAGTATAGTCTCCTGATTGAGTCGCAGCATTTGGTTTAAATGGTGTTCGCCAAGTTCCATCTTCCAACTTGCCACGCATAAACTTAGTCTCTGGATCAAATAAATTTTGATATACCATAGATCGGTGCAAAAACTTTTCAGCGTTAGCGTTGTCGCCGAGTTCTTTCGCCAGTTGAGACAGAGCCCAATCGTCATATGCAAATTCCAGCGTCTTGGAGACAGATTCTTTCTGTTTATCTGCAGGCATGTAGCCGCGCTCCGCCCAGTAATCATTTTGTTTCGCGTTCTCAAGCATAAGCTTGTAAATTGCATCAACGTCAAATCCACGGATGCCCTTTTTGTAGGCATCAACGATTACAGGAAACGAGTGATAACCGATCATGCAATAGGTTTCGTTTGCATAAAGCGGCCAAATCGGCAGCACTTTATTAGGATGGTGCTCGGCTTGAACAAGAAAAGACTTGACCATGTCTCCAACCTTATCCGGAAACATTATCGTCAAAAGGGGATGTTCGGCTCGGAATGTATCCCACAGAGAAAACGTCGAATAGACTTCAAATCCGCCTGAAGAGTAGACCTTTTGATCGCTGCCACGATACTGTCCATCAACGTCTGAGATTATTGTTGGCGCTAGCAGGCAGTGATAAAGTGCGGTATAGAAGATTTCCCGTTGCTTCTTTTCGCCTCCCGTCACAGCGAGTTTCCCCAAACTTTTGTCCCAAACTGCTCGCGCTTGCTGGTGAAATTGATCGAAATTCCATCCTGAAGCTTCTGCTGCAAGATTACGCGCGGCGCCGTCTACGCTTGTGGTAGAGAGAGCAACTTTGACGACAAGTGGTTCACTCAATTTGCCAAAGGTGACCCAGGTCTTAACAGACTTGCCTGAGCCAGCCAGCTTGTCCATCGAGCAGTCAGTTCCGTCAACGTTGATACCACTCTTGATGAAGGGACGTGAAAACTCTGCCACAAAATAAATGTATTTGTCTTTCGCCCAACCAGACGTGCGGTGCAGTCCTGAAATTTTGCGATCGCTTTCGATTTTGACTTCACCGGCCGTAGTGTGAGCTTCAATCGCATGTTGCAAATCGAGGATGATGCTAGCCGAGTCAGTGTTAGGAAAAGTGTATCGATGGATGCCTACGTGCTTGGTTGCACTCATCTCCGCCTTGATGCCATGTTTCTTGAGTAACACAGAGTAATAGCCAGGAGATGCCTTTTCGTTCGCGTGAGAGAAAGTTGACCTGTAACCTTTTTCTGGATCTTCTTTAGTACCAGGATCAAGATCGATTGCGCCAACCGTCGGAGCGATTAGAACATCGCCCAAGTCACCACATCCGGTGCCAGAAAGATGTGTATGGCTGAAGCCGATGATTGACTTATCGGACCAATGGTAACCGGAGCACCAATCCCAGCCTTTTATCCCCGTATCTGGACTAAGTTGAACCATTCCGAAGGGCACCGTCGCGCCGGGATAAGTGTGACCGTGTTCGGCCGTACCAATAAAAGGATTTACTTCAGCGCTAGGACTCATTTCATTGGCCTTTGCAACACCGGCCAACACCAGGCAAATACAGGCACATAGCATTGCTGCGGTTTTGACTAATGGTAGAAATCGCATCACATCTCCTTAAAACCGATTGCTTAGACTGAGCAGAGCACTTAGGCTAGCAAAGATTACACGATCGCGAGCTGTTGTTTCTGAACTCCAGCGTTTCGGCGAATGACACTTTTGGCTCGATTTGCAATCGCTGAAATACATCAGCTAAGCAAATATAGGTTGAGTCAACACTACTGAATGATGTCAAATACAAGGTTTGGAACCGCGTGTTTTCTCCGCGGTGATAATCAGATAATCGAGGGTCTGATCATCCTCTGCTTCCCCGTGGTCCACCGACCAGAGCAACTTGAGCAACGGGTTCAAGCGTCTGACGATCTCGGGATCTTGAATTCGCTTACGCGAAAAGTTGCGAAAAGGGACAAACACGTGATCGCTGATCGATCTAAACCTGCGATTCTCAAACCCAGCAGATTTCAATTTATCGTCGAGAACTTCTGCCGTGTACATATTGGTCTCTGGAATCTGCCAGAGCACCCGACCCAAAGACTCTTTAATGCGCCGCTCAAAAGTGATTGCTTTCGGCATTTTACGCGGGATGATGTCTGCCAGGGCAAGCCGTCCTCCAGGGCGTAACACGCGCCACGCCTCGTGTAGAAACGTCTCGCGAGTGTTGAAGTGAAACGCGGATTCCAGAGACACTACTTTGTCAACGCTTTCGTTTTCTAAGGCAATATCGGTTGCGGATCCGAATCTAAGATCGATGCGATCAGAGAGCCCAGCCTGCTCGACTCGCCGTTTGGCCACTTCAATCTGCAATGGCGTGATGTTCAGTCCGATGATCTTCTGCGGACGGAAGCGCTCAGCCCACAAAACATCCTGATCAGCGAAGCCGAAGCCGGCATCAAGTACAGTATCTGCCGGACCGAGCTTTGCAGCTTCCCCCAGGAGCATCGCAAGGTCCTGGCAGGCTTCGTCATATGTGGTGGCATTTTCCCAATATCCAAGGTTCAGAAAGAGGCTCTCTTCAGCGAGATTATTGTGGGTGGAAAGAAAGTGATACACCTTATCAGGTCTGGTTTTCGATGGGTGAAGAAAGAGGGATAGGAGCTCCAGTGTCTCCTGCACTCGGTTGCAGAAGGTGGGCGCATCACTTGTAGCGCGGTATTTCACTTCTGCACCCTGACAGGCGCTTTATTCTTTCCCGGCTGTTCAGTCATTCGATCCGCCTCAGCGATTACTAAGCTAAGGTAATTGTAGCCAGTCGCTTGATCTGGTAATGAACAACAACAAACACTTCGGCAACTGATGACTGTAGACTTCAGCGATAAATGTCGTGGTTTCTTCAGAGATAGATGTCCGCATGATAAGCGAGTCTTATTGAGGCTGAAGTCTATAAATTGTGGCAACGTGAACATCGAACCAATATTGCCGCAGCCAATGGCGTCACCGTTCGAACTCTTCAACGTTGGCTTCATGCACTTGAAGTGCTTGGTTTCTCCGGGCTGAAAAGATCACCTAGAACCAATGCAAATCCGGCGTGTTTTGCGAATCAACAAACTAACAGTCGTCACCAAAGAGGTCGTCGAAGCAGCGCGGGATGCTCTTATTATTGGCGCTTAAAACAAGCGGACATTTATCGATGAAATAAACACGACATTTATCGCACCGAACCATCGATCTCCTCCGATTTTTATGGTCTCGGAATGGTCGAATAAAACTTAGACCACGCATCTTTTTGAGCCGTCGTGTCTTGAGAGATCTTTGGAAGCATCTCAAGAGCTGTCTTGACACATTGCTCTGCTTTTGCCTTGTCGCCTTTCAAATAGTGTGTCACTCCCAAGTTGTAATGATCTTCAGCGACCGCCAAGCTGTTCTCGCCCATTTTTTCGCGATCAGTCAATATGGCTCTGTTCATTATCTTCTCGCTTTCTTCATACTTACCGGCACGTGCATAACATTGGGCAAGATGATTCAACAATAGACCGGTATCAGATTGGCCTTTGAATGAGTAGCGTTTTTCAATTTCCAATGCCTGATTCACAAATCCAATTGCTTCATCGCAACTTCCTTTCTTGAAGGACAGTCCCGCTAAATTGTCTAGGGTGTGCGCTTGTCTGCTCTTTTCTGCTTGCTGCGAACCAAAGATCTTCAGCGAGCAGTGTGATATGTCTTTGGCAAGATCTTCTTTTCCTGACTGAACGCAACACGCCGCAGCGTTTTCTAATTGTGTTGCTTCGTCTGCTGGATCTGGCTGACCATGATGTTTATCGGAAGAAGAAACAGCGTCCGAAATAGTCTTGATGCATCCGCTTTGTTGACTCCTGGATATTCCAGCCCTAGAAAGTTCTTTCAGTGTTGTCTTAATCAATTGGGACTGCTGCTCGCTCAATGTTTGAGCAGGTTTTTTTGTGCCACTGCTCCAAAAGTCGCCACCGCCTCGGTAGTTCGAGTACCTGGATGGAGGGAAATAGCCAAGCGGTGCGCTGCCTGCGTCAAGCGGGCATCCGATCATGGCTGCTAGCAAAGCAACTATGACAAAACCCTTCTCCGAACCCTGTTTTAAGCATCTCATTAGACCACACTCCTGCACTAGCGGCGACTGCCAATTGTCTCACCAGCCGTGTTAAGAATGCATCAAGATATCAATGCAGCACACCTTCAGTTGCAATCACGTATTGGTTTTCGACACGACTATAGGACCATGGGCACCAAAGAATTAACCGACATCCTCACGTGTCAAAACTTTGACCAGCTGGACTATTCATTCGGTTTTCAAGATTTGGCAGGACCAGAAGTTGTAGCCTCCATCGTTAGATTTACCCGATGTTTTGCGAGCGCTAAAAGTGTCGGAACTGGCCAAGGTTAACTGGTTGACTCGTAAAAGCGCAGTGCTGCAAACTACGCCAATCGAAGCGCTTAAGAAGGGAAGGAAGAAAGCGGTTCTAATCGAAGCCCTGGCAGTCGGAGTACCTTAGCTTGGTTGTGATAGCCTCGCCTCCTCCGGCGAACAGTGGGCTAGATATATTTTTACGACAATTCAGCAATCTATGGAAATAACGAGGTTACCCAAAAACCAGCTTGCTTCTCTCAATTGTATTGAGTAAAATTACTCAACGTATTGAGTAATTTGTATGATACGTAAGACCATCTATAACGAGTTGCTAAAACGGCTCCACGAAAAGCGTCGATTTGTTCAAGTGCTAGCCGGTCCCCGGCAAGCGGGTAAGACAACGGTGGTTCGGCAGGTAATGGAGGCATCAAAGATGTCTGCTCACTATGCCTCCGCTGATGAACCCACCTTGCGTGACCGTACCTGGCTTGAGCAGCAGTGGGACATTGCCAGGCTCAAGGCCAAGAAGGCAAAGACTGGCGAGTTGCTTGTACTCGACGAGATTCAAAAAGTCGCCAACTGGTCAAGTGTAGTAAAAATGCTTTGGGATGCAGACACACGCTCTGGCGTTCCCCTGAAAGTGGTTTTGCTTGGCTCAGCTCCCTTGCTTATCCAGAGTGGTTTGACTGAAAGTCTGGCCGGAAGATTTGAAGTGATAGCGGTGCCGCATTGGTCATTCACCGAAATGCGCGAAGCGTTTGGCTGGAATCTGGAACAATATATTTTTTACGGCGCGTATCCTGGTGCCGCCGAGCTAATCAGTGACCCGGAACGGTGGCGGCGTTATATGCTGGATTCGTTGATTGAAACTACAATTTCGCGGGACATCTTGCTTCAAACGCGCATTGATAAACCGGTGCTTCTGCACCGCCTATTCCAGCTTGGTTGCGCCTATTCCGGCCAAATCCTTTCCTATCAGAAAATGATCGGTCAACTTACCGATGCAGGAAATACCACAACACTTGCTCACTACCTGGAATTACTGGAAGGCGCAGGTATGTTGGCAGGGCTTTCCAAATATGCTTACGGTCAGGCGCGACAACGTGCTTCCAGTCCTAAACTGCAAGTACTTAATACCGCCTTAATGAGTGCGCAGGATCAACGCTCCATTGCCCAAGCCAGGCAGGAGAGCGATTATTGGGGGAGACTGGTGGAATCCTGCATCGGTGCTCATTTGCTCAATTCCAGTCTAGGAACGAGCATCACGGTCAACTATTGGCGCGAGCGAAACCATGAAGTGGACTTTGTTTTGCAACAAGGCAAGACTACGGTTGCAATCGAAGTAAAAAGCGGCGCACGCCGCGAATCGCTTCCAGGCATGGAAGCTTTCGTTCGGCAATTTAAACCCAAGCGTCAATTACTAGTGGGCGGGCAAGGCATTGAGCTGGAAACATTTCTTTCCAAACCAGCTGCTCACTGGCTTCAATGAGACACTGAGCTAGCCATTTGCGAAGTATCGAACGTCCATAGTTCAATCGGAAGATCAGAGTCACACTCTTGAGCGCAGCCATTGCCAGTTTTGCCAAATGGCGTTATGATCGTAAGCAAATGGCAATGAGTGCACAAATTAATGGATAAAGACAGAGTAATTCGGGCGCTTTCCGATTGTGTTACCTTGCGAAAAGACATAAATTCAGAGATTGAGATGCTCGACGTTTTGACCGAAGGTCTGCCATTTGAAATATTGGCGGCTATGCAGCATCGCGGCATCATTGATGACACTGAACTTAGTACATTCATTGCACCGCGCACGTTGGCACGCAGAAAAAGCGAAAAGCGGTTTAGCCCCGAGGAATCAGACATCATAGCTAGACTGGCACGAATACACGATTTTGCAGTTGAAGTTTTCGGCAACGAAGTGAAGGCAAGAAAATGGCTGAGAACATCAAACAGAGCACTTAAGAAACATCTTCCGCTGGAGTTGCTGAAGACCGATTATGGTGCGCGAATAGTCGAATCACTGCTTGGTCGAATCGCTCATGGCATTTATTCCTGATGCTCGTTTACCGAATTTGCGGACGTCCCTATGTAGCTCTAGATGGTGAAGGGGTGCGACTATATGGCGGTCGCTGGAACTCGCCTGGTCACCCGGCCGTATACACATCTACTCACTTGTCCCTTGCAGCATTGGAATATCTAGTGCACGTAGACTTTGACAATTTGCCAACAGATTTGGTGTGGTCGAAAATCGAAATCCCCGACACCGCTGCCATCGAAAACTTCCCGAAAGCTATCGCACCAAACGAACGAGACGCCGCACTCTTCGGAGATGACTGGCTCAAGAACAGACGAACGCTTGCACTTTTAGTACCATCGGCAGTGCTGTCTGTAGAACACAATGTAATCCTAAACCCAGCGCACAGCGAGATGGCTGGTGTGAGAACTTTAGAAACAAACACATTCGAATTTGATGACCGATTGTTCAAAGCATAAGGATGCGAAAGCAGAACAGCCTCTCTAAATTGTAGATGTGCTAAAAAGGTTTAAGTCAGTTCTGGCTGCGGCAGCAGCTACCGACATTCAGGAACACCAGCCCACAAGAATAAGGCGAAGCAGAGGGGACGATATCCTTTACTGCGCAACCAACAATCTGTGCAACTCGTCATCACCCTCTACGCGACAGTGCTGCAGTACGTGATCGCGAAGCTTGCATCTAATTGCATCTCCGTCTGGACCTTGATTCGCGCCCAGCGCAACGAGAGCAAGAACTTCAATATGTGCTAACCGTTGGTCTAACTCTTGCGCCCAAATAGGAGCGTGACATTTGTTAGCCTCCTCGCTTTCTAAGCGCTCCAATACCCATTCTCTGACTAACGCACTGACAGGTTTTTTTCGAGTTCCGGCCAATTCATACAGGCGCTTTATGTCCTTCCCTTCAAGTCTAAAGTTAAATTGTCCTCGCGCGGCAACTGACTCCAATGCCTCTTCCTGGAGTTTTCTTCTGCGCTGTTCGCGCTCTTTATCGGTAAGTCTTGGCATGTTTAGTCCTCGTTATATTGGATTTGCCAGGCTGGCGTTACGTCGTCAGCATGAAATACGACCTCATCGTCATTGATATAAGTCAAACCAACTTCTAAAGGTGAACCTTCTCTATCGAAACCTACTGCCATGTCCTGGGAATTTCCATCATCATCGTCATGGATTTTGAACCACTTCGTCATACCCCACCGATCTAACAGAACCTCTTCTATTTGATCTTCTGTTATGTCATGCTCAAACGCGCTTTGCCGAAATCTCAACATCAGCTCATCCCGTACAACAATTGTACAACACCAATGGCTAAAAGTGTCGGCACTCCCGAGCTAGCAGCACTGAGTAAAACTCCGCCTGGAGCTACCGGCTGGTCGCAGTAATCTCGTGATTGCTTTGAATTTTTCTTCAAAATCCCTCTTCGGCTCCACGCAAGGCACTAAATGCGATGGCTACTGAAAGCACATCTGTAATTTGCATTTAGTTGTCTTTTGGTGCATCAATACTGTGTATCGAACAGACCTATTTTTACTACGTATTCCTGAGGATTAAGGTTCAAAATGATCCAACAATCCACAGTTAATTAATCTCGCGTTGCTATCAGGACAGACCAACACTCCCTGATCAAGCAAATGTCGTGGGTGCCGACTTTTCCCAACGAATCTAAATCGGATATGGTGCCGGCGCACTGTGGGTAACATTGCCGACACCTCTAGCAGGTGTCACAGAGGGAGGCACATCGCCAGGGTTAGTGCGGCGATGATGACTGCACCGCATTTGGTTTCGCCAGTAAATCCTTTCCTATCGTTGTTGAAATGATTCAATGCAAAGTGACCATCACATTGGCGATAAGCGGAGTAATAGCGAGATCAATCGCAATTAGCAACACAATAAGCTTAGGACGAAGCGACTTCGCTATAAGTAGCGCTAACGCATCAATCAAGATTATAGTAAAAAAGTAAACCACCTCGGACAAAAGCCACGCATTCATTTCGTGAAGAGCTCCGTGGTGCAGCTCACTTACGAGCCTGAAGCTGTACATCAGCACGATACACTCTAGAAATGCTAAGGCAATCGGCAGGGCCCAGATTTGCCATTTTGCAGAGGGTTTCACAAAATACAAAACTAAAAGCTTACTTGCAAAAAGTAGCGGACAAAGCAAAGGCACCAAAAATATCATCGCCGCCAATTCGCCTGGAATTTGATCATTCATACTCAGCTCTCATTGTTCAGCTCTGCTTATCTCCACCGATTGAGTATAGCGTTACATCATACCCTTCGACGGAACAGCCGTCGCGGATGTATCGAAGAGTTCCTGATGTCGCCGGCACTGTTGTTCATGGATTTCGATCAATTCTCCAAAATTCTGATCGAGATAAAGGTGAATACGAATTTTCTGTTGGAACGCACGATCAAAAGCTTTTCAGCTCCAGCCAATTTTTTACACCCTCGACGAAAAAAGTGAATGGCTATGAAGTTCATCCATCATTAGGGTCAGCTGAAGTAAGAGGTCATGGGGACACGCCCATAGCGCTAATTCACTCTCATCCCAATGAAAAAGATGCTGATCCGTGGCACTTCTCGACCACTGACAAAGACCAGGCTGATGTGCTGCAGGGTCAACATCCTGAAACACCAGTCAGAGCATTTTTGCTTACACCCGCGCCAAAAAATCAAATTTTGGTTTACGACCCAAATGATAAAGCGCATCCCAACGGCGAAGAAGTTGGGCATTTCGAACCAAATGGCACCTTTACTATCTCGAACGAAAAATACCGAAAAGAATTTGAGAAATACAAGGTCGCTCAATGACCGAAGGTCACCAATTAAACATAAATCGAGAAAAGCGGCGGCACGATAGTTTGATCAAATTCAAGCCAAGACCGATTACTCGGTGACTCTCGTCAACTCGAATATCTCGTGATACGGATGATCGACGGCCCAACTGCAGTCAGCCCAATATTGCGGCCCAAATTTATCAACTTTCAATTTGTCTGTGATTTCATCAAGAACAATTGTGATGGTGGCGGTGCGATACGGACCAAGTTTGCTCATGCAGTCGGTCTGTGCATAACAGTATCCCTGCTTACTCTCCAGGGCGGCACCCTGATTCGGTTTAAGTTTCGCATCTAAAAAACAGATTGCGTTATCTGGTAGACCCACCACGCGCCACTTGGGGCCAATCTTCACGTATTTGCCTGAGAAGGCACCATTTTGTTCCTCAACAAGTAATTCTGATCCATTTGGATGGCGCCAACGTCCCGCTATATTTTTCCAGGCGTCTTTATCGCTACAAATATCCGCGGGGGGATTAAGCGCAAGGATGTCTCGGTACTTTTGCGGAATGAGCATATACCGCTTCAGCAACCGCTTGTACTCTGTGCAGTTTGCTTCAATTGCCTTGCGTCCTGTTTTCACCAAGAGCTCGAGACGCGCTCGATCAGTTCCGACCACTCCCTTTTTTTTGTCAACCTTTCCTCCCGATGCATGATCCTTACCAAAATTAAAATGCATTGAGCTCTCCCAGGCTTGCTCTGGTGTGAGCGTGGCTCCGATCCAAGAGTCAGGGACAAACGCATCCTTGCCCCACGTCCAAGGATTGTCCGGATCAGCGCCTGGAAGCATATTCACTACCGGAAACGCATGTGGCGCATCAGTTCGCACAATAGTCGCCCCAATACCGGATGGGCTTAGAAGCGCGGCCATGGTAGCCGCGTGTTCCTCACAGTAGCCAGCTTGAATTTCCCATGCTGCCTGCGCCAAAGCCGTTCCGTATAGCTCGCCCCGCTTGTTGAGTTCCTCTCGCCTGTAAACTAATTCTCGTGGGCTGACGATCGGCGAATTGTATGTGCGACCCGTGACTGAAAAAGGCACCACAGTTTGAAGCACAACATTTCCGGCGCTATTCAGAGCAACTATTCGATCAGTCGCCATGTCTCGCGCCACTTCGGCTTTCGCCCGCGATGATTGAATTGGGTCACGACGTTGAACCTGCTTAACGATGTCAACGGCATCTTCGAAATTCTCTGGCGCTTGTCGCCCGGCTGCTGAGACATGCTTGATCATGCAAAAGAGCATGATGACTGACACCAAGGACCAAACTGTAAGTGGCAATCTGGTTTTCAATGGTTCTCGCAATCGGTGAGCCCGCGTGAATCTCATCAGTATACATCGTCGATTCGGTCGACTGGGAGCGTCAAAAAGTGCGCCTGAGCATAGCCACGTCACGCAAAGTTTACGGCATAGTTTTGCAGCGGCGCAGCTTTACAGGGTCGCCACATTCCCAGAGACCGAGCACCGAATGCGGTGACGACCAATGTGAACACACTCGAACTCTTAACATATGCCTTTGCCAATAGCTCAGTAGAAAGGAATGAGCGCTTTATGATTGAGGGACAATCAAGAAATGTGGAAAGAGTACCGCGCAACTGTTCATCTCAGACGCGAATGGGATACACCGCGTGCTGTGCGAAGCGAAATGAAAATGTTGAATCTCGTTCACAGTAAGCGCCGAAAGCGACGCGCGAAACAGCAGTCATGTTTTCACGCTGAGCAAAATGAATTACATTATTTCCCGGGAAGCAATCGCTCCTCTTTTAAAAACTATCCAAACAACCTCATTGAAAAGGCGGCTAACTTCCGACTCCGATAGCTTCGACCAAGCTCCTCTGTGGAATATAAATATTAGGCTCTAAAAGGTGGCAACCCTTGGCTCTTGTAGAGATATGCATCGCCGTTGGCTTAAGCGGTATCCTAGTCTTAATGCTTTCTGGGATGCTATCGCAAACGCTTGTATTATCGACTGTAAGCCAAAACCAACTCATAGCGGCACATGCAGCGGAAGAATTACTTGAAAATGCCCGTGTGATGACTTACGGCGAAATTTCGACTCTTGTAAATGCTTCGACAATCAACTTGGGCCAGGCAATCACATTTGTTGTAAACGCCGATGGAACTCCTTCTCAAACCGCCCTCAGGCCGAGTTCCCTGCCAGTACAATTGGACTTAACCGACACGAGCACCGTTTATGGTGAAGTCAATCCATCCAATCCTGGAGTAATTAATCCAGGCGGCAAGTGGTTGCCCGGGTTTGGCAATTATTTTCGAGGAACTGCAACAGAGACAGTCACTGCGAACAGCAGCGGCGGTATTAACTGGTATGAGATAACCATAGAAATTGCGTACAACGGGAACACCGCATCAAATAGTCCAAACACTAAAAAGCTGACGCGTAAAGCTTATATAGTTAGTCAGGGACTGGATTTCCACCAATGAAACAAAATCAGCTGAGATCTTCTAAGGGAATGTCGCTGATAGAGATGTTAGCAACAATCATAATTATGGGAATTGTTGCTGCAGGAATTAGCGAAATAGCTGTAACGCAAAACGTAGTTGCATTCAGAACTTTTAACAAGCTGGATGCGTTAACGAATGCCAGACGAGTGGCCTCGTTCATTGAAAGAGACGTACATAATGCCAAATTTATTGGCTACATATTTAACGCAAATCCCAATCAATTTCCAGGACCTCCATCATATTCGCTTAACGCACAAACGCTCATTTTACAGACACCTGTATTTTACACGCCAGCATCTAACGGAGGTTTTCCTGCCATTCCGACCCAGTCATCTACTTCCAAACATTGGAACGTAGATACTGTTGTGTACCAAGTTGTAGGAGATTCAGCGCGTGCTGGCACTGGCCAATTTGTGTTACAGAAAACCGTTTATCCTGGAGACCACCCGGCAGGATATGAACCGGCACCAACAGCCTCAGCGCAAACGATTCTTACGGGTATCGTTGGACCTGTCGACCTGAATGCGGCAGCCGACCCTGTTGCCTTAACTCCTCCTCCAAAGGTATTCGGCTTCTTTCCAAAATCGTATCCACTTTATGTTCCGAACTTTCCGACTGGTGTGCAGCCCGATGCTAGCGACGTAAACGGTGTGTCCATTAACCTTGAAGTCTTTAGTGATGCGGCTTCCAAACGAATTGATCAAACTCCGCGCTCAATGGCCTTTAGAACAGAGATGTACATGCGCGGCAATTTTTCCAGCCCAGTCAATTACTACTACCCATGAAAAACCGAACTTCCAACCGACACCCCAAAAGAGGTTCTAATGACGGATACTCCGTCCTTTTCGTCATCACAATGGGCGTAATAGCGCTGATAGGTGTTATGGCTGTAACGGATTCTCTGGTGTCGGCACAACGAAACGTGGCCTCTCAAGTCTACATGGATGAAGCTTCTTCCGCAGCTGAGAATGCACTGCAATACGCCCTTGGCGTTCTCAATCTCGCTGCAAGCAATGGCACACTCTCCAGTGTCACATCACCTATCGCCATCCCTTCGTCCATCATGGGTAATGCTACGGTTGTAGTCAATATGGCGCAAATCCCTCTAGCATTATTAGCAGATCCGAAGAATCCCACTCCGTTATTTAGTCAGCAAACAAACCCTATTGGTCAATCTCAAGACTATCGCTTATTGAGTGCACAAGCGCAGTACGGTATGTACAGGCGCACAATAAATGTTGTTCTAGGCCCAAATCCTTTTCCAACAACTCCCCCTGGGAAAACGCCACCGCCGCCAGTCAGCAATTATTTCAATCAGGCGCTTTTGAGCAATCAAGGAATGCAGATTAATGGCGTTAGTGTTCAGTTTGATCCCAATTATGTTAGCAGCGGTTCTTATTCGCCTGCTTCTTACGGACAGACAATAGTAACCAGCAATGGACAAATCCAGCTAAGCGTTCCAACTGGTCAGACTGTTCCGCTCAGCATTGATGGAGGAATGAATGCTCCTAGCTACAACGCTCCGGCTATGGGTCAAGACAAGAATGGCAATCCAACCTCCTCGATCCTCGTCAATGGAAATGTGTCCTACACTGGCCCCAGTAATCCTAATCCATATGCGGCTAATTTTGTAACTGACCTAGGCTTGCCCACGCCGACGGTGGGCGCAAATATACTGGGGGACGGCCAAGGAGCCGGAGCGCAAAATTCAGCTGGTAAACTTGCAAATACTGCATTACCAACCCAGCAAGCACCAGCGCAGATTCAAAATGCCACATCTCCAGCAGGTATCAATGTCACTGGTTCACCCGGCAGTTCGTCGACTACTGTGGTGCCACAAGGCAATGTGACCAGTCTCGGCGCCATAAATCTGACTGGCACCAGCTCCATGACGTTAAGTCCTGGACAGTACGTCGTCAACTCTATTTCGACTTCCCCCAACTCAACAATCAACATCAATATGCCAGGTGGTTCTGGCACGCCTTCTCCTGTTCAAATTTATATACAAGGCGATACACCGAATGGCTCAGCACTGCAACTTCAAGGCAACATAGTAGGCAGCACTTCGGCAAGCAATCTTCAAATTTTTTATAACGGCTCGCAGCCTATCACTGTAAACCAGGCGGGTAGCTCGAATTTCAGCTTTTACGGACAGATTTATGCACCTAACTCCAATGTCACCATCAACACCACAGGCGGAATCTTTAACGGATCGGTGGTTTCGAACAATCTTAGTTTGAGTGGGACTGGGAAGTACTATTATGATCCCCGAACGATTGCAAGCAGTGGCATAGCCCCTCCTAAGGGCGCAGCAGCTGGACCTGGTTATACAATTATTCCAAATAGCCCCGCTAGTCAGTTTAATGTTTTGTCGTGGCAAGAACAGACCACTGGTGCTCAATGATTGGACGCCGCATAACACTAACTTGCGGGACCGCTCCGGATTACTAAATTAGCACAAACACGCCTTAATGCCTGTCGTATTCGAGTTCTCACTGTTGGTCACCGAATGACAGAAAGGCCACACGCAAGTACCACATATGGTGACACGCCGAAAAGAGAGAAAGCCATAACTCACGCCTGACGGAACGACTACCGCGCAAATGGAAACGACCGTTCAACTCTTCGTCACTGGCTAGGCTCGTCGATACCAATCTTGTGTAGTTGCTCTAAGGCTCGCTTTTGAATTTCTTCGGATGGAGCTGTTTTATAAACCCGCAGCCAGAGCGAAGTCAGTTTCGTGTGCGCCCTATCTTGGATGACCGGATCTGTCGAGGAATAGTAAATGCTATCCCAAACATTCACCTCCTTGATGGTGGACGGAATTTTTGCTTCGAGTATGTCAGCTTGCCGACTAAGCCATCGGGGAGAGTCGGAAAATTTCGCTGCCATTCGATAATACTTTGCAGCTTTCACTTCATCGTGGGCGTATAAATATTGGTTGATACCAGCGATAAAGGGTAAACACCAATTGTCAGGATTTTCATGAATTCCATGGTCAATTATTTTTGCAGCGTTTTCGGGATG
This sequence comes from Candidatus Melainabacteria bacterium, assembly GCA_003151275.1. The sequence continues at coordinate 120,097 of PLXC01000094.1, forward strand.
ATGTTGTTCGCTACCTATAAGAAAGGCGGCATAAAAGTAGATGTTCACAAACTGGGGATCAAGAGCCGAAATTAATTCAATATATTTCAGAGCGCACGAATACCCATCTCGTTTTCGTTCATATTTATCACCAACATATTGAACAAAAGCTAGCCAAAAGAAGTCCGCTAAAATTTGATCAAGCCCAAGTGACATAAGCTTAACTGCACTCGGTCGCGGTAGAAAAAATCTCGATTCATTTTGTGTTGATTCTTGAGGGACTATTGCTTTTTCAAATGCTATCCGTGAAAAAGCAATTATAGGCACCAATATCAATACCAGCGCAAAATCTACTAACAACTTAGAAGAATAACATCGCAAGACTCGTCGCTATTACCCACAACTAACGGGCACTTTAATCACAAAGTTTATTGGTTGGACAAAACTAGAGTCGTTTGTACACCCGACGAATTCAAACCCGAGCCTGGAAGCGCAATTTTGGTCTTACCAGAACCTTGAATAGCGTAGGTGGTGGGGATAGTTCCTACCCCTCCCAGAACGTAGCCATTGTAAAACACAGAACCGGCACTGCTTAGCGATCCTGGCGGCGCTGCTCTTGTTCCTTGGACATCAGTCACCGTGCCCAATATCACCGCTTCTTGCGCGTTTATAAAAGGATTAACTGGCCAATTTCCGGGCGTGTTGCCGTTCATTTGGCTATCACCTCCCGGAAAGTAATTTTTAAAACCAAGTGAGGTGGGACCTGTTGGATAATTGCCACCATTATCAGTGGCAAAGGATTCCGCAGCGATTTGTGTCGTACGCATATTTGCCTTCACCGACGCTTCACGGGCTTTGTCTTGCGCGCCAATAAAGTTCGGTAGCGCAATCGCGGCCAAGATGCCGATGATGATCACGACGACTAGCAGTTCGATTAGGGTAAAGCCCCTAGCGCTGCGCACCATTTTCTTACTAACTCGCATATCTTTCCCCTCTCAGTTCAGTCACCAGATTTGATTGTATGTCGGGTTTTCCAGCATTGATACTGTTGATTACCCTGAAAAGCGTTTCTTACCGTCAGCCGATAGAACCCTCGCTTGCGCTTAACTATACTTAAGGATGCCCACGCTCGTTTTGAAAATAACGCCTGTCACATCCGCCGGCAAAAGAAATCTGGAAATCCCAAATCGACCAACAATAGAGGTTCTTGGACCCAAATCTTCACCCAAAGTCCATAAAACCGAATTACAATGTCAGTATGAAGAAGGCTACTGTTGAGGTCGGGGCGCTCGCATGGGCACACCCGCTAGTTAGAGACTGGTTCCTTGAGAAATTCGGCTCCGCAACCGAACCCCAAGAGCAGGGTTGGCCGCACATCTTAGCCGGCAAAACAACGCTCATCTCGGCACCAACAGGTTCCGGAAAAACTCTAGCTGCTTTCCTGGCCTGTATCGATCGGCTGGTTCGTTTGGCAGTCGACAACAAACTCACTGATAAAACTTCCGTCGTCTACGTTTCGCCGCTCAAAGCACTCAGCAATGACATTCAGAAGAATCTTGATGCACCACTTGCTGAAATTCGGACACTCGCAGAATCGCGCGGCATCGAACTGGCAGAGATTCGCACTGCGGTGAGAACCGGCGATACTTTGACGCGCGAACGGCAAGCGATGGTGCGCCGCCATCCCCACATCTTGGTGACGACTCCGGAATCGCTTTTCATTTTGCTTACTGCTGAAAAAAGCCGCGAGTTGCTCGCCAATGTTGAAACGGTAATTGTTGATGAAATCCACGCCGTGGCTGATGATAAGCGGGGATCGCATTTGTCTCTTTCAGTCGAGAGATTGGACAAGGTAGCTAAGCAAACTCCTAACAGAATTGGTTTATCAGCCACACAAAATCCTATTGAACTAGTGGCGAAATTTTTGACAGGCTCGCAGGGAGAAACGCCTGTCATCGTTAATGTTGGTCACCGTCGACAGATGGACATTGCGATCGAGCTTCCGACTCAGCCGCTTTCCCCAGTCGCATCAATGGAATTGTCGGAAGAAAATTTCGACAGATTGGCCGAATTGGTGAACGAGCATCGGTCGACTTTGGTTTTCGTAAATACTAGAAAACAAGCTGAACGAGTTGCAATGCATCTTGCTTCGCGCGTCGGCGAAGACAACGTCGCCTGCCACCACGGAAGTCTGTCTAGACAACTTCGCTTCGCCGCTGAGTCGCGATTGAAAAACGGCGAAATCAAAGTTTTGGTAGCTACTGCATCGCTGGAGTTGGGAATCGACATCGGCTTTGTCGACTTGGTTTGTCAGGTCAATTCAGTTAAGACAATCGCTACCGCCCTGCAACGGATTGGGCGGTCAGGGCACTGGCGGGGAGCTATTCCGAAGGGAAGATTGTTTCCTTATACAAGGGATGAGCTTGTAGAAACGGCGGCTCTTGTGCGAGCAATAAAACATGGCGACTTAGACACGCTTGTTATTCCAGAGTGTCCTATTGATATTTTGGCCCAGCAAATTGTCGCCATGGCGGCCGTAGAAGAGCTTGATGAGGAACAGCTCTTTGACGACGTCAGGCGCGCATATCCGTATCGCAATTTAGGTCGAGAAAAATTCGATCGGATTATTCAAATGCTTTCAGACGGCATCTCCTCCAGTCGAGGAAGATACGGCGCCTATTTGATGAGAGATCAAGTGAATGGAAAGATCCGCGCGCGGAGAGGTGCACGACTGGCAGCAATCACCAGCGGTGGTGCTATACCCGAAAGCGCTTTGTATGGAGTGATTGCCGAACCGGATGGATTGTCAGTGGGAACACTTGACGAACATTTCGCGATAGAAAGTCACAGAGGCGATGTCGTGCTGCTCGGCAGCACATCATGGCGCATCCGCAGAATCGACAACGTCGCCGGTAAAGTTTACGTTGAAGACGCGCATGGTGCATCACCGTCCGTTCCATTCTGGTTCGGGGAGGCGCCCGCTCGTTCGGACGCACTCTCACATCACGTTTCAGAACTAAGAGCCAAGATTGATGAACTGACGAAAAATGTTGGTGTGGATTATGGTGCACATACGAAACCAACTCCCGAAATCAAGCACGCTATAAACTGGATCAAAGATGAATGTGGTGTCAACGATTCAGGAGCCGAGCAGCTCATTGAATACATTGTTCAAGGACGCGCCATTCTTGGTGCCGTACCGACTACGAAACAGATAATAGCGGAGCGCTTTTTTGACGAAGGTGGTGGCATGCACCTAATTCTGCATGCTCCTTTTGGCGGTCGGATCAATCGCGCCTGGGGACTCGCTCTTCGCAAGAAGTTTTGCCGCAGTTTCAACTTCGAACTGCAAGCTGCTGCAACAGAGGATGGATTAAGCATTGCTCTCGCCGAGCAGCACAGTTTTCCACTAGGAGATGTTTTTTACTACCTAAACGAACAAAATGTTCGCCATACCCTTGAACAAGCTTCGTTGGCAACTCCAATTTTCTCCACCAGATGGAAGTGGGATGCCACCAGATCCTTGGCGCTTCTTCGTTTTATGGGCGGCAAGAAAGTGCCACCATATTTACAAAGGTTGAGATCTGACGATTTGCTAGGAGCTGTTTTTCCAGCGGCTGCCGCGTGTCAGGACAATAACCCGGGAGATATTGAGCTTCCAGATCATCCACTAATAGACGAAGTTATGAAGGACGTCCTCACAGAGGCGATGGACATCGAGGGTCTCGAGTCGATACTTCGAGATATCGCCAGCGGCGCAATCAACTGTTTGGCAATTGATACTCCAACACCGTCTCAATTTGCTGCGGAAATTATAAATGCGAACGTCTATGCATATTTAGATGATGCTGGCATAGAGGAAAGACGCACTCGCGCTGTTGAGATGCGACGAGTGCTACCGAACTCTGTTCTGAATAACGAACTTGGACGCCTCGATCCGACCGCCATAGCAAAAGTGGTTGAGCAGGCATGGCCCGATGTGCGGAATGCAGACGAATTGCACGACATGCTGAAATCCGTGATCGCAATTCCTCAATCAAATGTGAGGCTTCAAAACGATCCCGCTAAGGACTGGCAAGAGTATTTTGAGAATTTGCAATCAGCGAAACGCGCTACAAAAATCCAGATTGGCGCGGCTAAATTATGGGTCTGCGCTGAGCGCGTCAGCACGGTGAAATTGATTTGGCCGGATGCCGTTTTCGAAAACGACCTTTCTTCAATCTGTGAAAGTCCTAGCGACAGATCTGCGGCGGTATTGAATGCGGTGCGCGGCTGGATGCAGATTGTCGGACCGGTTCTCGTTACAGATATCGCGGAACTGCTGCAGCTCAGTGAGCGCGATGTTGAAATAGCCTTCGTGCAAATGGAGTCGGAGGGCGCGATCTTAAGAGGTCAGTTTAGCGATCGAGTGACGTTGTCGAACGTTGTAAAAGGCATCGCATCACTGGCGATATCCGAATATGAGTGGTGCGAACGAAGACTGCTTGCCCGTATTCACAAACTGACTATCACTTCTCTGCGACAGAAAGTTGAGCCAGTCTCCGCTGGTGCGTATGTCCGTTGGTTGGCTTCATGGCAGCATCTAGCGCCTGGCACACAGCTCGCCGGAGAGCGCGGTTTGCTTGAAGTAATTCGCCAATTGCAAGGTTTTGAAATTCCGGCCAACGTTTGGGAAAGAGAAGTGCTGGCAAAACGAGTGCGAAATTATACTCCGGACATGCTCGACAAACTGTGTATGAAGGGATCGGTAGGATGGGGAAGATTGAGTATGCATCCCGCTTTAACCGGTGCGGATTTGCCTGCGACTTCAGAACTTAAGAATAAGAAGTCGGCGTTCCTCAAACATTTCGCTCCTCCAGACAAATTCGCAGACATAACAGCAAAATCCAAAGGCAATTCGGATTTGACGCTCACACCACCAATTCCAATTGCAAGAGCACTTGAACGAAGAAGCACTCAGCAAGACGCTTCCAGCCAGTCGGAAGACAATCCGAATCCAAATCCAAATCCGAGTCCGAGCCCGAGTCCGAATCCAATTCAAAACTCAGATCAAAGCAAAGAGAGCGGCGCTGAAATCTTAGCTCTAAGCCCGGGTGCGATTAAGCGCATAGTACCGACAAGCGTAGCGCCAATAACTTTTTTCGTCAGAGATGAAGCTGACTGGATGACCTGCCTTCCTAAATCAGGAGCCAATGCTGATTTATCCAGGCTAAGTTATGCGGCTCAAACGGTGGAACAATTCTTAGCGCAACGAGGAGCAAGCTTCTTTGCTGACATTGTGCGGGGCACGGGACTCCTAAAAACTCAGATCGAAATGGGACTTTGGGAACTAGTCACTGCTGGACTTGTTTCCGCAGACGGTTTCGATAACCTTCGCTCATTGATCGATCCGAAACGCCGAAGTGGGCAAGGTCGCGGCTTGACCAAACGCTTCCGCGACAACTATGGACGATGGACACTTCTGCACGCGGAGCACAGCGTAGAGAAGAAGAAGGGCTTGGAATCGATGTGCAAAATCTTGTTGGCGCGCTACGGCGTAGTATTTCGTGACGTGCTAAAGCGGGAAACAAATCTGCCACCATGGCGGGAGCTACTCGCCGTGTTCAGACACATGGAAGATCGAGGCGACGTGAGGGGCGGCAGATTTGTAGCCGGATTCGTCGGCGAGCAATTTGCTCTCTCCGAAGCCGTTGACTCATTGCGTGCAGCCAAAAGCAAACAACCTTCCGAACAAACAATCTCGGCATCAGCTGCCGATCCGCTAAACATGATCGGCACAATTTTGCCGGGCGATAAATTAGCTTCTGTTTCAAAAAAGAACGTCGAATTGTCTTGTTGATCAGTTGCGCAAACGAGGTTAACTTGCGCCGCCAAATTTTCTTAAAACGGCTTGAAGACCCGCTTGGAGCACATGCGCTCCAGACGGCGGAAGCGGGAGCGCGTAAAAAAAGACTATTTCATATAGCCTTCAGCAGATAGCCGTTCGACTGTCCACATACGCACCAACGTGCCTAAAGGAATTTTTTTATGGTCAGCCGCTTTCATCAAAAGCAACATCGTATCTTCATCTAATCGAAACTGAACTGTGCCAGCTACGCTTATCTCTTTCTTGGCTTGTGTGCGAAGTTTGTTCAATCGCTCTTGCCCTGTTAGTTTGTTTCTCTTAACCTGCATACCCTAACCTCTTTTTGAATTCTTTCTGGTAGCTTTTGCCTGCATCCATTGCGTGGAAGACGTGTTCTCGGTCCTCATTTTCAAATTATTCGATACCGATTTCCAAAATGCGGCCAGAGAACGTCCAACCTATGATCATCGCCCGATCATCGCCCGATCATTGCCACGATCACTCGGTTCTAAGTCCTCAGCGAAGGAGAGATCCGATTCAAACACTTCTTGAATTTCGCGATGAGTGACGTCGTTCTTTTGGATGTTGTCGTCCTCAAATGTCGTATTCACGGACGCTCCTTATTTACTTGTAAGCTATTGTATTACAAAACAGGACAACGCACAAGCGAGATGATTGAAAAGTAGACAAAATTGTCGACCGGGACTATCATGGAAAATGTCTACCATGGAAACAATCTATGACCGCTTCACAAGAAGAAAGGCTAAGAAAAGCTGTTCCAAGAGCACAGGAGCAGGTGACAGAACTCATGCTCCTTACTCTGGAAACAGCCGAGTCAGAGCCGAAAGGCTCAAGCCGCACTGTCGTTCTTATCCGGGCAATCAAGGCAATTCTTCAAGTAATCGGAAACATTGATGCTGGCAAAGTTGCATCAGCTTCGTCTGATTTTGAACTCCTTCTGTCTTTGCTGGAAGAACCGGAAGTGATAGCGACGCTATCAAAGAAAGATCCGCTAGCAAGCGCCAAACTCAGAGGTCTCCAGGCTCAACTACAGATTTTGGAAGCCGAGGGCGGTTGCGTTTCAGCTGAAGAAGCTGGTGCCTTGATCGGAATTAAAAAAGCTGCGATCTACAAGGCGAGAACCGAGGGTCGCATCCTCGGGTTACCGCGTGGGCAAAATCAGTTTGTCTTTCCCGTATGGCAATTCACTGAAGGACGGCTCATCAACGGGCTTAAGCAGGTCTATGCGGCGCTAGAATGCAGCCCCTGGATGAAAGCCTCATTTATGCTGTCACCCAACACACGATTGAATGATGACACGCCTATAACTGTTCTTCGGCGTGGCGAGATAGACAAAGTTGTTCAGACCTGCAAACTACTAGGAGAGCACAGCGCTGTCTAGAATCGCGGAACCACCTTCTGACTTGCATAAGCGAAAGCTGCCCATTTTCGAAAAAACTGGTCAGCTTTTCCGCATTTCTAGTGCTGCTAGAGGCAAGAGTGGTGTCATTTATTTTGGTATCAACATGACAGAACGATTCGATGATCCGAAAGGGAAATTCGGTGTTTGTTATTTGGCGAAGACGAATATGCAGCTTTCATCGAAGTTTTCGGACAAGCAAAAAAACTTTTGATCGATCTTGCCTTCGTGCACGATCGGGCCATTTCTCTTCTAGAGCCGAAAAGAAAATTGCGATTAGTTGATATTACCGGCTCAGGTGATCCGCCTGGGCAAGTTATTGGACCATTACAAGTTTGGAATCAAAACCTGAGCACTCATCCAACGTTGAGACCGGCTGCTTAAACTTGGGAGACCGGCGGCTCAAACTTGGGTATAAGTGATGTAGGTCCTGACCAGAGTGCGCGATGGACACAATGAAAACAGATCCCAATGCGGCAAGACCGAGCTCCAACGGAGGCGGCAATTCTTCCGCCGCCCGCCATCCGCTCAATGTCCAATTTGAACCGGGCGACATGGTAGCCGAGCGTTATCAAATCATCTCGGTTCTGGGTCGAGGCGGGTTTGGTTGCGTATACAAAGTATTGCAAGTTCTTCTGAAGAAAGAGTTTGCTCTCAAGACTCTGAATCCAATCAACACCTCGGAAATAACCATCCTGCGGTTGCACAAAGAAGCGCAAGCTGCAAGCCGCTTGGATCACCCCAACCTGGTTCGGGCTGTGGATTTCGGCATGCTCGAAGACTCGCAACCTTATCTTGTGATGGACCTGGTGGAAGGTCCAACGCTTAGCCAATACCTGAAACAAAATGGCAAAGCACCATTGAGAACGGCACTGCAGTTATTCTTGCCGCTGTGCAATGCGTTAGCATACGCGCACCAACAAGGCGTCGTTCACAGGGATTTAAAGCCCAGCAACGTAATCCTTGCTGCAGATGATTCGGGGCAACATCAATACGTTCCGAAAATAGTAGATTTCGGCATCGCCAAGCTTCAGTCGTCCGAGTTGTCGCGGGCAATGACTCTAACTACAACCGGCGAAATCTTCGGAACGCCGCTGTACATGAGCCCGGAGCAATGTATGGGAGCGGGCGTCGATGGTCGCAGTGATATTTATGCCCTGGGCTGCATGTTGTTTGAGACACTAACCGGCGCACCACCTTTTTCCGGAAGCAATCCACTCGAAATTATGATGCAGCACGGTACCGGAGTTGTGCCTTCACTGAAGGAAGCGTCGCTTGGCGAGACATTTCCCCCAGCGCTCGAGCGTGTGATCCATCGGATGCTCGCTAAGGATCCCAAAGATCGATACCAAGACTGTTCGGCTGTGGCTGTAGATCTCGCTGCGATAGATCGTGGCGACTTCGGGCTAATAAGCGACTCACCAACTGCAATTCTGCTGCGACAACAACGTCGACAGCAAGTATCTTCTTCACTGCTCTTTGCTGTCATGGGCATCATCGGTGGTGCCTCCATCGGCTATGCAGCGCACCAATATTTAACACCATCACAACCTGTGCAAAGTGTTGCCAAGGTAGTTGATGAAGGTAAGGGCTTTTTGGGGCTAGACACGCGCTTCACCTACTACTCGAAAATCGAAGATGGTAAAAAAATCTTTGAGTTTCCTGGGTTCCTTAGGCATAAGTTGGGCGACATTCTCTGGTGGCAATCTGGCAAGTTGCATTCTGTTCCTGCCATTAAAATCCAACAAGTGCCCAAAGATGCAAAGCTTATATTCAGGGTGGAGGGCGACATATTGGTATCACCCGACTTGTGGGCGCGCTTTCATCGTCTAGAATTTCAGGGCATCCTCGTTGATCTCCATAGTTGCTACGTTGAAGAAGAGGCGTTGAATCAATCCATCCATGAGATTACTCAACAACCGAACCTTCAAATTCTGACTCTCTACAAGAAAGTAATGTCGCGAAAAACATTTTTGGGTATAGGCGGTTTATCACAGCTTCGCTGGTTCGACGCGACCGTTATCAGTGTTGATGACAGCGAAATTAAAGGCGAAGTTTTAGCGAAACTTCCGAATTTGCAGAATCTCCGTGTCTTGCGCTTGGAGCTAGTCGAGGATATAACCCCTGCCTTGATTGAATTGTCTAAACGGAATTCACTGCGCAGACTCTCACTACCTCACAATAAGTTGACTGAAAGCGATCTCAAACTGATAACCAAACTACAGTCAGTTGAAGTCTTGAGTTTGACTAGGAACGATCTGCAGAAGTTGAAGATAGACGTTCTGGCGGAACTCGGAAAAATGCCGAACCTCAAAAAAGTCATCGTGGATGCGGAAGTGTTGAGCTCAGCCAAGCCACAAACTTTGAGCAAACTAACCGGATTGTTGATCTTGACGGACAACGCACAACTGCCAGAGCCCATCAGACAAGCCATCGCGGGTAATGCTGGTCTCAAGGTAATTCAAGATTCAGCCCTGAAAAAGAGAGATGGCGATTGGTTTGATCCGTCTATAGAAGACCCCGAACCAATTATTGGTTCGAAGTAGTGCTGATTCTTAGTGATTGACTCTTTTTAAGCGATAATCAAATGCATGGCTACGATTTCGAAATTAGAAATCATTGATGCGTTAGAGGACCTTGGTCGGCTAGCGGCGGCTCAACAAGTTACGCTCGAACTCATTCCCAGCAAGAAATCTGGGACAGCCTCGCTCCATTTATAGTGCCCGGCTGCGAATTGAAAGCAAAGTATGACGTACAGCATCGAAACAGCTGCGTCGATCTTTGTTCGATGCCGGCTAGGGAGCCGGCGCTCCCGGGTAGACAAAAACGTGCCGCTCGACTCGAGCAGCACGCATAAGAATGATTCTTTCGAAAGGCGATTAGACTGTGGCCAACTCACGTTCAGTGCCAGCTTTGTGACGGTCATGGGCAACCTTGCGAGGACGGTTGAGGTGATCCATGAAACGACGATGAGCCAATGTGTCGATCTGAGACTGAGAAGTCTTATCCGGAACAGACAACACAAACTCGTCGGTTTTTTGTACCTTCGGTCTGTGAGCAAATTTACCAACTAGATAAAGGTAACCACCGCGAGTAGCATAAACGTAATGGATCATGTTGCCTGCCTTTCTGACTATCTGCCGGGATTGGTATGTAGCCAGCACCATAATAGCGTGATCGCAGAAAAGTTGCTGGGTAGCAGCTGCGAACCGCACATACTGTACACCAAGTCATAGTAGGCGCGAAGTGCTATTTCAAGAGGAATAATAACAATGTCTGAAGCTTTCTCGTTGCATTGCGTAGATCGGCATTCTGTGCGGATCTTCGCTGACAAAGAATTATTGAGATTCGCTAAGGATTAGTCCCAGATCATCCCCGACTTGCACAGTCACGGTGCTTTCTATATCTCCAACGGAGGCATTAACAATATCTCCAGTCTCGTTGAGGTCGACTCTGACTTGCTCTGCATCATCCGAATTGCCACGCTGGGCAATGATTCTTGTTTGCTTGTACGGTCCGATTTTGATCCTCGACTGCTTGACGGTGACGATGTAACCCTTATGTTGCAATATCTTTGCAACCTTGAAAGCCAAGCCTGGTTTGGAACTTGCGTTTTGAATTGTGACGCGCATTTCGTTACGTAGAGACGTTACAAAACTAGATCCCATCAGCCGGCCGACTATACCTCTTATCTCTGCTTTGCTCGAATTCCAACCGCCAGTTCCGCTGAAGTTGCCCGGAAGCATTGCCATGGTTTGATTCTTCTTCGGTATGGCGCGCACGAATGTCGCCATCGACATCATGTCGGCGACACTCAAGTCGGTCGAAACATATTGGTTTGCGATCTCGATAAGCCTCGGGAGATGGCTCCAGGAGTCAGGTTGGAGGGCCTTGGCCAGCACAGCCCTTATGAAGATTTGTTGACGCTGCACTCGGCCGATGTCACCAAGCGCATCATGCCTGAAGCGCACGAAGCCCATAGCCTGGTTCCCCGTCAGGGTATGCGGACCTGGTTCGAGGTCTATCTTTAGCTTCGCCGTCCAATCCATATAGTGCATCTTCGCGGGCACGTCCACGGTGATACCGCCAAGTTCGTTGACCAGTTCGACCAAGCCGTGCACATTCATTACCACATAATGGTCGACAGGAATCTGCAGAAGGCTGCTTACGGCGCGCACAGCCAGATTCGGACCGCCGATAGCATTAGCCGCATTGATCTTCTGAACGCCGTTGTCGGGAATCAGCGCTTCGGTGTCGCGCGGAATCGAGAGTATGCCTAGCGCATCGCGAATTGGATCCAATCGACATACCATAATGGTGTCAGATCGTCCGGTGAATGCATTCTGATCTATTTTTTTATTGCGCCTACCCAAGTCGGTGTAAACCACGTCTGTACCGAGCAAAAGCACGGTCGTCGGCTCAGTCAGACTGCCAAGCCGCAAGGAAGGTGGTATCAGAGTCGGCTTGAAATACAAAGTCAAAATGTAGCCGACCACGCCCCCAACAAGGGCGCAGATAAGTAAAACGAGAGACCAGTTTGTCGGACGCAATCTCGATATCCTAATGTAGAGTCTGGGATATTATATGAAGATGATTCCAAGGTTACATAAGACAAACAAAATACTGGCCATAAATTTTGGCGGCATCGGCGACGAAGTTCTCTTCTTGCCTACTCTCAAAACGCTTCGTGAAGCTTATCCCGATGCGCACATCACGCTTATGTTGGAGCCTCGCTCTCAATCAATTAAACAAATCACCAATCTTATAGATGACACAGTAACGTTTGACATCAAAAAGCGACCGCTCTTCCTGGCAGATATTGTCGAGGTTGTTCATCTTATCCAAGATGGTGAGTATGAGCTGGTTTTGTCATCTGGCAGTTCGAAGATGGTGTCGATTCTTTTGTTCTTAGGCGGATCAACCTGGCGGATTGGCTATGACTCAGGTCCGCTTTCCAGGCTGTTGTTGACTCATCCAGTCCGGTTGAATCGCGAACAGTATGCGTCGGACATGTATCACGATCTGGCGGCCTGTCTTGTGGAACCCACAGCTAGAGGGCGATTCGGAACGCCAGCGAATCAAGGCGAAATGCCGGCTGGGAAGCCCGCCCTCCCAGGATCGCGATTAGTTGAAGAGCAGCGCCCTTACGATAAAGTGCCGGCTGGGGAGCCGGCGCTCCCGGGCTCGACTGACGAGCCGGCGCTCCCACGATCCCAAACCATTCCAGAGATAGACATACCTGCCGACAGCATAGCGCGCATGGAAGATTTCTTGCGCATGAGTGATACCAAAGGCGATGCTAGAAAGGTGTTGCTACACCCGGGCACGAGTCGTTTGGCTGTTGAAAAAGGAATCATCAAAACTTGGGAAATCAATGACTGGATCGAGCTTATCAACAAGCTCAACGCTGATTCGACAATGCAACCTATTCTTGCCGGTGGTCCCGACGACATCGAAATAATTCAGTCGATCCAAGCCAACTTGCCACCAGATTCCAAACTTATATCATCAGCGGGAAAAACCAAGAGCCTAGCTGATCTTGCTGCTTTGACAAAGCTTTGCGATGTGCTTGTTTGTGTCGACTCAGCCCCCATGCACATCGCAGTGGGCGCTCAGAAGCCAGTTGTAGCAATGTTCGGACCAACAGACGAAGCGAAGCTACTGCCGAAACATCCACTCTTCAAAGCATTGCGAGCTGCTACGGCTTACCCGCCGACTCTAGCCGTTCGCGGCGTTCAGCTTCCGCCAAGTACTGTGTTCCAGTCTGTGAAGGATTTATTGAAGGAATTGACAGTCCAAGAAAACTCTCCGGCACTTCACCGTTAACGAGCAATTGACCGTCTTCTCCGATCACAGAGATAAGCGCGTTGACCATTTTGGGGTCGAATTGAGTTCCAGATTTTTCGCGCAGTTCAGCGATTGCCTTGTGATGTCCGATCGCCTTGCGATAAGGCCGGTCGGTTGTCATGGCGTCATAGGCATCTGCGACAAGAATGATTCTTGCACCAAGCGGAATTTCGTCACCCTTGAGTCCGTCAGGATAGCCGGAGCCATCCAAAAATTCGTGATGGTGCAAAACGAATTCGCGCGCACGCACTAATCCGCTCAACTCACCGATAATTTGAGCGCTCTTGACCGGATGCTCAGACATGATTTTGTGCTCTTCAGGTGTGAGCTTGGCTGGTTTCCAGAGAATTGACTCGGGCACGCCGATTTTGCCGATGTCATGCAGAACGCCTGCCAACTCGACATCTTTCAAAGTTTCAAGAGGAAGACCAAGTGCCCTTCCAATCAACACGGCGAACCGGCTCACTCTCAAACTGTGTCCGGAAGTGTAATCGCACTTCGCGTCCAAAGCGTCTGCAAGCGCCCTGATCGCCCCGGTGGAGAGCTCCTCAAGTTGCGCAAAAGCGGCTTTAAGTTCGCCAATCAAGCGAATATTGTTTTCCTTCAGTTCATAGGTCTCAAGAGCGCGCTTGACTGTCAGTCGCAACTCGTCTGCGTCCCACGGCTTCGGAATGTATTTGTAGACATGCCCGGCGTTGATCGCGTCGATTAGCGCCTGAACATCGGTATAGCCGGTGATCAAAATTTTGATGGCGTCCGGGCGAATCTCAATTGATTTCTCAAGAAGCTGAACGCCAGTCATCATTGGCATACGCTGGTCGGTGATAATCAAACTGACATCATGCTCCAGCAGCGCCTTGACGGCTTCTTCGCCACTCATGCAGAGAATCGATTCGTGCTCATCGCCCAAAACGCGGTTGAGCAGCCGAACATTTGCTATTTCGTCGTCAACAACCAGAATTTTGTGTCGCCTTGCCATCAGTGATCTCCGTTGGGCGGTTGCCAACCGCAAATTACGACCAAGCTTTCTCTAGTCTGGGTCAAGAGCCGAATCTTGTACAGTCCTCACCAAGTCCGAAGGTCTGGCATAAATCGGGATTTCTACCCGAAATGTCGTTCCCTGGTTAGGCGATGATTCGCAGAAGATCTGCCCGCCATGCCGTTCGATGATCGAATGGCAAATAGACAAACCTAACCCCGTTCCTTGACCAACTGGTTTGGTGGTGAAGAAAGGTTCAAAAATTTTACTCTGAACCTCTGGTTTAATACCAGACCCATTGTCAGAAATAGAAGTTACAACTTTATCGTGATCGACTTCAGTTCTGATTGTCACCTTTGGCTCAGGAACCGAACCCATAGCCTGCGCGGCGTTTGAGAGAAGATTCATCCAAACCTGATTGAGTTGCCCTGGATAGCAGAGAACGGGTGGAATGTTTGCAAAGTCAGTTTCGACGGGGATTTTGTCGCGTCCGTAAAATTCGGAAAGAATTTTCAAAGTCGACTCGATGCCCTCCTGAATCGATGCTTCCTTCAGTTCGGCTTCGTCGAGGCGGCTAAAACTGCGTAAGTTGCGGATAATATGCCTGATTCTGTCAGCTCCTTCATTGAGGTCAGCGAGAATATTGTCCAGGTCAGTAACCAGGAAGTCGTATTTGAGGGACTTCTTCAACCCGTCGAACTCTCCTTTCTGATCGCTCTGGATTTTATCGACAGCGCCAATTATCCTTTTTAGATCTTCAAAATATTCACGCAGGTACGGCAAATTGCCGTGAACGAAGTTAATCGGATTGTTCAATTCGTGGGCAATGCCAGCAACTAAACGACCCAGCGACGCCATCTTTTCCTGATGGATCAGTTGTGACTGAACCGTCCTCAACTCTGAATTCTTGGCGTCCAGATTGAGATTTTTGTGCAGCAAATCTTTGTTCTTGCGCGAAAGCTGGTCAACCAACTCAGCATGCTCAATGGCAACGACAACTTGTCCTGCCACAGACTTGATCAAATCGAGTTCAGAAGCAACCCACTGCCGCTTGTTATCACGTTCACCGATCAGCAACACACCTTTTGACTCATCGGCATACATCATTGGTTGGATCACCAACGAGCTGAAGTTGAGGCGTTCAACCTCCTCCTTGATCGGCTTGAAAGTCTCATGTTTACCGGGGTTTCGGAAGACAAAGACCTTGATCAAATTGTTGTTCACCGGATCGCGCTCATAGTTAGATTTGTTTTCCAAAACAAACGCACAGACAACTGAGTTGAAGATGCCGCGGGAATCTCCGTTATCTGACTTCAAGGCCGAGCTGATCGATTCACACACCACCGGCGGTTCGTCAGGATAGGAGCTGTGACAAACAATCGCGCAACTGCTCACTTGCAATGCCCGACCCAACTCATCCACAGCAGTTTCGAAAATCTGATTCAGGTCGAGGGTGCTACGCAAGGCTGAGTTGATGGAATTGATCAAGAGTTCGCGAGCAGCCTGTCCTTTCACTTCGTTGACTAACTGTTCATTAGCTTTGAGCTGCTCTCTGAGCCGGTTTGCGCCCTGTTCAGCCAACCCCGACATGTATTCACAGAAGCGTCCCCAAATAAATGCGACGCTAACCAGCAGTGCGCTTCGACCAAGAATGCGCCGCCACAATTGCTCCGAATATGCGGCAGCGAGCCCAGCTGCTTTATCCGGGTCGACCAAGTAGGGAAGCAGACTGGCATTTTCAGCCAGCAAAATACCGACATATGAGAGTGAGACGAAAAGCGCTGTGCGCGTGATTCCTTCTCTTCCAAACGTATAACTGGAAAGCAAAATGGGCAACAAATATAAAACGTAGAGATCTGATTCGACCCCACGAGTGAAGTGGACAAGTCCAGTCAAAGCAAGCACATCAGATCCAATTAGCACCGCATTCAGTATCGCTAATTGCTGGTCGGTCGACAAGAGTCGCACCTTGAGTGCGAGCAAAGCTGTGCCAGCATATGCTAGTACGGAAATGATGAGCACAAGAACGGGCTGGTAATCGAAGTCTGTGCGTGTATAAAGTCCGATACCAATGGAGAGAAACATGCCGACAGCGGCGAAGGCGAGCCTGAAAAAAAGCAGCTTCTCCGTCTTTAGATAGAGATCCGAAACTGGCTCTAGAACAATGACTTCATCGGTCATTGCTACATGTACTCCGAAGCACGTTTGAACACTTCAGCGGCTTCGCCAAAGCGGCCGAGCGTCTTAAGCGCTGCTCCCCATGCGTCATAAACGTCTGCGTCGTAAGGATCTATCTCTGAAGCTTTTGCGTACTTCTCCAAAGCAAGCTCGTGCAAACCGAGTAAGGATAAGCTTTTGCCCCACGAATAATAGAGAAGGGCGTCACCGTCAAAGACAGTAGACGCGACTCTAAATTGTTCGTCAGCTTCCACGAATCTGCCTTGAGACAAAAATATCTGTCCCGTAAGAACGAGTGCGTTGCCGTTAGTCGGATCCGCTTGAATCATGGTCTCCAGCAAACTCAGCGCTTCTTGCATTCTATTCTGTGCCCGTAGCGCCTTCGCCAGACTAAGTTTTGCATCAGCATCCATCGGCGAAATCTCCAACAACTTGAGAGATCTGGCCATTACCGCATCAAAGTGTGATGCACGCAACAAAGTCTCAATCACTTCTTTCTCAGGCAGAAGGCACTTCGGATCTCTTGTAATTGCCTCGCGATACTCGAGAATCGCTGCGTCAGCGCGTCCGACAGCCTCAAGGCTACGCGCCAGATGCAAATGTCCAAGCGCATATTCGCGATTCAAGGCCAGACATTGACTGAATTTATCTATCGCTTCGGCATGTTGGCGATTCAGCGCATAACAGCATCCCAAGCCATCGAGCGCCATGTAATTCGTAGAGTTTTGGAATATTGATTTTTCGAAATTTTCTTGTGCAGCGGCGCTGTTGCCCAATGCCAAATTGGCGTAACCCAGCCAAAAATCGAGATCCGAGCTCTTAATACCTTTAGCTTGAATTTGATTCAAGCGGTCCAGCGATTCCGAATATCGACCGACCATCAAATAGGTAATCGCGCTGTTCAAGGCAATTTCCATTTGATTTGGATTAACTTCAAGGGCCTTTTCAAACGCCTCTGCGGCAAGTTCAAATTCTTGCAACGAAGTGCGCACCAAGCCCAAATTGAGGTGAGCCCCGGCAAAAGTGGGATCAACATCAACTGCGTACACCAACTTTTCAGCAGCTTCATCCATACGATTGGCCCGAAACAAGTTCACGCCCCAGTCGTTATAGGTCACCGCCCGATCTTTGGCAGAAAGCACGCGAGTCGTCACCCCGACTGCTTCTTGGTAGTGCCTGATCGCCTCATCGACTTGACCAAGTTGCACCAATGCACCGGCCCAATTTCTTTGCACAACAGCCAGAGAGTTGTCTACCTGCCAGGCTTTTGCAAAACATTGAACGGCGTCTTCAAACTTTCCCATCGCCGCCAGCGTCACGCCCAAACCGTTGTAAGCCTCTCCCAGTGTGGGTGCGACATTGCACGCCTTTTGGAAATATTGCACGGCTTCCACAAACTGTCCCTGATTGAAACAAGCAACCGCAGCCTGGTAATAGGCTGACGACATTTGTGGATTCAATTTGATCGCTTGGTTGAATTGACCAACAGCACCGCTCAGCTTACCCATCGCAGACAGGGCCAAGCCCCAGTGCAAATGCCCGACCGCAAAATTGCCCTTGCGCTCACACGCCTCGCGAAACTCAGGCATCGCCTCTTGCGGACGATCTTCCTTCAGGAGCGTGAGACCGAGGTGGTAGTGCGCTTCGGGACTGTCAGAGAAAATCGACAATGAGGTTTTGAGATGGATCTCGGCATCGGCATAACGACCCATGTTGAAGCAGAGAACGCCAAGCTCATATTCAATTTGCGGGTCATTGGGCTGCTGCGAAGCATGGCGACTCAAGATCGAATAAGCTTCGTCCCATCTCTGTTGAGAGATGAGGTCGTTCACTAAGCTCATTACATTGGCTGCCATTACTAAATGATATCGGTCATTAGCGTTATTCGCCGGTAGCTTATCGAGGCAAGCTTCGCAGTTTATCCTGACCCATCGTATATTCTTGGCATCTACCTAAACTGACATTATAAGAATAGCCTGTCCCAGACCTCGATTATCGGAGCTACATGTTACGGACTGATTCGGATTTTCAGTCCGGCGGAGCATCAGAATTACTCTGTGCCCAAACATTGCGCTGATCTACTGACTCTAACGCCAGTAGTACAAAAATCCGAGGACTGCGACGCAGAGCGCAAACTGAGCGATCCAGAAATAGACAACGACTTGCCATTCGGGCACGCCCTTTTCCCCGAGAACAGCCTCAAAGTGGTGATGAAGCGGTGCCATGCGAAATATGCGCTTGCCCTCGCCTGGCAATTTGTGGGTCAGTTTGTAGATGATTAGGGCTGGCTGAGACATCGGCTTTTCCGGCGTGAATGGCTTTGTCAGTTTGTAATACGCAACCTGCGCCATCACAGAGAGTGCCTCGGCGTTGTAGATCAATGAAAGCGGAATGAACCAAATCAAGATTCCGCCTGCAATTACAAGGGCCGCCATGATTCCACCGATGAAAAGACTGCCCGTATCGCCCATGAAAACCGAGGCGGGGTTGCGGTTCCATAGCAAAAATCCAAGCACTGCACCAGCCATGATTGCAGACATGACAGCGAAATTGATTTGCCCAGTGGCCAGAAAAATTAGGGCCATAGTGGCGAAGACTTGGGTGCTTGTGCCAGCGGCCAAGCCATCCATGCCATCGTGCAAATTCACAGCGTTGGCTGTTGCAGCAGTGAGGAACGCGCCAAACAACAAGTAAAAAGCAAGACCGACATGATGCCCTTGAACAAAAACCGTTGCCGGAGCCGTTACTATGTGAGCTGGATAGTACAGCGTGGTGCCTGTTTGGTATAGAAACCAACCGAGCAAAAGACCGACAACGGTTTCGATGCCTAATCTAACTTTGCCAGAAACGCCTTTGTTGCCTTTCTGCATCACCTTGGCCGCGTCGTCGACTAGCCCAACAATTCCGCAAACCAGACCCCAGACGAAAACGAGCGCTACATGCGAATCGAAAGATTTGCAGTCAAACACCATCCAAATCACCATAGCCACAAAACTGGCGATGATTATGCAGACACCACCTGAAGTAGGCGTCTTGGCTTTATGCGCGTGACTAGCGGGTCCGTCTTCGCGCAGGTATTGCTGGATTTGAAACTTCTTCAACCAGCCGATATATGGGAACAACAGCACAGCAGATATCACCAGCGATACCAACGCTAACCCTAGAAGGTGCGGTGGCTCAGTGTATCCTGGCAAATAATTCAAAAGATAATCTTCAGCGAGACAGAAATTAGTTCCTATCTTAATCGAGATCGTCTAATCGAGATAGAAGTTAGTTACGATCTTACGATGATCTTTGGCGTAGCTTACAGATTCTAATAATGTATGGCTTGTGTGATAGAGGAAGCAGATTGTTTGCTGCGCTCTGTCGATGATTTCGTGGTTGCAGATTTTGCTGGCATCGGCGAGTGTCATCGTGCGGCGTTCTGGATATTCAGTAATATTTTTGATGCCGATCAGCAGGTCTTGCACTTCGCTCGGCTGTTGACCAAGCGTCTGAGGAAGGATGACTTCGAGACGATCTGGATTTGCACGTTGGGCTCCGCGAATCACTGCCATGTTGCACCCGTTAGCACCACCACTGGTGACTACCTGGTTGCCGGATAACACGAGGGCATAGCTGAGCATCTCCACCAATTGCTGGTGAGTGAGAGGCAGGTTGCGCGTTCCGATTATCGCCACTCGCCGTGGACCGGATTGCTGAATGAGGAGCAACTCTGAAGCTAGCTCATCAACTGTGGGGATTGTCGCGGCTGTGGGTTCTAAAGGCATATGTTTTTGTACCAGTTTGAGTACCGTGCTAAGATTTTATTTGATAGTCCGCCCCTAGATTACCTGTCTTGGCGAGTCTGAGGCTGTCCGACGTCTGCGCTGTTTACAAGTTTTAATCAACAGCTGGCTGTTCTTGCCACACAATTAAGTCGGAGTGCATATCTCACTGAGTTTTAAGAGCTTACGCAAGTTTTTGGAATTCGCGCAAAGGCAGGCTTGGGAAGGATTAACGGTCGGAATCATAGCATGATTCCGGACTGCGGCATGTCATGAGCAGTTTATCGGCGGCTATCGTTAAGGGGACAGATCATATATATGAGCACAGGCACAGGCGTCGTGGAAAATTCAGCTAATTCAAGTCTGTTGGCGAACCTAAATCCTCAACAGGCAGAAGCAGTATCACTAAAATGGGGACCTTCGTTGATCATTGCCGGAGCAGGCAGCGGCAAAACGACCGTATTGACGCGCAGAATCGCCTATCTCATCGCCGAATTGGGTCAAGAGCCCGATAGCATCCTGGCTGTCACGTTCACCAACAAAGCCGCCGGTGAGATGAAAGCTCGGGTCGAGAAGATAGTTGGATTTGATGAAGCTCGCCGAATCACTATAGGAACGTTCCACAGCGTTTGCGCCAGAATCCTTCGTCGCGAAATAGATGAATATCAAAGCGCTGAAGGCTTTCGCTGGAACAACAACTTCGTCATTTATGACGAGACTGATAGCGTCAACATCTGCAAAGCTGTAATCAAACGCATGAATTTGGACGAAAAGGTCTTTGTACCCAAGAGCACGAGATACGAGATCTCTGCCTTGAAAAACGACGGACTCAGCTCAGCAAAATATGCTTCTACAGCCAAAACATATAAAGAGCAGAGACTATCCGAAATATATTCTGCCTTTCAAGCGGATCTCGCTCGCAATAATGCACTCGATTTCGATGATCTGATTTTGATCTTTACTGAACTGATGAAGACCAATCCGAACGTGCTGGCTCGCTTGCGCAATCGATTCCGCCATATTTTGGTTGACGAATTTCAAGATACCAATAAATCTCAAGCCGATCTGGTCAGCATGATCGCTGGTCCGACCTCGCATATGAAAATCGATCACAGCAACAATTGGGAAGAGCGAACGTTGATGGTCGTTGGTGATGTGGACCAGTCAATTTATTCTTGGAGAAAAGCTGATTTCAAAATCTTGCTTGGTTTCCAGAACGACTACAAAAACGCGACGATGATCAAATTGGAAGAAAACTATCGCTCTACCAGTACGATTTTGGATGTCGCAAATAGCATCATCGAAAACAACACCGAGCGTTTGGAAAAAGTTCTGCGTTGCAACAAAGGTAAAGGATCCAAAGCTCAATGCTATGAAGCACAAGATGAAATTGATGAAGCGCATTATGTCGTCGAAGAATTAAAACGACTGAAAGAGCGTGGCAAGACACTTTCGGAGTGCGTCATTCTCTATCGCACCAACGCTCAAAGTCGCGCAATTGAAGAAGTGCTCGTGCGCAATCATATGCCATACACGTTGGTTGGTTCGACTCGATTCTATGAGCGTGTGGAAATAAAAGACATAATCGCTTATCTAAAGCTCGTCTACAACCCAAAAGATGGTCAAGCATTTAATCGTGCCATCAATACACCAAAACGTGGAATCGGAAAAACGACGATCGACAAAGTCGAAGCTTTTGCGGAGCAACATGCAATCAGCATGTTGGATGCTTGTGAGTGCGCTCTGCAAATTCGGGATTTATCACCGAAAACTCAACAAGGTTTAACTGACTTTGCAGGCTTGGTGCGGCGTTGGCAAAATGCAGCTGCGGTCAGTTCAGTCTCAGAACTTTTGCAATTGATCCTCGCTGACATTCGATATATCGAAAAGCTCGAAGAAGATATGAGGAATAAAGATGAATTGGCTGAAGGAAGAATTGAAAACCTTCGAGAATTTGTCAACGTCGCCAAAGAGTTTGAAGACGTCGCCGACGAGCCTGAT
Source organism: Candidatus Melainabacteria bacterium (assembly GCA_003151275.1). Next base: position 142,113 of record PLXC01000094.1, read on the forward strand.
TTAGACTCATTCTTAACGCGCATATCACTTGTAAGCGATCTCGACGCCGTAAAAATGGATGAAGACACCGTCAAGTTGATGACCTTGCATGGTGCGAAGGGATTGGAATTTTCTGCAGTATTTTTGATGGGACTGGAAGAAGGACTCTTTCCTCACATTCGCTCGCTAGACTCGCCAAGCGCAATGGAAGAAGAACGAAGACTTATGTATGTGGGAGTGACTCGGGCCGCCGACCTTCTCTACATTACATTTTCGCGTAAACGGATGTTGATGCAACGTGGTGCGGGGGCAAGCTTCACTTCTTCATATACAATTCCAAGCAGATTCTTGAAGGAAATCACACCCGGTTTGTTGGCTGGATATTATCCAACCGCAACGCCTGACCCTTCTGAATATCCGACCCAAGGATATGCCAACGGTGGTAGCGGCGGCTATCAGCAGGACTCCAGTTATCGCGGAGGTAGAGGCGGATACCAGCAAGAATCCGATTATCGTGGTGGCAAACCATCATATGACGGTGGTGGCTCCAAATACGGTGACGACAGTTACGGCAATTCTGGTTATGGAAATTCGAATCGCGGCGCCGGTGCTGGTAGATCTGGCGGAAGCAATTCTGGCTATGGCAATCGCGGTGGATCTAACAGCGGCAACTCAGGTTATGCAAATCGCGGTGGCGGCTCCGGCGCAGCAAATTCCGGCTACGGTTCAACTAGCGGGAGCAACAGTCCAGCGCATTCCAATTACAACGCCAACGCCGGTTCGCGTCCGTCAGGTGAGCGTCCACGCGCTATGCGACCGGGCGATGCGAACAATGACCCGCGATACGCCTCCAGCAATCCCAGAGAACAAGACGCAAATCGTCCACCAGGTCCAGCTGATACCTTCGAAAAGCTGGCGGTCGGTGATGCGGTTCAGCACATTAAGTTCGGCACAGGCAAAATTGTTCAAATAATTGGCGACGGCGGAAAAGAACTCTATAACGTTGAGTTCGAAGGGGGAGCAGGAAAACGCCTGCTCGATCCGAAGTTTGCAAAACTTATAAAGCTGTCCTGAACGAGTCCGAATATATAAGACTAATGTCGCGACGCGGATCACAATCTGTGTCGCGATCGGTAACGGGCATTGTTGCCCACCGCTGAATCCAAGAGGACGCCGCCCCAAATTGCGCTTCTAGAAGCAACAATGGATGCGGATGGAAACTGCCGATAGAGCAAGGTTAGTACAGTTCGAGGAGTATCAAAGTGGCAGAAGAACGGACATTCGTAGCAATCAAACCAGACGGTGTTGAAAGAGGTTTGATCGGAGAAATAATCGGACGCTTTGAAAAGCGCGGGCTCAAGTTGGTTGGACTGAAATTGATGACCGTGACTAGCTCCAAAGCAGAGGAGCATTATGGTGAACACAAAGGCAAACCATTCTTCGATGGTCTGATCCAGTTCATCACATCTGGTCCGATAGTGGCGATGGTGTGGGAAGGCAAAAACGCAATCGTTTTAGCACGTAGTGTCATCGGCGCCACCAATCCAAAAGACGCCACTCCCGGCACCATCCGCGGTGACTTAACAGTCGATTTGGGACGCAACGCTGTGCACGGTTCAGACAGCGCCGCCAGCGCCGAACGTGAAATTGGTATCTTCTTCAGCAAGCAAGAGTTGCTAGAAGATTGGCAACGCACGATTCACAAATGGATAAGTGAATAAGCAGAGCGAACAAGTCCGGGAAGTTTCTTCGTTCGTCCAGTCCTCACCTCATTAGAAGACGTGCCATGCGGAGCGATTCGCGTGGCACGTCGTTGTCTTCCGTGCTCGTGCTCGTGCTCGTGGAGGTTGGCGCCCAATTAAGCCTCTTCGTGATTCATGCTCAATGGTTCAATTTATGTTCGCTACACAACAAAAATGTTGATCCAGAAGAAGTTCACAGGCGCATCACGAAAAAAACAGACTTGCTGAGTAATATGAAATTCTGAAGCACACCCTTATTAATTTTTCAAATCGCTGATCCAGCCTCTCAATGTTTGCGATCTTTCTCCCAATAATTTCGCACGATATTGAGCACAACTGACCGGTTAGGGTAGATCAATGTAGCGTTGAACCTCACCCTTAATTAGATTTGAAAGAGCCCTCGCGACGGAGTAGATACTCATGTTGGCAGATGCTGGCGGCGCAACAACAGATACAACAAAGAAAGATCCAAAAGCGGTTGATGCTCAGACCGCTCAAGCTTCAGCCAACCTTTTAGCGGATGCTGTGACGCAGAAGGATCATGCCGCAGGCACAGACGGCGGTGCTGCTAATGCTTACACCTTGCTCAAAACAGGTGTGGATCAGTATGCCCAAGACAAAACGCATACAACTGAAGATGTAAAAAAATACTGGGAGACTCTCTCGGCCAAACTAACGCAAAACGGAGTTTTGCCCGAATTGGCGTTGATTACAGGCAAGCAGAATCTAACCGAGTCAGACTTGCTCAAGGACGACAAGCCGGCTGTGCCGGTTCGGAGTCTGGATGATGAGACGCTTAATAAAACGGCCGACGAGCTTCATAAGGCCATTCACAACACAAGTGGCGCTGCCTTTTGGGAACACGACGATCCTGACAAAGATAAGATTTCGCAGCTTCTCGAACCACTTGGACAAGAAGACCGTAAACGACTTGAAGAGATTTACCATGACAAATTTGACAGCAAAGGCGGAGCCGACACATTACGCCATGAGCTGAAAGACAAACTCGGTGGCGATAATGGTGTTGACTGGCGTCGGGCTGAAGCCGATTTAAATCGCACCGACGGCAAAACCAATGACGCAGGCGCACTCATGGTCGCTATTACTGAATCGCGTGGCGACAAAGACAAAGGCAATGCTGAAATTCGCGGTGTTTTGGAAACTTTGAACTCCGAGCAAATTGCCAACCTGGATGCTGACTTCCGCAAAGCTTATGGAATTAGCTATCAGGACGCTCTTAAGAAAGCAAATTTGAGCGATGCCACAAAAGATGCTCTGCCGATTCTTGAAAAAGGCGTCGATAACAAAACCAAAGACGACATCATCAAACTGGCTAATATTGCAGTAGATCGCGGCGACAAACATTTATTCGGCGAAGCCCTGCGCGGCGACACGGCTGATAACGCGGCTGCCCGTCAACAGTTGATGAATGATGAAACCTTCAAGAATAAGCTGGCAGAAAAATTCAAGAGCCAGGGCTATGAAGATGGTGATGTCGATAAAAAAGCAAAATTCGAACAAAAAGTGGATCGTGTTGCCCTGGATTATTTGACCGAAGGTCGCATTTCTCTAGCCACCATTACATCTGAAGATACCGGCAAATGGATTTTCAACAACGACGACAACGTGTCGCTAGCTGCTAAAAACGCTTCCCAAGACGAGCGCGATCAATACGCCCGGGGACGCGATGCGGCGTCTAAGGATCCTAAACAACAAAGCGACCAGGAAAAAACGGACGCCGCATTTTACAACAAAATTCATAAAGCCTTCAAAAATGGTGGCAGTGACAAGCAAGTCGCAATTTGGGAAGACGAGCTCACTCACGGCAAAGATACGCTAATCACCTCAGTTGCAAAAACACATGACGACGGCTGGGGTCCTCTGAATTTTGGCTCCGGTACAAATATGAACGACGCCATGACCCGCGTTGAGCAAATGAATGAAGAAGACTTCAAAAATTTGCAGGACCCAAAATACTACGCGCAGTTTAAAGACTCGCTGCGTAAGTACTCAGACGACGGCGAATATAACCGGATCATGGGGTTGGTCGACCAGAAGCTGGTTGACGACAAGGGTAATAAACGCGATTTTCTTGGATCGCAGACAGTGCATCGTTCTCTTAGTGAGGTCGTTGACGACAATAAGAGCCATGCCTTCCTCTGCTTTGGCACCAGCTATAACGGCAAGAATATTCTCGACAACATCGAGAACTTGAGCCAAGACGATGCCAAAAAATATCAAAGCGATGCGAACTTCCGCAAAGACGTAGACAGCCTGATCAACGGCAACTTGAGCGATGAAGAGAAGATGCTTGCGCATCGATTGCTCGATCAGTCGGCAAAGACAGGCGATCCACCGAAACTAGCTGGCGATGACGAAGCAAAGTTTTTGCACGACAAAATACACGGTGCCGACGCACAAACATTGATTGCAGATGGGCAGGCAATGCTTGAAAAAAATCCAGACTTGCGTCAGCGATTGACCGGCAGTATTCAAGATCTGAAGGGAGATGATCTAATTCTCAAGGGCGACATCGAAGATGCGCTGACTGAGTCTTATTATAAATCGCAACCAATGCCGCCTGATGGATCATATGGTCTCGATAATCCTACTGCAGACCAAAAGCTTCAGTCTATTTCTGACGATCTATTCAAAAACGGATCTCTCACCCTGCAGTCTAAACTCGACCTCAACTTCTCGAAAGTTGACTTGATTGGCGAAATCGCTAAAGCTCCAGAAGCCGAGCGCAGTCAATTGAGAGGCCAGCTTAATGAACAGGAACGCCAAGTCTTAGATGCCGCAGTTTCCAATCCGAATCAAGAATTGAGCACTGCAGATAAAATGCGACTGTTCATCATCGGCGATGGCGGAAATTATTCCGACTTCCAGGGCGAACTCGACACGCTGCACAAAACAAATGACTTCAATGCCATTCAAAATCTGAAAGATGAATACTCGCGAAAATATCACGGCGACATCGACAACGATTTTCTCAATAAGGTTTCAAGTTCGGATAAGAACCTCTACAAGAATTTATTGACGCCGGAAAATGGCGACGGGCGTCAGACCTTCTACGACAATTTGAAAAAACAGCTAGACGAAAATGGATTAAGCGTCGATGGCACCAGTTCGACGATGCAAAAATCGATTGATCAAAATGCAAATGCGCTTGAAGAATATCAAAAAATCTATAAAACACTGCCGCCAGACGCGCAGCAGGCTCTCGACAAATATTTCAACGATTCTCTTGAACAGTATAAACAATCAAAAGACAAATTAGCAGAAATTGTTGTGGACGCAGCAATAACCGCTGCTGCGGTAACTGCCGTGATTGCCTCGGGCGGAACGCTGGCACCAGCCGCTATTGCTTTGTTGGCAACAGGCGCCGCTGCTTTCCGCGTTGGAGCGCAGAAAATTGTCGAAGGCAACGACTTTGATTCCTCTCCGCAAAACTTGATCAAGCAAGGTGTAATTGGGTTCACCAGCTTTGCCTTAAACTGTGTTGGTCCGGAAATGTTTGCAGCCGAAGGACCGCTGCTGAGCAGCGCCCTCGAGGGAACGCTCACCACAATTGGTGCCAAAACAGCACTCAAGGAAGGCGGCGAAACAGCGCTACAAGACTTGCTTAAGCAAGGGTTCACCAAAGGCGCATTGGACGACGGAGCGGTCAGCAAATTCGCCAGCAGCTATCTTGAGAACCCAGCAGAGGTTGATGCATTCAAGGCGAATCTGCAAGGTTCTTTCGATGCCTCCAATAAAGCTCTTACCACCCAAATGCAGGAACTCGCTCAGCAGCAGGCTGCGCAATGGGCGGAGAAATCAACTGGCGAAAAACTTGTGATCAGAGGCGGTGAACTCGTTCGCGAAGTCGGCACAAATGCAGGGATCGGTGCTGGTGCCAACGTAACATCCGAACTCGTTGTGGCACCATTCAGCCCGGACGGCCTCAATCCCGATCGTTTGCTGGAAAGCGCATTTTCTGGTGCCGCAGCTGGTGCCGGCATGACCTTGCTACTAAAACCTATTGGCTTCGGTGCCGGCAGACTTGCCGAGCGTTTCGGCGATCACGCCATGGTCGGCGATGGCGCGAACTCGGGCATCCCAATGAACGTCACGAAGGGCGAAGACGGACATCTTTATTACGACCCCAAAAACAACTTGCCCGGCTATGAAATCACGCGTCAAGACGGCAGTGTCGTCAAAGTCGAAGGTGACCAGCCGATCCGCTTCGAGAATGGCGATCAACTGACGAAGGCTCCAGACAACGTCAAGATCGAAGACCACGATGGCCAGACTGTGATAACGGATGGCGTGCATGATGCCCCTGTCACCACGGCTGCACGCATGAATGATGATGCACCTGCCACCATGTTTGGTGATGAGAAAAAAGGCTGGTTCGGACGCCTCAAAGATGCAGTTTCAGACGCCTGGAAAGGAATTTGGGATAAAAAACCCGTCGCGCCGACCTTCAAAGGGCAAGATGACGTCGCGATTTCACTCAACGGTCGGGAATACAATCTCGGTCCAGATGGCAAACTCCAGATCGGCCGCGGACTTGATTCAAGCCTAAGTCACGACGGCTATGTTTCTGGTAATCATGGAACCCTCGAATACAAAGACAATAAATTTTACTATACCGACACCTCCACAAATGGATCTTATATTCAACGGAATGGGCAGTGGGAACGTCTTCCGAAGGATCAACCAGTCGAAATCAATCCGCTAGACGAAGTTCGCCTTGGTGGCGTCAACGGCCCACCGCTCGATTTGTTTCCAAAGAGCGGACCGGTCGATCGCACGGTTTCACTTAACGGCGTAGACCTGCAGCCCGGAGCCGACGGCTCAATTCCTATCGGTCGTGACCAGGCGGGCTTGCAAGACGGTGCCAATGACATTTTATCCATGCGTGTAAGCCGCGACCATGGCGATCTGCGATTTGACGGAAACACCCAGCAATATATTTTCACCGACCACCATTCCGGCAACGGCACATACATCGAACGCGCAGATGGCTCATGGACTCAGATTCAGGACGGCAAAATATATACAAGGGCCAAGGACGCGCCACCGGATCAGTGGGTTTATCAACAAGACAACAATTCCGCCTATGTAAAAGACGGCGACAAAATTCACCTCGCTTCTGAAAATGGCCCAGCAGTTATCGTTGCGGAGCAGCGAGGACGATTATTGCAGGATGGCAGTACTCAGTACCACCGCCCTGAAGGCGATTACATCTACAAGCTAGATGGCGACTCTGTCTTCAAAAATCACAGCGGCGAACAAACCTTCCGTGATAAAGCGGGAAATGTCCTGCGAACCGAAAGCCCGACGGGAAAAAACATAGAATTCAAGTACGACAATAACGGCAACCTTACTGCAACCAAGATCAGTAACGGCCAAAGCTGGGAAGGATATCAAACCACAGATGGTGGCAAGACTTGGTTCCACGATACAGCCGACGCGGCTGCTCCCAATGGCTATCGCACCGAGCGATTTGACGGCAAAGTCGAAGTTAACGGTGACGGTTCTGTTCGCACAATTCCGAATGATGCCAGGCAGCCGATCGAGATCAAACGCGTCGACGGCAGTACGGAGAAAATGTACAGTAATGGTTTCCATGAATATGAGCCGGCCGACTTCAACACCGAACGGGCAAATCTGCGAGCCGTTGCCGACTATACATTCGGCGATGCGGCGCAGCGCGATCGATTCTTGCAATTCTCGAGTGAATTTGAAGCACGCGCCGCGCGTGAAGGCATTCCGCAAGAGAAGGTAGCCGGAGTGTATCAACAGGTAGAACGTTTGATGCAGGGGGGCAACGATGCTGCTCTCAATGAAGCAGACCGTGCACGTCTAGCCGAGCAGATGATGTACAATGCGGCTCATCCGGAAACAATCGACCAGGGTGCTAACAACACTTGCAACGTCACGACCATAGAAATGAGAATGTTCGCGCGTGATCCAGAAGCGGCTGCACGCGTCATTACTGATGTTGCGCTTAATGGGAAGTACGTCACACCGGAAGGGAAAGTCGTCGACGTAGGCCGCGTCGGCGGCCTTGAGTACAGACCAGATCCGGGCAAACCGGATATTATGTCCAATGGCTTCGATCGCGGCTCTAGCACCGGTGTCAAATACCCGGCTGATGTTAAGGCTGATGGTTACAGAAACTGGGCCGACGAAATTTTCCAGAACACCGCCGTCAATTTAAACTATTCAGATGCCACCACCTACATTACGCAAGAAGGTGGGAATTGGGTTAGAAAGCCAGTGCCAGAGGGCGGAGTGGTTCAGTATTCGAACCGTCCTGGCGAAGGGGAGCGTCTTGTCTTGTACGGACCAGACGGGCGCTACTTGAAAACGACAGAGATCGGGCAGGGTCCCAACGTAGCTGCCGACGATCTTGGAGACATTTACAACAAACTGGTGCCGTCACACGCGCCCGATGGTTACATTGCCAACGGAGTAGATGACGGCTTCGTGATTGCCGGTAGACCAGGTCGCAGTGGCATGGTGGTGCCGCAAAGCGATAGCGACTTGTTCAAAAAATTATCTGAGATGGGGCAAAATGGTAAGCTACCCGCGATTGCATGGGTTGATACCGACAAGAGTCCGACTCTATTTGGTGCTCCTCAAGGTGATCATGGCAGTCACGTCGTAACCATTACCGATGTCGACCCCAAGACAGGCATGGTCAAAGTGGTCAACCAATGGGGTGAAGTTAACAACAAATGGATATCAGTGCAGGAGCTTTATGGGGCTTTGTATAGGTAGTAAACTATGGTCGTGACTGAGACATCCCTTGAATTACGAGACTTTGGCTGCATTGCGTCAATGCAGATGCCGCCAGGCTGGTCTGCGCCGCCGGAAGATGATCCATCTTCAGCGCCATTTGCCGAAATGCGCTTCTTTCCTGCATACGAAAAAGATACTTACGTGAGTGTGACATACACTAGGCGTCCCGAAGACGGCTCAATCCTCCAAGGAATTCTGTCAAAGCCGCCACATATGTTGCTGTTTGCAGAGCAGAACTCACTGCAATACATGTTAGGCGCCGACTTCTCAGCCAAGAGTTTTCGGGCTCTCAAGATCGCCACCGAACCCTGGAACCATCGCATGTGCATCATGATACGCGGTCGCTGGTTGAACACTCAGCATGACTGCCTCTGGCTTGTGACAAATAGAAATGAGGACTGTTCTTCCAAGCAGCAGGTGAACTTTCGGATCGCCCAAGACCATTCCATCAAGTTTCATCCGATGATCACAAGGTCTCTTCAATCGATAGCCTGGCGTTAATTGCTTGTCGTCCATAACCGAGCGAGCCAGTATTTAGAGATAAACCGGCTATTTCTCCGCTGCGCATTATGTATTATTTTCTAAAATCCGAAATCCTTCTAAAATCCGAAATCCGTATGGTTAAACGGTCTTAGCTTTCACCGGCTCTAAAAGCTGCTACACGGAAAAGATTCGCTGATCACCGGTCTTGCGAACACTCACAACGATGGCAAGGGTCCGTGGAACTGGGGACAAGGCACAAACATGAACGATGCCATGACGCGCGTCGAACAAATGAGTGCGGATGATTTCGAGCAATTGAAAGATCCAAAATACTACCAACAATTCAAACAGGCTTTGAAGAGTTACTCGGACGTGGGAAATGCCACCGGATACTTAACTGATAAGTGAACAATAAAAATACACGGACGTTGGCTCAACACTCTTGAGGAAACGATCAGTTGTCTGGTAGACGTTCGAGGCGACGGTCAGATAGTGCAACAAGTGTATTTCTGCGCTCCAGTGACCAGTTTTGCTGAATATCGCGAAATTGCCGATCATATTTTCAAATCCATTAAATGGAAGCTTCATGTAGAGCATTGACGGCAGAAGCATTGCATTTCTTCTGGTATCGCTGGCGGCATTATGGTGGCTTAGCGGTGAATTTTCACGATAAATGTCTAGATGAGATCGAGAGGTTTTTATGTCAGTCGAAATAATCCGCCGCTGCAAATTTTGCTAAACGCAGCGCTACACCATGCTCTCAACATAATGCACAGTTCTGCGCACCGTCAGTGGTGACCTTGTGATCGGTGCCGGGACTTAAGTTAATGGCCTTTTTTCAAACTTTCGCTAAGGTTATGCAACTGAATCGCGTACTCTTGCGCTTCTTTTTCTTTGTGATCGGCATTCAACGTTTGGATCAAAATTATATATGCAGGCTGAGAACCAGGCTGGTCTACCAACAACTCCTTAAGCATTCGCTCCGCGACTAAAGGCTGATTAAGATGTGCATATGTAGCAACTGCTAACAATCTGAGATCTGTCGATTGCTTCCAGACCTTAGGTAACTTTCTTAAAATTGTCATGGCGTGCTCATACAATGGCAATGCTAGCCGCCATTGTTTTTGCCTGTAATACAAATCACCCAGGCACCTCATAGGCGCGGTGCATTCGAGAGATTCGCCTTTGCCAATTTCTGAATATCGAGAAATAGCTTCTTTGAACAAAGGTTCGGCGACTGCTTCTGGTGAGTGATTAAACACATAGTCAAGTCCCAGGTTCGTAACGTTGTCGATCATCAGAGGGTCTTCGCGAGCGCGGTCATCGTCGAAGAGTTGGCGAATTTTCTCCCGAACCTTAATTGCGTTTTTCCTGTCTGAGTTCAGATCCAGCGCAGTTGCCTGCTGTAGATAAATGGTGCGAATATCTCGACGCTGCCCTTGTTCGGCGGCTTTATCAAGCGGCTTCACTTTTTCCAAGGACTGGGCTGCTTCTTCTAGAATTTTATTGGCTTGTACAAACGCCTGCGAAGCGTCCTTAGGGATAGCGTGAGCCGCACCGGTGCTTCCACCTGTCCCGTACATCAGTAAGCATTCACCTTGATTCTTTAAGCATCGCGAAATTTCTCGGTAGTTAGGATCAGAATCACTTTTCAAAAGAGTGCTTGCTTGGCCATATTTTGCAGCTGCTAATTTATATAGCTTACTCATCTTCAGCTTATGAGCCTCTTTTACCAAAGCAGCTGCTGGAGTCATGTCTTTGGCGAAATCTATCAAGGAACACGCTGGAATTTTTTTCTTTAATCGGGCCAATCCGACTTTAGTTAAGTGATGACAATCAATTACTACCAATTTTTTCAGATTTTGTAAGCCAACTAAATTATCGACATCATCATTGGAGAATCCAGTTTTGGTCAGATTCAACTCGCGCAAATTAGTCAAATGCGCTACAACTTTTAGGCCTGCGTCATTGACAAACGTGCGCTCAAGGTCAAGCTCTTGCAGTGTCGTCATATCCTTCAGAGCATGAAGATCTTTTACGTCTGTTCCTCTTAATCCTAGTTTTTCAAGTTTTAGTTTACTGATGTGTTCAAGTCCCAGATCATCTATATGAGCGTCGCTCAGAATCAATTTGTTCGCATTGGTGGCGTTTCCCAGCAAGGCCATGTCACTATCATCAATGTCTCTAAAGCTGCCAATTTTAGTTAAATCTAAAAGAGGATCTTGCTGTCGCACCGCAAACTTTATTGCGTCCTCTTTCTGCTGTTTCGTCGATAGCTCGTTGATTGAAGAAGAAGAAGAAGAAGAGGGCGGCATCTCAGGGGTGATAGATTTTTTCGACGGAGAAAAGAGAATCACGACGAAAGCAGCGGTAACGCACGCACAAATTGCTGCAGCAATGCCCCCTACTTGCCAGTTAGACAATCTGGGCGCTTTTTCGGTAAATCTGTCGAGTGCTTTGCCAGACTGCAGCCTACCTATAGCGGTCTTCAGTTCTTCCATAGATCGGTATCTGTAATCCGGATTTTTCTCCAACAAACGTGCCACCATGGCTTCAAGATCAGGGTCGAATTTCTTTTTCCCTAACAATGATTGACTCAACGAAACGGGCTTGTCGTTTAAGTGCATCATCATCGTTTCGATTGATGTGGTGCCCGAAAATGGAGGAGCACCAGTCAACGTCTCGTACATGACACAACCAAGTGAATATAAGTCTGAACGACTGTCTGTTTTTCCACCTCTTGTCTGTTCAGGGCTCATATAAAGTGGGCTGCCAACTGTGTCCCCGGTCTTGGTCAACTGATTCGATCCATTCGGACCATCGTCGCCATCGATCAATTTTGCAATGCCGAAATCCATGATGCGTACTTCTTCTTGTCCCTCTCTGCGCGTCAGCATTATGTTGCTTGGTTTAAGATCGCGGTGCAGCACACCGCGATTGTGAGCGTGAGCTAGTGCATCGCATATCTGATCAAAAATTCGCAGGAAACGTTCAACTGAGAGCGGTCCATCCCGCTCAATCACTTGAGCAAGCGAAAGTCCTTGAACAAAATCCATGACCATGTAAGGTTGTCCAGACTCTGTGATGGAAAGGTCGTGAACACTAATGATGTATGGATGCTCCAGCATGCCCACTGCTTTACCTTCGACTTGAAAACGACGAAACGCTGTAGTCGATACCAGGTGTGGATGCAACATCTTGATGGCAACGACCTTATTGAGAACAGTCTGTCGAGCCTTGTAAATAACTCCCATGCCGCCCGCACCGATCGTGCCAAGAAATTCGTATCGATGCTTAAAAGCGGGTTCGTCTTCCAGCGCCTGGATGAGATTCGTTCCGTCTTTGGGGCAAGAGGTCACTTGCGCCTCGACCTCAAGCCCGCAGGCAGGGCACTGCCTCCGTGCAGGAACAATCTGCTGGTCGGCTGCTTCCTGGAACTTGTTTTGCCTATCCTCGTTCATCGTCATCCGATAGTGCCAACTAGATCATTGTGCCCCGTGCGGAGAATACGCCCGGGGCACAGATTTGTTGAAATGAGAATTAGCACAAAATCGACGCGGCAAAACGACTTTCCATCAAAGAGAGCCTCTGAAGCTCTGCATCCGGGGATGCAGCTCTTGCCTAGCGACTTAGCGCCGGCGACCGCGCGTTCTTTCCCCGCGTCCGTCTTTTGCAGATCGTGCACCGTCAGCAGCGCCAAAGCGTTTAGCCTGTTCACCTTCTTGAGCACCATGGTGCGCCGCTCCAGCTCCAGCTGCTGCGCCACGTCGCGCCGATTGCTCACCTTGTTCAGCGCCGTAATGTGCCGCTCCAGCTCCAGCTGCTGCACCACGTCGCGCCGATTGCTCACCTTGTTCTGCTCCATAATGGGCGGCTCCTGCCCCGGCTGCTGCTCCATAGCGCGCGGCTTGCTGACCTTGTTCCGCTCCGTAATGGGCGGCTCCAGCTCCGGCTGCCGCTCCATATTCGGACTGATATCCCGATGCAACAAACGGATTAGCCGTTGGCTGTTGCCAGGTCTTATAATTTGCGCCCTGTTGAAGTTGCTGCGCTTTGTACCAAGCTTGTTGTTGCTGCACAGCGGCGGCGTGATAGCTATTCATGTTGTTAGCTGCAACAGCGTTAGTGGTGGAATTGTTGATATAGACAGGCTTCCCTCCCTGATTGTAATAAGGGACGGGAGCAGCACCATAGTGGATTGGCGTGCCATAAGGAACGGTGTTCCAGTTCGAACCAGAAGTCATAGCAGCGCCGGCCATAGCACCTAAACCAGCAGCGGCTGCGGTAGTGACAGCGCTCGGTTGAGAGTTATACATCTGCGGAGGCGGCGCATATTGAGGCGGTGCATACTGTTGCGCTGCTGGTTGGGATTGAACTGCGCTAGCTTGCAATCTCTGCACCGCTTCGGTCAGGTCCACCTGATGGTCGGTCCTATCCATGTACCAATAACCACCTCGTGAGCCCATAAAGATTTGGACTGCAGGACCAGCCACGCCAGGGCCCGGTAGCGGCACGACTAGTCCTTTAGGAGTGACAACCATCTGTTGACCTGATGGACTCGTCTGGGTCTGCAAGGTCACCATAGAGACATCAGGGGGCAATTGTTCACCATTCGGCGGCACTGATTGCTGCTGCAATACCGACTGCGGCTGCTGACCTGGCTGATTCTGTTGCTGCCCGGACTGTTGCTGCCTAGCTTCCCGCCTCTCTTGAATCCGATCCCGCAGACCTTGAGCCAGCGTGAATTGTGGGGAGCACAACGAGATCCCAGTCGCGATTGAAATTCCGACCAAACCAATGACAACTCGTTTCTCAAACTGCATATGGGAACCTCTTCTGGGGTGTGACTGCTATCTACGCAGGCACAAAAGGAGCCCACCTGAGCAGCATTAGATCCTACCCACGATATCATCATTTTTTATCGCTCGAATTAACCGAAAGAGTGTGATCGATCTTGTAAACGATCGATACTTGCCGCTCTTATCACCTAGATCCTACAACGCTGCTCTTAGGCCTAATCTCAACATCCGTCGCAATCCGCCCTGAGCCTGCCGCCCCATCATGCCGCCTCTTTGCTGATTGTTATTAGCTTGCATTGCGGTTGGATTACCAATCATCGGTTCACTTTTGGCTAGCTGTTTATCGACTTGACCATTGGCATCGCGTTGATCTTCGTGCTTGTCGTATTTTTGGCGCCCATAGTCAACATACTGAGCTACATCAAACTGTGTATAGCGCTCGAATGGACGTTGAGCCATGCGTTGATGCATGAGTTGGTCCGTGGTCTGAAAAGCTTCAAACGGAATTTTCGCGCCCTTCACATTGGCTTGAGCAGCCAGGTTTGGATTCAAAATAGCGTCGGAGTTATGCAGTCTGTTTTTTGCTTCGTACTTCGCATCAAAGCCCTGCAAATGACTTCGCATTCTTTCTTGCTGTGAATGTTGCGCCGCATGCGCGAGATGCATTTGAACGAACATCTGATTTTTTTGAGCACGGCTTAGATTTGGATTAAGCCAAACTTGATTCAAGTCATTAGCAAGACCCATTTCAGATACTAGGTCTTTGGGATTCCAGAATCCCTGACAACATGAGAGAACAGTTCCGTCAGCTGAGAGCATGAACATTTGAATGTTGTGAGGACCGGCACCATTGGTGGTGTTAATTGCTTGCCCATCTACTTCATGTCTTCCGGAGATTCCGCAATAAGGTTCATTGGTGATGTCTTGCGTACCACAAACGAAATAATCTTTGAGTGCTGTGAATGCGGGGTCCTGCGAGAGCGACACGGCTCTCAAGCTGTTACCGGCGCTTCATGTGGCCCCACTGAGATTACCGAGCATATGCATCCAAAAGACCATCTTGCCATCGCGCTGCGCTTGATACTCAGCTTGAGGCAATGACTGGTGCCATTGGATTTGGGAGGTGAGTTGTGCGACGTTATTCTGCGTGACGTTGCCACTCATCAATTGAGGTCCAGCAAAGGAAGGTGAAGTGCTTGCGATGCACACAGCGGCAAGTAATGCGGACCAATATTTCATGATGGCTTCTCGCTAACTATTGTCAACCCATTAACGCATATACAGAGAGGTTTCGCTAGTATCGGATTCACAAAATCTGCACACATTCACCGCCCAGCATAGGTTTACAGCCCTACCAGGTTCACAGACTGCAGTCTTTTCTTGGCCAAGAATTCAGACAACTGCGAGACCGAGGTGGTTCTCGCTGGCCTTAACTGCCAATAACCTTTCAGCTTTGATTCTCAGTATTGCTCCGCAGAAAACGCTGGATATTGGGCCGCAGCGCGGTACAAATCAATGGGTAATCCATCGGCAGCCTTTTGCCAGAAGCCTGTGACATGTTGAATAAGCGCGCCTGGGTCGGTCGATCCTTTCGATCGATCAGTGGGACCCGACACACCGAGCGGATCCCAAACAGAGACTGAAGCAGGATCACCAATGCCGTCCATAAAAGCACCAACGTGAACAACTCTAGACATCATCCCGGGGTTCTGAGTAATCGTGTGCGATTTGCTCGGTCCGGCAATCCTATATAACGTATCTATTTCTGGTGTCGTCCAGACAACCTTGTCATATTGCGAATCCATTTGCGCAAGCAACGCTAAACCATCTGCGAATGCCTGGTCTGTCAAATAGCACCACTCTGTAATTTGCAAAACCTTGTCGAGTGATGCGCTCAGATTCCATATCATGTATCCATCTTTATGAATGTACAATCGCCGCCGGGAACCAGGTGGAAACAACAATTGCATCCATCTAAAAGCACTTCGTTCGAGGCTTAAATTGTGCGTCTGGATCCATCTTTTGTGCAAAGCCTTGGCTTCGTGATGTTCTCCTAAGTCTACGGATTTGTATGATTTTGCTTTTCCCTGGATGCGATTTAAATCCGCAGTTGAGGTTTCTATTTTGTAGCGATGGTCTGTCACAGCCCAACCCATCGCACCATAGAATCCGTAATCGAATGGCCAAAGCGCTGAAACCGGCACTTCACGCTGATGAAGTTGCTGCAAACAATCGGTCAATAGCTTATTGACCAACTTTTGTCGACGATGTTGCGGGTGGGTAGCCACTCCTGCTATGCCACCACAATTAAGCCAGCGCTCACCAACGTGCATGGGAAACTCGATTACCGCCGCCACCGCAGCCACCGACTCTCCTTCATAAGCGCCTACGATGTAGTCCATACCGCGGTCGCAAAGGGAAATTATCCGATCGCGTGCGGCTTTGCTACCTATGACCGGGTCGGCATCTTCCAAGTTAAAGGCTAGCGACCATAGATCAATAATCTGATTGAAGTCGCTCTTCGGGACTTCCTTAATGGCATAGGCCGCGGTTTGCATATTCTTCCCCAGTTTTGAGAGGATTATTTTACCCTGACCGGCTTGAAGTCGGTCAATTAAGCCCGTGTTTTGGGCTTCTTGGGGGAACCACCGGAGACTGTCCAAGATTTAAACCGATATCGGTTTAAATTCAAGTGGCTGAAAAGCTGACTAAACGAGCAAGTATTTGCGCAACAATATGCACTGTCCAGCAACCCGTTGGCCTCTTTTTCCAAAAGTAATGCCAAGTATTCCAATAAATTTCATCGAAGGGGTTAGCTTGTCGGCCACCAGTCAAAGTGGAGTTAGCCGTGTGCTTGTGGAGTCCAGCGAGGAACGCAATTCGCTCAGTTGGGACCGATACGTCAGGTTGAATGCGGCTGCTGAGGCTATATTGCGTCTAACCACATCCAAAGCGAGCGTTCTTGACGTTGGTGGGTTTGATGGTGCCCTCGCCTTGTTTTTACCCCAATACGAGATCGACCTGATCGATCCGGCCACCACCGGCGCCTCCCTTCAGCAAGCTCCGGTCCCAGATCAATCGTACGATGTAGCCGTTGCCGTCGACGTTTTGGAACACATTGAGCCGGCTCAGAGGGAGCTGAGTTTAAGAGAGTTAGCGCGCATTGCCAGGCGTTATGTGATTCTCAACTACCCACATCATGGAACGAAAGCCGCTCAGGAGTTGGTGTTTGCTGCCACCAGCAATCCGCTCATCCGCGAACATGTTGAATGGCCACTGCCCGATACGTCCTGGGTTTGTGAGATCATGTCCGGCCTCAAATTCAAAGGGCATGCTACGGCACATTCCAGCGTAGCTGTGTGGTTAGGTCAATACCTGACGTTGCAGCTCGCTCCACACACGGCGCTGGAATTAAACCGTTACTTGATCGAGCACCATTCCAACGAACCATTCAAACAACCACTTTACGAACTTGTAGTTTTTGAGCGAACCGAGCCATACTATCTATAGGCGCTTGCAGTTCATGTACGCAGGACCTTAGTTTACAAATCAGTTCGGAGAAGTTGATTATGGAGTCGATATTGTGGCCTCTAGCTGCCGTGGTTCTATATTTTGCTCTGCAACTATGGATCCTGCCGAAAATTGGAATCCAAACCTGAATGAGCCGTTCCTGCTCGGTCGAGCAGAAAAAACCTGACATGCAAGCAACTAGCAAAGTTGAGAGTCCCGAGCCTGAGTTGGACGCCACTAACCACTGAACTTGAACGCGTGTGCAGCTACCTCATGATTGGCTGGCTGGTTGGTATTGTTCTGGCTTCATATTGAAAGTCCAGGCCACTGCGGCGTGCGCGCTCGTGATATGCGGGGGCACTCGTAAAAAATAGAATTTGTGGGTGCCATCAAGTTCCGGTGTGGGATTGGTCACTCTCACCACCACAACTGGTTCATCGTTCGGCAATACTTTCTTGTAGAGAACGCCGTACTCGTCAGCGTCTACCTCTACTGCACCTGAGTCATCGAGGTAGCGATCCAAACCATACTGTTGAATCAGAATGCGGCGTACTTCGACATTCTCTTGCTTATCGATTTGTTCAACTGTTATGTTCCGCGTGGCTTCTATCGCAACGGCTGGAACCACGACTCCGTTCCAAGCATAGATTTTACAGCCATCTCGAAATTCCAGGGCCGGACCGTGGGCGTTGTGTAATTGATTTCTTTGATTCAGCTCCGCTCTAATTGGTGCCTCACATGCAATACATAATTTTTCAAAACACTCAATGTGAAACAGGTTGTCTTTTATCGTTAGCCAATCTAAAACGGGCTCGCGAATCTCTTCTGCCACAACTACAGGTAGATACTTGAGCACGAACGCCACAGGATCAAGGTCATGCATAGTTGTCGGTGAATTCAAACTCACTTGCAGCGTCTCAAAAAGTTGTTCCACAGGCTCTTTGGCCGGAGCGCTCAAGCCGAATAGGTTTGCAGTAGATGGCTTCAGGCGAGCCTTGCATAAGTCA
Source organism: Candidatus Melainabacteria bacterium (assembly GCA_003151275.1). The sequence goes on from PLXC01000094.1 coordinate 160,428, forward strand.
TTTACTGCCTTTTGCGTCTCGGGAGTTAGCTGAGAGAGAAACTCTCGTGCAAGATCTCCTAATAACTCGCGCAACTGAACAATCCCAAATTCAGCAACGATTAATGGCGTTCGCTCCATCCACCTGCGCTCGCCATTCTCGTCAGCGAGGCCGCGAAAAACTTCTCTCAATCGAAGCTTGATGTGCAGAGATAATTGGTCCGTAACCTTCTCCTGGGCTGCTCCGATTTTGCCGCTGACCGACAATTTTATGTCAGTGGTTGCATCACTGCCAAAAAGTTCTTCAATAGACAAGTGTTCTCCTTCAACAACTTCAAGATGGAGGTGATCAATCTGTTCATTCAGTTTCTGCCACATCTGCTTCCATAGCGGGTCTTGCAATTCGCTTGCCAAATTCTGGCGCAAGGAAGAGTCGACTCCGATGCCCAGCAATCCGAGCATCGCCCTCATCGTCACGATCTGCCATGGGCTTTCACACCAGAGTATCAATGGCCCATCAATTTTGGCCGCTTTGTACAACCTGGCAATGGCTGCTCCGACTTCGTTTCTGTCCGGAGCTTGCTCGCGCACCACGTGGTGCCAATGCAAAGCAAACTGCATGAGCTCTTGACTCTGCTGCTCAGTAAGCTGATCAAGCACCAGCAAGTTGGGTACATCCGCCATCTGTTTTTAGCTCTCCTTTTGATCGTCGCCTTTTTTTTGAATGGATTTGGACTCCGCAATCTTACGTCTGATCGATTCTGCCAAAGTCAGTGGTGGAGCTTCTTCTGACTGAGGTAGTGTCGTTTCCACCTCATCGGCGCTTTCTTGCGCCTTCACCTCTGCGGACTTCGAATCATCAATATCGCGCTTTCCTAGTTGCCCAAGCGCCGCTTGCTCGTCATCGGAACCACTCTCGCTCTCAGCTTCAGCATTTTCGGTGAGAGCGGAAAGCCCTTGTAGCATCGAGCCTATTGAACCCAATGCTTTCTGCATTGTGCGGCGCATTCGTTCATCCCCCTCTGCTCGAGTCGCCACCGGCAAATCCTTCAACCGTTGCTCCACAGCAGCAGCTTCTTCGTTCTTCAGTTGCTTCTCCAAAATCGTTTTCAAACCCCTAAGCGGACCAGCAAGCGACCAATGGTTGCTACCCTTTGCACGTTCAGCCAATTCAACTGCACGCCGTCCACTGCGTTCAGCTTGATCAAAGCTTTTGATTACGCTGTAAGCAGAAGACAGCTGCTCCAGTGAGGTGATCAGGTCGTCATTGTCGGCACTGGCACCGAGAACTCTCTCTTGTATTGCGACAGCCTTTTCTAATAACGCGATGCCCTTCTTCACCGCATCTTCATCCACCTCAGTCGTTCCATTGTCTTGAGACGAAAAACGGAGATGAATCGGTATAGTTGTGAGCGCCTTCATCATCAGTTCGTGAGCGAACTCCAGGCTATCGGAACCGGTTTGCTCTTCACGCGCTTGCAAGTACTCTTGTTCCAGTGCTTCCGCTTGCTCTGTTTTGCCACGCATGTTGTACATCGCAGAAAGCAACCGCATGTATTGAATGACGGATGGATCTTTTGGTCCTTTAGTATCACGCAGCTGGTTATACTGCGTCAGCATCGCTGTAATATCCGGATCTTCCACACCGGCTGCAAACTCTATTGCCACTGCCTGTTGATTGAGCAATGCAGCAATATCCATCTGTCCCTGGCTTAGTAAACATCTCGAAATGCTCCGGATAGTTTCAGCAACTTTAGGATGCTTTTTGCCTAGATGATTCTTCTGTATTTTGAGAACCGCCGTAAAATATCCCTTCGCTTTTTCAGTGTCACCATTGTTTTGTGTTATGCTCGCTAGAAAATTCAGAACCTGAGCTGTTCTCAGGCTGTCGGCACCAGACTCACTCGTCGCCACATCCAGTGCTTGTTTGAGAACCACCCGTGCCTCGTCATGTTTTTTCTCCGAATTTAGCTTATCGGCTAAGAAAATCATCGTCTCAATGTCTTTCTCATGGCTGCTAGCAATCTTGGTTTTCATCAAAACATCGGAGCGGTTGCTCAATTCTCGTGCTTCATCTTTCCTGTTCAAGCGTTTATAGACAATCGCCAAGTTGATGAGAGGCTTGATCAAGCCGGGATTTTCCTTGCCTAGTGTTTTCTCCTTAATCGACAACGCACGTTCAAAATGCCGAGCAGCCTCAATCAGATTGCCTTTATCCAAGTAGTAACCACCGAGATTATTGATAGGTACTGCTGTGAGCGGACTGTTTTCGCCGTACGATTTGATCGCAATATCGATCGCATGCTTTATCATCTCCTCGACGCCCTCATCGCTCCCTTGCTGCTGGATAACAAAAGCCAAATTTCCCAGGCTATTTCCGATCAGCGGGTGTTCTTTTGGCAGGCATGATTTTCTGATCTCTAGTCCCTTGCGAAAGCCAGCTTCCGCCTCGTCCAATTGACCTAATCTGAGCAACACCAGACACCTGTTTCCAAGCGTGTCTGCGTAGTCTTCATGCGCCTCACCAACAGTTTGTCTTCGCATCTCCAGCGCTTCGTCCAGAAATTGCAAAGCGACGTTATTATCGCCTTGCTTCAAGTTGAGTTCTCCTAATTCGTTCAGCACCTCGGCAATATCTTTGTGCGGAGGCTGGTAGAGCACTTTTCTGATGCTTAATGCTTCCTCGAGATAGCGTTGTGCTTCTTCGAGGTAATTTTGCTCGTATGCCAGGCTTCCTAGTTCGTAAATAGCCTCGGAATACTCAAAGCTGCCATGTCCCTTCTTTTGTTCGTAGATGTCTTTCGCCTTGTTCAGGTATTGCTCAGACTCCTGATATCTTGCCAACTTTTGCAGAACGCGGCCATATTGCAGCAAGAGTTCCGCCTGCTGTTCTCCTTCGATAGAAAACTCTGCTTCCTGAACAGCGTCATGAAGAATTTGAGCGCCATCGAAATAGCGGCCTTCCTTATATGCGCGTTTACCGTCCTCCAAACTCTTGTCAGTGCCCATAGTCTTCTTCTCCAGCGCATTGCTAACTGCACGATACTTAGTCCACAATCAGTCCCTCAAAACACCGTACTTCCGCCTTCTTCGTCCAGAGCCGTGAGAACTTCGATGCCGCGCTGCAGGCTCCGAAGCTGATTGTCATTTGGCATCGCTTCCATGGCCCGACGAAGATAATCCGCGGCAGTTTCGTACTCCATATCGACAGTCAAAGCCTGCGCCATCAATGCAGCTGCCTGTGCATAATCGGGATTTATTTTCAATGCATTCTGTAAGGATGTTAAACAACGGGCTACGTCACCATGACGCAAATGGAAGTCCGCAAGCAATCTGTGGGGCCATTCAAAATCCGGATACTCGACTATGAGTTTTTCCGCAGCCTTGCGTGCAACTTCAGGTTTCAGCCCGAGTTGGGGCTCGGCAAGCCGCAATCTTTCGATCGCTTCTGTTGGCACATCGTTGCGGGGTATCCGGGTGTGCAGGAAGCGCTTGCTCTCTATGGCAATCGAACCTACCGGTTCCAGAGCAATTGCGCGGCTGAAGGATTCCCGCGCCTGCCCAAGCAAGCGTTTTTCCTCGTACCAAATACCAAGCTCGAAATATTCTCTGGCTGTAAAACCATCAGGCACGATTTCCGGTGGTTTCCCAAACAAGACGACCTCCCTTTTAGCGTTCGGAGTTAAAAGCCCTGCGTATTTGCTGGTCTTGAGTGAGGAGACAGCGGAGAGCGGCACACTGATCAAGATAAAGTGCGAACCAGCTGGCAGCGGACAAATTTGAAACCAACAGCCATATTCCCTATTCGGAAAGACATATCTGCGCTTCCACCAATGAAATTAACCAAATTGATCCAGTTTATGTTATGAAATCACGTCAATTAAAGTGACTCAGGAAGGCATTGCTCGTAGAACAGCATCCAGAACCAAACTCACATCAAGATCAACAAGACAGGCGACGGTGCCATATTTGCAAGTCTTGGAGTAGCAGGGCTGGCATTCAAGATTCAAGTGCACCGTTTCGCACTGGGATCCGTATGGTCCGTTGCGCTTCGTCGGTGTGCTGCCAAAAACGCCGACTACCTTGGGCACACCGCTGGCGGAGGCAAGGTGCAGCGGACCGGTGTCAGCCCCTATAACGAGGGAGCTCTTTCTAAATACTGAGATCAGGTCGAGCAAACTCGTTTGACCCGTCAGGTTTAGCACCAGTTGATTGGGTCGCTTTGCTTCGATGCCTGCGGCGATGGCAAAGTTTGACTCGCTCTCGGCAGGGCCACCCAGCAGCACCAACTGGCAACGATACTGTGCCGACAGTTGCTCACCAAGTTCAATCCACTTTGATTCGGGCCAGATTTTGGTCACCCAAGTGGTGCCCGGAATTAATACTATATTGATGGGAATGGAATCGGCTGACCCTAAATTTGGTATTGATGCCACCTGCGGTATTGGTGCCGTGGCTTTTATCGCAGCAGAATTCGGATCCAAAGATGACTGTACACCACCATTCTCCCGGAGATTGTGGACGCTGCCCGTTTCATCGACCCATTCGATTGACCCTACTCCTGGTGCCGCACAAAAAGGTGAAATAAGTAGCGCGGACATCTTGACATTAACGGAAGCTGGCAGTATAGGGAGCGGAAACTCAACTGGGAGGTTTGGCTCAGGCAGTCCCAAAACTTTCAAAACGTACTTAGCGACTCGTAGGTTCAACTCAACGACCGGGACATCATGTCCGAAATAGTTGCCTACATTTAGCTTGTGGGTCAAGAACTGTTCCGCAAATTCTCTAGTGTGATCGAATCCTGCCACCACCTTGGCACCAGAAGCTCCGGCCAGGAGACTGCTCTTGAGCAATCCTTGCAACTCCAGCACGGCATCGTATTTAGCATCACGCATAGCGGCAAAAAAGTGTCGTGCATCTGACATATTTTTCAGCCAGGCACCTGGTTGACCAATCTCACGGACCCATTTCTTGCCGCTGAAAACTATGACTTCGTCAATAGCCGGGTTATTGGAGAGAAGATCTGCAGATGCCTGTTCAACCAGCCAGGAAATCTTGCAACCAGGAACAGCCTCCTTCAAGTAAGCGGCGACAGGGAGAGCGTGAATGACGTCTCCGATGGCGCTTAGTTTGACGATGAGGAACTTCAAAGCTGTCCTTGGGTAAGTAGCCCGCGGTTTGTATGGTGCGGCCTGGTGCGGACCTATTCTAAACCAGCCCTGACAACATCGGGCAATAATGGGCTCAGATGTGAAGCAGTCAACCTCCCGGCGTCTGAATGAATGCACCACGATGCCTCCACGGATGGTTCAGCAGTCGGAGAGAGGCTCGCCCCGAATAGTCAGGCACCATTCGCTCCAGATGCTCTTGAAGCCGGCAAGGATGCCAGCGCTCCCAGGCTAAGAGGCACCACTTTGCCTCCACAGATGGTTCAGAAGCTGGTTAATAACCAAACAAGGATGCCGACGCTCCCAAGAAGGATCGTTTGGACGCGCCTGGCAGGGTGGCCGTCTGAATTTATCACTTCCTTTAGCCACCATATCTGCCTCCACAGATGGTTCGGCACCACCTTTAGTAATGTTCTGTAACTTTTAATCATCGGCGATACCAGCCATTAAAAGTGGTGCGGCACCAGCTGTGGAGCGCGTTCCGCGAATCAACGCGCCCGCCGGGAATAGAAGAGGGCACCAAAAATGTATATGCATTGCATGGCCACTGCATAGATCTTTTGATACAATTGATTTGCCACCTTAATTGGTGGTAGGTGGCATACCAAACCTCAAGTCGCTCAATCAACATCGAGCGGCTCGCTAGGGCTATACCGGCTGCTACCGGAAGCCCTGAACGTTTTCGCTCGGAAACATTATTTGAGCCCACGTTCTTTAGGCAATCCAACTATCCCCAAAGTCCAAAGGAGAGAGACATGACAGGAAATGCGCGCAAACCGGCTGCTAAGTCGAAAGCAAAATCATCAGCTAAATCGGCTCGTCCAGCCAAAGCTACGCACAAAAAAGTAAGTATGGCTCGCAAGGTAGCTCCTCGTAAGAGCGCCGCCAAACATACAACCAAAGCTAAGGCACCATCAGCGTCAAAGTCTGACGGTGATTACATGAAATTCAGCGGCAAATTCACAGTACGTTTGCCTAAGTCCTTGCACCAAGCTCTCGTTGATCGTGCAGAAAAAGAAGGCGTTAGCCTCAATCTGTTCGTCACGAATGCTCTCTCACGCACCGTCGCAGTATCCGGCAGCAAGAAGAGATAGTCCATTTGCTGTGCAGGACGTCTTTGGATCGTCCAGAGCGGCTTAGTCCAAAAACAAAGATTCAACGAGGGAGGTTCACTTGAACCTCCCTTTTTGTATGTGTCTGATACATTGTGATGATCAGAAGAAATTTTTAATGATGCCCACATGTGCAGTCTCTAATTCGAGAAACTTGAAATTGTCGGGCGCTCCGAGCCGTTAAAGGTTTCTCACCAAATCGCACTCCGCAACCTTATTTTGTGCACCTGTTATTGGCGTGACCGACCAGTTAGACTCTGTCCGTCCATCAGATGATTACTTACCAGGTATCAAATTCGAAATGACAAATATTCCCCTGCTGAATCTCAAAGAGCAGTACAAATCCATTGGCACCGAAATAGAGCAAGCGGTGCTCGACGTACTTAGAAGCGGAAGTTACATCCTCGGTCAACATGGTGCGCAGCTTGAAGAAGAAATCGCTGCCATCAGCGGATGCAAATATGGCATCGGCGTTGCTAACGGAACGGATGCCCTGATCCTCGCCCTGTGGGCTCTTAACATTGGACCAGGCGATGAAGTAATCACGTCACCATTCACCTTCGCCGCCACTGTCGAGGCGATCACCCTCCGCGGTGCCACTCCAGTTTTTGTCGACGCAGATGAGTGGACGTTTAACATTGATCCCAGATTGATCGAGGCTGCGATCACCAAGCGCACCAAAGCAATCATGCCGGTGCATTTGTACGGATTGCCGGCCGACATGGACGCAATCATGGAATTAGCTGAGCGCTACAACCTGAAGGTAATCGAAGATAACGCTCAGGCAATTGGTGCTCTATATAAAGGTAAGCCAACTGGATCGTTTGGCGACGTCGCCTGCACCAGTTTCTACCCGACCAAAAATCTTGGTGCCGCGGGCGATGCAGGCATGCTCGTCACAAACAGCGCTGAACTAGCTGAAAGATTAAAGTGTCTGCGGGCTCATGGTTCCAAACAGCGCTATTTCCACGAAGAGCTGGGCGTCAACAGCAGACTGGACGAAATCCAGGCCACGGTGCTTCTTACCAAATTGCCCTATCTCAAGAAATGGAATCAAGGACGTCAGGTGGTGGCAGACCTTTATGAACACGCCTTCAATGGCATTCAAGGCATAATTGCTCCGCGTATTGGACTGCCGGGAGCCCCTGCTTCAGTGGCTCGTCAACTCTTGACTCACGTCTGGCATCAATACACCGTGCGCGTGTTGTCTGATGAAAAATCGAGTGCCAACGCCCGGGACCAAATGGCCAAGAAGCTCGGCGAGCGTGGAATCGGCTCTATGTGCTATTATCCTGTGCCTCTACATGTGCAACAAGCATTTGCCTATCTCGGATACAAGCATGGAGACTTCCCGGTCGCTGAAACACTGGCTAACGAAGTGTTGTCACTGCCGATGTATCCAGAGCTGACAAATGATCAGGTGAAAACCATCGCTGCAACGATAAGAGAAGTACTGGCCGAACGTGGTTCATTTGTACCTGCGACCGCCGTCACACCTGTATTCACTGGCTAAAATGCTGCAATCTGTCGATATTAGCTGCTCATCAATCAGTCCAGACGCTAAAATCGGCCAAAATGTGACGATCGGACCATTCGTGATCGTAGGCGCTGGCTCCGTTATTGGCGACGGTGTCGTGATCGAACCCGGCACCATAATCTATGAAAATGTCCATGTGGGCGCCAATACTCGCATCGGTGCCCAATGCATCCTCGGTGAAAGAATTGGTGGCTATTTGCAGAGCCCACCCGACACAAATCCCGATCTACACATCGGACCCGATAGCGTCATCAGAGCTGGTGCAATCATCTACGCCGGCTGCAGTATGGGTCGCCGCTTCCAGACCGGTAATCGCTGCGTGATCAGAGAAGATAGTCACTTCGGCGACAACTGCAGCTTTGGTACGCTCTCGCAATCAGATGGATTCATTAAAGTGGGCAACGACTGCCGTTTTCACAACAACGTATTCATTGCCACTTACACAACTGTGGAAGACAACGTGCATTTCTATCCAATGTCATGCACCGTTGATAGCATGCACCCACCTTGCCAGAAAGGTCGAGAGGGTCCACATGTGGGCTCGGGATCGATCATTGGCGCCAAAGTTTTACTGATGCCGCGTGTGAAACTAGGCAAAAATTGTGTTGTCGCAGGCGCGTCGGTAGTTACCCACAATGTTGAAGAAGGCATGGTGGTGGCTGGTGCGCCAGCGCGAGTGATCAAGAAACGCGACGAGGTGCGGTGTCACATTGAAGATCGTCCAGCATACGAAGTGGCGCTGGAATCGGTCAAAGAGCCGACTTAGAAATGAGCACCGTATTCAGTGGCGGCTCAAGCACTAGCGTGGAAGAACCAAAACCGCATCAATTCGGTAGATTTATCAAGTCTGAGAAACAGGCGACCGTAATCGCACTGGCCGTCGTGTGCCTGTTGGCAACGCTAGCCTATTCTTCCATTCTCTTTAATTGGTTCGTCGGTGACGACTTCGTTCATCTTGCATGGTTAAAAGAGGCAGTCAAAAATCCCGAACTAATCTTGAGAAACTTCCACAGCTCATGGCTTGACGGCACAACCACCAAGTTTTACCGCCCCCTAATTTCAATATTCATGGTCTCTGACTATCTGATCTCAGGCACCAACGGAATTGCCTTCCATCTGACCAACTTGTTTTTTCTGCTGGCCTCATCGATGCTGCTCTTCTTTGTTGTCAGGGACACGCAGAGTGCCACCACGAAGAGCACCAGCTTCTGGTTTCCACTTATGGCGGCCGGCCTTTTCGCATTGTATCCACTCCACCCTGAGGCAGTATCCTGGATAACAGGACGCGTTGACGCCATCGTCACAGCATTCTTCCTCGCCAGCCTGTGGTGCTATATGAGATGGCGAACTAATCATGGCGGTCGTGCCGGCATCATTTTGCCCATCATATTTATGGTGCTTGGACTTACATCCAAAGAAATGGCCATTACTCTGCCGGCAACGTTTTTATTGTATGAACTAGTTATCGCTTATGACTGGCAAAAGTTTCCAGGCGTAAAAGATGTGCTAGCGATGATCAAACCAACCATCCCCTTTTGGTTGCTGTTGGTGGCATATTTTGGAGTTCGATATTGGGCTCTTGGAACATTTGTTGGCGGCTACGACGATTCATTGACGTTCATCTCCAACTGGCACGAATTCATCGGGGGTTGGATCCATGGACTGCGAATGCTGTTCGTGCCTGTAAACAGAACCTTGATGGGCGATCACAACGGTTTCACTATTGGCTGGGAAATCGTCGTCGCAAGCATGTTCGGTTGGGGACTGTACAACTGTTGGCTTAACAAAGGATTGGCGCGCTGCGCGGTTTTCTTCGTGATCTGGACGGCATTTTGCCTCGCTCCGGTGTACAAAATTTTCGCTATTGCCGATGACTTACAAGGTAGTAGACTCGCCTACCTGGCCACGGTTCCGATAGCGGCTGGACTGGCGCTTGCCTTCGCGGATGGTGGCAAGAGCGGGCGCTGGGTCTTGTTGTTCAAACGAGTCTTGTTTATCGCTGTCTGGTTTTTCGCCGGCGCGCTGCTAACTTTCAACAACGCCCCCTGGGCACAAGCGGGTCACCAGGCAAATGCTATTCGAAAAGGACTGGCGGATTTATACAGCAAACTGCAAGGCGATCCACAAGTCATGTTGGTCGGTTTACCGGACGAAATTCATGGTGCTTATGTTTGCCGAAACGCGGTAGCCGGAATGACGATGGAGCCGCAATTTCCTCGCACACTTCGAAACTGTTTGATGGTCAATCGATTCGAACCGATTCTGCCGGTTGGCTTCTTAAAGAGCTCAATATCTCAGCATCGCGACTCGATAAAAGTGGCTAGATGGAACCAACAAAGTGGCGCCTTCGAAGAAGTTGTGATTCCAAAATTCGCCGACTTGACCGAAAACGGTACACGTCAGTGGAGCGGAAAAGCGCTAGCGCAGGTGGCTTACGGGGTTGGAGAAACCCAAATAGTGGATGCGCCAGGCAATGCTATTACTATTCACACAGACAACATTCGCTCCAGACCAACGTTGCTGATCAAACCCGCCAATCTTCCAAGCTTTAACGCTGACTTTCTGCAAATCACTGTTAAAGGTATTCAAGTGCATGGACCAGTAAAACATTCCGGCGCAGACCTTGTGTACACGAATGATCTGTTGCCCCAAACAGATTTCCATAATCGCATCCATTCAAATTTAGAGCTCGTCGACAAACCACAAACTGTTCTCTTTCCTTTGCGCGCCCTTCCAGATTTTGCTCTTGGTGGCACAATTCATGCGTTCAGAATTCTTTTTCCAGAGGCATCAAAAGTAACAGTCCAGTCAATCGAGCTGATTCCAGCGCACCAGATCATGCCCTCGATTAACTTTCCAAATTCGGATTACCTTGGCTCAAAAGGGTTTTTGCACCTGGGCAAAGATAAACTGCAGTGCAAAATTTCATACGATGCAACTGGAATCGCAAATGCACAGTCGATAATTTTCGAGGTCACCAGACCGAATTTGCTGTTCAGTTCGCAAAACACTTCAGAACCAAGTACAGTCCTGATGTCCGAACTTAAGGGCGACCGAAAATCAACCGGTTCAATCACATTAGAGCGAAAAAACTTCCCCGCATTAGGATTATATGAGGGGAGGGCCTGGGCTATAGACAAAAATGGTACTAGAATAGGCATTGCAGGAGACCACATTGTTATTGCGGTAGATTCTTAGGCATCATTCATTCCAAGGCATCGTGATTCAACCGGAAAAATTGCAAGCGAGTTTGATCGGGCAAAGATTGCTCGAGTCGGGACTGCTATCGGAAGAAAGACTGATTGAGGCTCTGCAGTTGCAGACTGAGACAGGTCTTCTACTCGGCGAAATTTGTCTGCTAAAAGGCTGGCTGCCATATGCAGGACTGAAAGAATGCTTACCGCCGATGCGATCGCGGCTAGGCGAGCGGCTGCTTGGACTTGGCTATATTGGTATGGAACAGCTGTGGCTGGCGATTCTCGAACAGCGAACCTGCGGTGAAAGACTCGGTGAAATTTTGGTTCGTCGCGGTTGGGTTGATCGCCGGGTGATCGAACTGGTTGTGGCAAACAAGCGGCCAGGTAGGTCGCGGTCACCACGTGCAGTTAAGTTAGTCGTAAGAGCGAGCACAACCAAACACTAATTTTCGCTCGTTCAATCAATCAAAAGCTGATCAACTACCAAAAAATTTCACAACAGTTGGATCTGACAAAATAAAGAAGTCAAGCAACTGGGACTAGAGCTGCGCTATACTTGTATAGCAACAGAGAAAGTGACAGCTATGCTAGCGATCCGATTACCGAAAGAGATTGAAGACAGGCTCGACAAGCTGTCCAAGGCGACAGGAAGAAGCAAGTCATTCTATGCCAGGCAGGCCATCCTCGAACACCTTGGAGATCTCGAAGACTACTATTTGGCCGTTTCTAGACTCGAAGGCAACCTCCCTGATGTTCCTTTAGAGGAAATGGAGCGCAGACTTGGCTTGGCTGATTAAGTTCGATCCGCACACCGAGAAAGACTTAAAATCAATAGACTCTGTTGACCGCAAACGTATTTTCAAATTTTTAAAAGAACGAGTGGCGCTGTTGGAGGATCCGCGAAGCATCGGCGAAGCCCTTTCAGGAAAAGAGTTGGGTCGTTTTTGGAAATATCGAGTCGGTCATTACCGACTAATTTGCGATATTAAAGATACAGAGATAACCATCGTTGTCGTTAGAGTTGGACAGCGAAGAGAAGTTTATGAAAAGTGATGAGCATATCGTTGTCTAGCGTTCGCAAGTGAGAGCCTCAATTTTAGTTAGAATGGAAGAATCCGAAACTACTCCAAAGCATCAAATTGGCAGCCAGACATCTGCCGGGTTTCCGTCTCCGGCCGATGATCATCTTGAACTGCCGCTCGATTTAAATTTGTTATTGATCAAAAATCAGCCAGCCACATTTTTTCTGCGAGTCAAGGGCTGGGCAATGCTGAATAGTGGCATTCACGACGGCGATATTTTGATTGTCGACAAATCGGTCACTGCATCTAACGGAAAAATTGTTGTTGCTGCCATAGACGGTGACCTGGTTGTGCGGCGCTTTCAAAATCATGATGGACACGCGAGTTTAATCGCGGACGATTCATCCAAATCTATTGCTCTAAACAACAATGACGAAATAGAAATCTGGGGTGTGGCGACCAGCGTAGTGCACCATTTGTAGTGGCACAGCCTATGGAACAGTTTGCTCTTGTTGATTGCAACAATTTCTATGCCTCTTGCGAGCGGGTCTTTAATCCCCGCCTGCGAGAAAAGCCAATCGTGATTCTTTCCAACAACGATGGCTGCGTCGTTGCGCGCTCCAACGAAGCAAAAGCCTTAGGCGTGAAAATGGGTGTGCCCTTTTTCAAAATCACGAGCTTGGTTGAGCAGCACAAAATCCATGTCCTCTCCTCCAATTACGCTTTGTATGGGGATATGTCAGCGCGAGTGATGAAAGTAATTGGTGAATTTGCACCGGCGCAAGAAGTTTATTCCATCGATGAAAGCTTCCTGCACCTCACTGGTATGCGGGATTTGGCGGGGGTTGGCAGTCAAATTCGTAATCGCGTTAAGGATTGGCTAGGTTTGCCTGTTTGTGTAGGTATCGCTCCGACAAAAACGCTGGCCAAACTATGCAACGCCACTGCAAAATCTTACAGCAAACTCGATGGAGTTCTGGATTACAATTCCTTGCCCGAAGAGCGCAAGACGCGACTTCTGCAATCGTTTGAAGTTGGTGACGTGTGGGGCATTGGCAGACGATTGACGGAGAAACTGAAGACGCTCAGAATCACCACAGCTTATGCACTTAGAGAAAGCGATCCAGAAGAGATGAGTAAGCGCTTCAGCGTCGTAATGAAACGCACCATTACAGAATTGCGCGGTGTCAGCTGCATAGACATGGAAAACATCGACGAAGCCCGGAAGCAAATTCTATCCTCACGATCGTTCGGTCGCGCCGTCGTAGACCTTTATGAATTGGAGGAGGCGGTCACCATGTACACGAGCCGAGCCGCAGAAAAATTGCGCGGCGACGGGTCATTGGCAAACGAAATCAATGTGTATGTTCGAACCAGTCCCTACATGCAGGATGCGTATGCTGAAAGTGCAACGGTGAAATTTCCGCATCCAAGCGACGACACGATGTTTCTTGTCAAATACGCAGTGGAGGCACTTCGCAGCGTATACAAACCGGGCCTTGTCTATCAAAAAGCAGGGGTGACGCTCTTAAATCTGGTGCCAAATGAAGGGCAGCAGTTGTCGCTCTTCCTGTGAATTGACGATTTAAATGTCC
>PLXC01000131.1 GCA_003151275.1 Candidatus Melainabacteria bacterium
GCTGCCTGACAAAGTTCGCGTGGATTTAGACGAATTGAAGGCGGCGGTGGAGTTCAATTATTATCCAGCCGTGCATTTTAGCAAGCAGATATTTTTGGATTTGCAGCGCGCCGTGCGAAAGAATTTCGTCACCAGCATTGCCTATTTGTCGGCGCACAATGGTGTCAGAACTGAGCGCGTCGTCGAGCCGGAAAGGCTAATTTGTCATCGTGGAACTTNNTGGCGAGCAATTCGAGCCGCGCGATTGCGATGAATTGGAAGCGTGGTTGGCGTCACCTTTGTTCTTGGAGCATGGTGTGCCGGAGACCGAAATCACAGTTAAGTTTGACGCCCATGCTGCTCGGTATATTCGAGAGAGAAAATGGCATCCGAATCAAACCCTTGAGGATCTTGATGGTGGTGGCTGCTCACTGACATTTACTTCGACTAGCCTGGATGAAGTGAAGCGCTGGTTGCTTTCCTTCGGTGCTGCTGCCCAGGTGATTGCGCCTGAGGGTTTGCGTGAGGCAATGCAGGAAGAGTTTCGGAATTCTTTAAGGAACTACCAGTAGGATGGTGGAACAAGCTACTCTCAGTCACTCTAATTCAGTCGGTGGATCACCGACTCCACCCTGGGCGATTGTTGAGCTAATTCCTCAAGGAAAATGAATGACCAGTTCTGCGTCTTCTGCTATGCTGGTCAAAGCGCCGATTTGAGTTTCTCAGCTTGCGGGCGCTTTATAAATCAGCTAAAGCGAGGTGCCATTTGAAAACATCAGATCCTCATGTGCGTGGGTATTGCCGTGCTTACTGGCACGATGAAGGTGATGCCTCCATGCAAACAATGCTATTTCGGGACAAAATTCCGCTGATTCTTGAGCGGCAATCGAACATTATGTCTTGCAGCGACTATTTCTTTTGCGGACTCGCTGTTGGTCATTGCTGCGTTGGCTTATCCGGAGCAGTGGTACTGTCGGGCCCGATTCGGCTTGGGCATTTACTCATTGGTTGGCGGCATGGCATCCTGATCGAGCAATGCCAGCACTGCGGAGGGAAGTTGCTCATTACCTCGTTCACCGGAAATATACAGCGAGGTACAAACTGGTGGCATGGACTTTGTCTAGACTGCAAAGAATGGTCGTCTTCATCCTCTTCAAAAGATATCTTCAGGCAGCGCTTGGAAGTTGCTAAAAGAATTTTGAAGCGCCTCCCAGATCAACTGGAGAAAATCGAATTTTATTCCGGTTATGAATTTGATTGGGGCGGTGATGGTCTGCGGTTCGCTAACAAGAAACGGGCAGTAGTACAGGGGCTTTATGATCCGGCGCCATTTGATGTTCTCGTTCAAGAATTAGAGAGTGGCTCGATCAGAAAAGGACGTCCGCCAGTTGTTGGTTTATCGCAAGATGACTTTAAGCGGAAATTTTCAATACGCTAATCGATGATTGTGCGGCGACATATTTCTCTTCTGCGTCCTCGGCAACCATATATCGAACGTAAATGCTTAAGAATGATTAGTCACTAGAAGAATCACACTGTTTCTTCATCGGACTGCTTTCTTGCCTTTCACTGTCCGCTGTTTTGCAGAGACATTTTTCTTTGCAACAGATTGCTTCCGTGCTGACTGTGCCTTTGTTCCTTTGGCAAATGCTTTGGGAGATCGTGATTTTTCTTGCTTGCTCGCAGGCTGACTAGCCGGATCGGATTGCCCCTGACCTGACTTAGAAAACTCGCTTGATTGATCAACCTCGCGCCTTATTTGATACCTAGAATGCGTCGCTTCAGAACAAGTCGAAGATTGACGAAGTTCGCTCGACAAATGATCGACGCCTATCTCACGTCGATAGAAATTCACAGCTTCTTGAAAGTACTCTGAAGCGCTTTCATAGTCACCTTTCTGCATGCAAATCTTACCGAGCTGATTCAGTGCTTCTAGATATTCGGCGGCGCTGTGCTCACGCATTCCTGAAGCAGCAGAAATCTTGTTGAAATGGCTAATCCGCGTAACATCGGCAGCGGAACCCTGTGCTTCTTGGTTGCAAGTAAATTGGCGGAGCGCGGCGTTCATGCGAGTTTGATACTTCGGACCGTAACTCTTGAACCACTCGACGAGATCACTGTCGAATCGCACAGTCATGCGTGTTTTTCCTTCAGGAATGACGACATCTGCGCTCGCCCAGAATTCGCGAGCTTCAGTCCGATCCTTTTCGGATGGTGTGGGCATCGACTTTCTTCTAGACCGGAGTTTCTCCCAGTTTGTCTTTCGCTTGGTTTTACTTGGTTTCATTTCGCTCACCAAAGTCGATCTCGTGCTTTTCGATATTTGCTTGGTTTTTGTTCGGGTCCCAGTCAAACTTCATGCTGTGCATATAGTTGTACATACAATTGTACACTCTTTGCACGCCATGAGGACATTGAGTTCCAAAAAGGGACCATCAATCGCTTTTTTCCGAATTGCGACGAATCGAAATGAAACAATGTTGCGTCGTCGATCTTGCATTCGCTCCTCCTGAAAATAAGGTCCGCAAAATAATCTGCTTGCTTCGCAGAAATTCGCACACTCCGTCTGTTGTGACATTACGCAGCGCTACTGCAGCATGTATGCATTCTGGTCCGATTTAATTAAATGTGGTTGGTGTCAGAACTGTGTATCGATCGCAACTGCGAAATATCTGCACTTCTGAAGACAATCGGCGTTTGCGTCAGCTTTCGATCGGAAACTGCATACATACAGCAGTGCTGACTGATATTCTGATTGAGAGGTCAGATCTGGATTCGGTTGAGAAAGAGGACATCAATCATGCATTACCCGACGCTACAGTCCATGTGTGCGACCGTTGTCTACACGTTCACTACGCCCTATTCCAGCCAGCATTTGATTTCTATGTTGTTAATTACGATCTGCTATGTGCTGGGAGGTACAGCGCGAACAAGAGCAACGTGCGTCTATCCGACCTGGCACTTGCAATCAAAGAGCAAAGATTTAAAGCGTGCGAAAAAGATTACAAGTATCAGGGAAGGTCAAGTTTTTGACCGTCTTTAATGGCAGTTTTCCATTCCTCAATCTCAGAAATCTTATTCTACGATTAGCCAGCTAACAGTTGACGCACTGTATGGCAAGTCGTTTTCAAAATGCGACGGCGAAGCATAATTCTTGCAACTTCAGTTCAAGTCGAGGAATTATGTTATTAACCGAATATGAGAAATATGAGTCCTTATAACGCCCTCAAGCAATTCCTGATGGCTTTTCTGCTGACGTCGTCGGTTGTTGCTTTTCAACAGTCTTACGCACGATCGCATCAGTCGGGAATCGAGCAGCCTGTGGGATTGCTGGGATTTGCGGAATACTTCTTCCGTCATCCAGAAACTTTTTTAGGTTTGCATTTTAGCTACAAAGTCACGCCAGTGTCGTCTTTTGCCGTCGGTACATTATGTGTTGTCCGCAACATGGAAGTAACGGCGTGACGATCCAGAACGAAACTTTTCTGTAATTTTGCAGTCGAAGCTTTGAGCGTTCAACCAGCGAGGCGATAATGACATCCGATCGGCTTAAAAAACAAGACCCGCGTAATCAGTATCCTAGACCACCATTTGAGAAACAACCTCAGCCGGCTCCTGGACTCGCTGAAGAGATGACTCCCAAACCCGACCATGGTGAGGATTCCTACGAAGGTCACGGGCGTCTCAAGGGGCGCAAAGCACTGATAACCGGAGGCGACTCGGGCATCGGACGCGCCGTCGCAATCGCATTTGCGCGGGAGGGTGCAGACGTCGCCATCGGTTATCTGCCAGAAGAACAGCGAGATGCCGAGGACGTAATCGCCTTGATTGAAAAGGCTGGACGCAAAGGCATCGCCCTCCCGGGCGACATAAAGGACGAATCATTTTGCAAATCGATGGTCGAAAAAGCGGTCAGTGAAATGGGCGGCTTAGACATCTTGGTCAACAATGCAGCAGCCCAGACAACCAGCCCAGACATTCTCGAATTAACAACCGAGCAGTTTGATATCACGATGAAAACCAACTTGTACGCGTTGTTTTGGATCACTAAAGCGGCGATTCCCCATTTGAGTCCTGGTTCGGCGATAATCAACACTGCATCAAGACAAGCTTACAAACCATCGCTGGGTCTAGTCGATTACGCCATCACGAAAGCTGGAATCGTTGATTTTACGAAATCAATATCAAAGCAAATGATCAAAAAAGGTGTGCGCGTCAATGCTGTTGCGCCAGGTCCATTTTGGACGCCGCTGCAACCGAGTGGTGGGCAAACACAAGATAAGTTAAAAGACTTCGGAAAAGATGTTCCGATGGGGCGACCGGGTCAACCTGTCGAACTTGCTGCCGTCTACGTGTTGCTTGCTTCGCAGGAGGCAAGCTACATCACCGGTGAAATTTATGGTGTTACGGGCGGTGAAGGGATCGCTTGATAAATTAGATTCAAAATATCGGCTCGGTATATATCCAGTAATTCTCAAAAACCTACCAGCAACCTTGAGGTCGTGATGCCGAATCGTCTCGAACGATTGATTTCGCTTGAGCAAGAAATTTCTCGGGGCGGATATCCTGACGTAAAAAAATTGTGCGACCAATTCGAGATACAGCCTCGAACGTTGTATGACGACATCAGATTGTTGCGCGAGACGATGGGTCTAGATATCCAGTATGACCGTTTCAACAATGGTTATCGCAATGCAAATCCAGGCAGCGATTGCCTCAGTTTGAATTGACTGTTGGAGAAGTGCTGGCGTTAACGCTCGGCAAGGATATGCTGTGCAATTACTCTGGAACAGTATTCGAGCCCATTTTGCAGGGTGCGCTTGAGAAAATCTATGAACGGCTGCCTGACAAAGTTCGCGTGGATTTAGACGAATTGAAGGCGGCGGTGGAGTTCAATTATTATCCAGCCGTGCATTTTAGTAAGCAGATATTTTTGGATTTGCAGCGCGCCGTGCGAAAGAATTTTGTCACCAGCCTTGCCTATTTGTCGGCGCACGATGGTGTCAGAACTGAACGCGTCGTCGAGCCGGAAAGGCTAATTTGTCATCGTGGAACTTGGTACATGGTGGCATGGTGTAGGCTGCGGAATGATAGAAGGCTGTTTGCGCTGCACCGCATTCAGAGTCATGAAATTTCTGGCGAGCAATTCGAGGCGCGCGATCGCGATGAATTGGAAGCGTGGTGCAGGAAGAGTTTCGGAATTCGATCAAGAACTACCAGTAGGCAGATACTGTAATCTGGAATGGCATATCTTGGTCTGTTGTCTTCTGCACAGCCGCAGGCAAGTTGCCAGATATCGAGAACCCGGTTATCATGTAAGGAAAGTAAGATATGTAAGGCGAGTTCAAGACATGCCAGAATCAACAGTCAGAAGCATCACTGTAACAAGCAAAGGGCAGGTCACCCTGTCCGCTTCAGCAAGAAAGCAGCTTGGCATAGAACAAGGCACAACCCTGATCGAAGTGGTGGTCGGTAACTGCCTGGTACTGCTGCCCGAAAATAGAATCGCGTCCCAATTAAGGCATGAAGCTCAGGCTGCGCTTGACCGCGCTGGCGTCACCGTCGATGAACTAAAGGTCGAGGTAGAACGGAGCAAACAAGAACGGCTATCCGAGCGATATCCCGGATTGGGTGATGACTGACATCCGTGTTCTGTTTGTAGATTCAAACGTCCTGGCTGCGGCTCTTGAATGTGTCCCTCCTGTTCATGTCATTCTGTCCGGCAATACAGAACATTTTAACGATGCCGTTGCCACCAGAAGTGGTGTGCGCATTTGTTCCTGTGTGCAGTTCATAGAGATGCTTGGAACACCAACGACTTGAAGTCACGACTGTGCAATTCGACAGTGCCTTAGCAAAAGCAATGCTTATTCTTAGAGTATATTGGCTGAGGGAAAACCTTGAACCTTTCTGAGAAATTGGCATTGCTCGTTTGCATCGGTGTGACAAGTGTCGCTGGTGCAGAGGCATCTTTTGACGAAATCGAAAAGCTTGATCAGCTGATTGCAGTCAGACCGTCAAGCGAACTCTACTTCTCTCGAGCCACAGAGCATAGCGATAGACATGAGCACGCTAAAGCGATTGTTGACTTGGATTACGCATTACAGCTCAAGCCCGACGATTACCGGTATTTGATTACAAAAGCATTCGAACTAAATCGGTTGGCTAGATTCGCGGAATCGGATCAAGTTCGCAGCTTGGCCCTCTCTAAGGTTGGTGCTAAAGAACAGAGTAGTTGGACAGTGCTGGTTCTGCAAGCGTGCAATGCCAGGCGAATTCGCTTGAAGAAATAGAATTTTCCGCCTGTGGTCGGCGGCTTAGATATATTGGTGAACAATGCGGCAGCCGTGCTGATAGAAATATATGCTCCTTATTTTTTGCCCGTTCGGCTTCCGAAACTGCCGCCAAAAGATTTTGCTCACCCAAGCGAGCCTGTTTTAGTGTGATGTAATAAGCGGCATCATCCATTCGGACCTGCCATTTATTGCATGCCCCACTACAACAAAGTAGAGTGACTGCTCAAGTAAGGACCTTTCATTCGCGTCCAATATTTTGCGCGAGGGGCTTATCCAAAGTAAGTGTAAGATCCACATCGGATTCTGCTGGAGGCCGCAGAAAGGTGGAAAGCTTGACTGCTCGTAACGCCATTTCGTCAGAAAGCGCTACGCCCGTTGAACGTTCAATCCTAAGGTTTGAGACGCTGCCGTCCTTATCGACGTTGAAGGCAACCGTAACCTTCTCTTGCTCATGACCTTGCGGGGGATACCAGTTTTTTTTGACCCTTCTCATTGCGTCTGCCGTGTATGGTCCGTAATCGTATGGTGCCGGCTTTGACGAAATTACATCACCATCGCTATTTAGCAGTGAGGCACGACCGGCACCATTAGGCGCGGTGTCCTCGAATGCGAATTCAACGTCAAGATTGTCGGAACCGTCAGCTCCAGCTCTTGTTGGCGGCGGCGCAAAGGAGACAATTTTCATTGCTTGCAGCGCGTTTTTATCGGATGTTTCTACGCCTGAGGAGGTTTGCAGTTTTAATTTCGACACGGTGCCGTTTTGTGAGATTCTGAAACGTACAACAACCCGGTCATGCTCATGATCTTGCAGCGGTCGCCAGAACATTTTAATCCGTCTTTCAACGTATGACAAATACGGTCTGTAGCCCCGCTCCAGTGCTGCCTCAGCTCTCGGATTACGACGAATAGGCGCTGAATCTTCTTTGCCAAATACTTGTGGTGTGTCCACGACTAGACCAAAAAGGAAAAGACCTATGATTCCAAATCTAAACGCGCCTCGGTTCATTTGCGTCTCCAGATAGTGAGATTGTTGCATTGTTGGATGTTCATTATTTTTTGCCACCAAATGGTGCACAATTGACCTAGTTTAAGTCAATTTGACTCTCAATTTACGACAAGTGTTTATGCGCTTGAACAACAACGTCTCTTCCCGAACAATTTATTGTTTGTAATTGTCAATAAAAGCAGTCGACTTTAAGTGGGATTGCTATACGAAGCTCGCAAGGAAACTCCAGCGTTTCTTTGGAGTCTCCCGCCAAAACATTATTATTCCTCACCTAGTCGCACGATAAGAAATCATGACTGTGCGGGCTGTGCTCGTAACACGATGTCGGTTAGACAGATTATCTGGCACCGTGTACGGTGCTTGAATTAGTCGTGGCTATTGTCGATCTATGTGTTGATGCGCGATTGGCAGGCGGCGTAATGCTCGGCAAGGCAGTCTGATTTCCACGAATATTTGCGCGCAAAGATAAATAATTGCGCGCAATTACAAAAATTGCGCGCAATTACTCGCATAATTGCGTATAATCAAATAAATTGCGCGCAAATGTCGAATAATTGCGCGAAAGGAACATGAATGCCGAAGACACCGGTGCCGGAAGAGGTCTTAAAAGCCATCGTGGATGTGTTGAAAGCGCATCCAGACGGAGTTACGCTCACCAATATTGCCGAGGCTTTGGGCGAGAAGGTTTCGCGGCGAACACTGCAAAACCGGTTGCGCTACCTTATCGACCAAGGGAGGGCTGTGGTCGAAGGTCAAAGTCGCGCAGTGAAGTATCGCCCGGCTGGGTCCAGCAGTATCGTTGCTGTTGCACCAGTAGACGTTGATCTTCTGCCGTTGTCAAACGAGGCAAAAGACATTCGTCAAATTGTCTCGCAGCCAATAACTAAGCGGAAGATCGTTGGTTATAACAGAGATTTTCTGGATTCATATCGACCAAATGAAACTGCATATTTAACCGATGCTCAGCGCGCGCGCTTACATAAAATAGGCGCTGTTCCGATCGGCAATCAGCCTGCGGGTACATACGCCCGCAAGATCCTTGATCGCTTGCTCATCGATCTTTCTTGGAACTCGAGTCGCCTGGAAGGAAACACATACACGCAGTTAGACACGAAGCGCCTGATCGACTTTGGCAAAGAAGCAGAAGGCAAAGATCGCATCGAAGCGCAAATGATCCTTAATCACAAAGATGCGATTGAATTCCTCGTCAGTGCAGCCGATGAAATCAGCTTCAATAGATATACTCTTCTGAATTTGCATGCCCTGCTGGCAAACAACTTATTGTCGAATCCCCAAGCGGAAGGCAGACTTAGGTTTATCGAGGTGGGCATAGAACAGTCATCTTTTCAACCGCTTGCCATTCCGCAACTCATTGAAGAATGCTTCGAACAAATCTTGAACACAGCACAAGCGATCAAAGACCCGTTTGAACAATCGTTCTTTGTTATGGTTCAGCTACCCTATCTGCAACCTTTCGATGATGTGAACAAGCGCGTTTCGCGACTCGCGGCAAACATCCCTTTGATCAAGGCGAATCTTATTCCCCTCACTTTCCTAGATGTGCCAAGGGACTTGTACACCCAAGCAACTTTGGCTGTATACGAATTAAACCGCGGCGAACTGCTCAGGGATATTTATCTGTGGGCTTATCAACGTTCAGCAGAACGCTATGCCGCCGCTCAACAATCACTTGGTGAACCTGATCCGTTTCGTCTCAAAAACAGAGAAGCACTCCGTCATGTCGTTGGTACAGTTGTGCGAAGCCAATACAATCGGGAAGATGCGCTTAAATATCTAGAGGAGTGGAGCGTAGAAAATCTTCTAGCGAACGAACGCGCGAAATTCACTGACGTCGCCGAAGACGAGATTCTAGCGTTGCATGAGGGCAATTTTGCCCGTTATAAAGTCCGTCCGTCTGAGTTCGATGCATGGTGGAAAGTTTGGAACCAGAGGCGTTAGCTCTTTGCTCGCAGTTCTCTTCTGCTGGTATCACTTTCGGTGATGGAGACGTCACCGGTGAAATTTATGGTGTTACGGGCGGTGAAGGTAAAACGATAAATTGATTCAAACCATTCTCCGATTGACCGCTTAAGAGCTTGAAGGTGCCCGACCTAATGTTTCTCCAAAGAGGGAAGTATATCTGTATGGTGCCCGATCATTTTCCACTTTCCTCCCTCCAGGCGAAACACGTTTGTGGCGCGGATGGAGACAGGCAATGGCTTGCCTGAGGCGTCAACGTTTTGGCCCTTTTCATAGCATTGCACGACGCTCAGTTCTTTCCCGAGCGTTATCTGGGTATTTGCTGCAGATACTTTGCCGCCCAGTTTTCGGTCCGCTTGTTTTTTCCAGTTTGCCAGTACGTCATCCCAGCCGGTTGCCCAACCACCATCGGGGCCCATGTAAGTGACGTCCTTTGCATGGGACCAAACATTCTCCATCGGCTCGAGCGCGCCTTTGAACATCGAATTCAAAGCTGCGTAGAATTGTTCATGGGCTGCCCTGACTCCCTTTTCGTTATTATTGCCAGCAAACGCAGGAGATGATGGAACCCAGTTTAATACTGCCAAAACGAGGATAAAAATCATCGCGTGGCATGGTTTCCATTGTTTCTTTGAGCCCGTCATTGTCATCTCCTTTGAATGAGTTGCAAAAGTAGAGAATAGCAGTTCCCGAGTAATCCAGATCTCCTCTTTAGAACAATCAATTGAACATGTCGCGCTCAGTCAAATGGCGCATTTTCACGAGGAGATTCGGATCAATTCTTGGTTCTGTCACTCTCCGCGAATATGCCGTGAAGTATTGAATGTCCCCGAATGCTGACTAGCCGGATCAGATTGCCCCGCCAGGACAGCAGCGACACGCGACAGAACACTGATTGTTGCGTGAGCGTAGTTGCAAACTAAATGGTTATGACCAACTACAGCAGCTCCAGCATTTCAGCACTATCTTATAAGCCTCGGTACAATAAGCCCCGCAAATTTATCCGGGCCGTGAAACCACCAACCGATGTGATTTTTGCACTGAGCGCAATGTGCCATTGACCAGGCGTAATTTGGAAACCATGTTGCCTCCGTTGTTGGTATGCCGAAGTCAATTGCACCGGGGGCATCGCTGTAACAAGCGATGTGAAAAGACAAACCAATCGGATTGCGAAACGTGTGTTCGTGCGGTTCGATTGCAAACGATGGTTTGGTGATTTCGTGTTCGCAACTTTTGCACCGAACCGTTTTCTCTGGTTCGAGTTCTTCGTCTTGATCGATTTCGATTGCGATGTTTTTGCTCGTGTCGTCCAGCATCGCCGCCCTCATGTATTGGTTGCAACACTATTATGCAGTAGAGTCATGAATGGCGAAGGCTGTTTTGTCAGCTGCGACCATTCGACGCGCGATTAAGTCGCAGTTATTTCTTCCACAAACGCGACTAGTGCCTTTTTGAGATCGGGATCTGGTTCGGCATCGACAGCAGCGCGATACGCGGCTATCGCGTCTAAAGAACGTCCACACGACTCGAGCAGCTCGCCTTTCTCTTGCAGAACGTCAGAGATTTGTCTGCGTTTTTCGGGAAGCTCTGTTTGCAACAGTTGAAGAATTTGGTCAACTGCTACAATGTGCCGATCGTTGTCATTTCGATTTTTTAAATCTTGCTTGCGAGCCAAAAGTATTTTTAGTTGCACCTCGTGTAGTTCTTTCGCTGTCAGGTGCAATCTCTGCTGTTCGACGCGTGGAAAGCCTGTCGCTATAAGGCTTTCATTTATCAAGTCCAGAAAATCCAAATTCCATGAAATCAGAAAAATGCGATGTTCTCTTTCCTGATTACTGGAAGATAGGCAGTTTGTACGATTCAAGCATGAAAGAATTTCGGAATTTTCTAAACTCAATTGCGTCGCACATTCAGTCAAAATTTGTGCCAGTATTTTCCAATCTCCAAATCTTCTTAGCTCTGAGTTCGATGGAGCGACGTTCCATGCTCTGCCTCCGTCGCCAAGCGACAATCTGTTTCGCAGGAAAGAAATAAGCTCGGTTGCTTCATTGGATGACTTCGGCAACTCCCCAATTATGATCCAAGTCTCAATCAAGTCAAGAATCAAACCATTCGAGCCGCACACCGAGCGAGTAATTCCCTTGAACACCTCCATCAAATCAATCCTTTCCAGACCTAATCAGTTATGACCACAACACCAGCTGCCGCATCAGGAATGCCATATCCGAATTTATTCTTGGTGCAATTGGTGCCTTAACAGCGGTATTCACCATTGGTTTTGCGGATCAGTCTGCGTAATTATACAGGAAGGCGCAGCAATGGGGGTTCGAGACGGGTAAGCGAATACCCGCTAATTGATTCTGGAAAGAATCTGCGACGGCTTGTCGTCACCTTTGTTCTTGGAGCATAGCGCTCCGGAAACCGAAATTAAATGGTATCACCGCTAGTCAACAGGAGGCGGAACTTAGATGAACTTTTTTGCGTTTGCCGACGTATTGATTTGTAGATACCAAACGGAGAAGTTGCCATGTCAACAAAAACTATCAAACGCCAAATGGAAAGAAATTTCGTGAAGAAGATGTCATCAAAAATTCGCAAGTCCGGGCGCAACAACCAATCTTTCGATACATCTGAACTGTTGGGCGAGTTTGTCCACTTAGTGAGAGATATAGCTGCTGCGCACGGACCAGGGTCCAAAAGCTGTGACAAAGAAGACCGGGCCGCTTTGCAGCAGGCACAAAAACTAATGGACGACGCTCGCAAAGAGTCATCTGTGGAAAACAGAATTTCCCTGGCGAAAGCTGCGTTAGAGACGAGCGCATATTGCGCAGAAGCTTATATCTTGTTAGCAGAAGATCAGGCGCAGAATTTAGAAGAAGCAGAAAAGCTCTACCGCGAAGCAGTCGCAGTTGGTGGTCAAGCTATGCACTTGGAGGTGCGCACTAATCCCAACGCTCTGGGTTGGGACGACGAAATCTTGCTTGCTCAACTACGCGCCATGAAAGGGCTCGCGCACGTTCTCTATGCTAGACAGAATTATGGTGAAGCGATTGATACATGCTTCAAAATATTGCTGATAGACGACAGTGATGAACTGCACGTAATACGGCTACTAATCCCGACTCTAATAAAGTTGAACAAACTCGAGGAAGCAGAAGCTTGCCTGAAAGGATTTCGTCATGACACTAGCGCTCACTTAGTCTATTCACGAGCCCTACTTCTCTTCAAGAAGCACGGAGAAAGTGACATCGCGAACAAAGCTCTGTGGAAAGCTATCCGTCAGAACTCACACGTGATCAACTTGGTGAGGGGCATTCACAAATTGACGAAAAACCAGTGCGAGACTTATCGTCCTGGCAGCCTAGAAGAAGCGCAGGACTATTTGACGGTGGCAATTGATGATTGGACCAAGCAAGAAGAAATTATCAATTGGGTCATGAATTTAGAACGAGAACAAGTGCAGAAATTGACAGTCATAAGAGCATTTCCTGGACTGACTTTGGTTAACTAAGAAAACTAAGCGCGATTCAGAATTCTTTCGCAAACAACGGAAGCGACACGATTTCTTTCACCGAAATTGACCAAACAAGCAATAATAGGCTGCCCAAACTATACGCCCGCCTGTGGCACTTTGAGTCTGGGAATTTCCATGCTAGCATTCTTGGGGGAAGAAAAACGCGCGTAGTCAATCGAAAAGTGTCAATATTACTGGATCCAATAACCTGCAATCTGCGTTAATCTGTGGTGCGATCAAAATTTTCGCGACGCTAGGAAATGCGCCACTGCTTGCGGTGCAAAATTCTAACTGCTCTTCTCTCCAGTCATCTTGGCATATCATCGTGTAGAATATTCCCCAATGCAATTTGGATAGTTGCTAATTCATTCTGCCCTACTCCAGAGTTATCATCTATATTGAATCATTAACCGGATAGGGAGGTAAATCCAGCTGAAGTACACTCAGTTCAACAAATTTTGTGGAGCACTTCCTGGAACCACTTATGTAATGCAATGGGGTGGATGCCACGTATGGAAAGTCGCAGGCAAGGTTTTTGCCATCGGTGGATGGGAAGGCGACCAGGAGGCGTACACGATAAAAGTTAGTCCATGGGCCTTTGAAGTGCTGCAGGA
>PLXC01000087.1 GCA_003151275.1 Candidatus Melainabacteria bacterium
GGGCAGTGACTGAATGACGCTGGCTGTCGACAGTGTCTGCGCAAGTTGTGCATAGTTTTTGCCGAGATGCTAATTCACTTGAGTTTCAGCAGTTTCTGATCGATAATCGGAAGTAATAATCCGCAGGAGCTGCTCGTTCAAGTTAGTTATAGCTCCTCAGAGATTTACCATGCATGAAATGCGTTTTGAATTGATGAATGGTTCAAGATCGAGAAGCGGCAGCTCCATGATCGAGCTTCCATTTGTGTTGTGGACTCTATTTCTTGGATTGCTTGTGCCGATGATCTGTCTGGCCACAATTGGTATTCGTTATACATTTTTCTTAAACGCCTCTCGTCAGGCAGTGCACGTAGCGGCACAGGCGAAAAGCTTCTCGCAAGACTTTTCGCCCAACCTCTCGGCTCAAACGCTAGCACAGCAAACTGCGACAGCCTGCTGCAAAGGCTTCTCAGGTGTAACATTAAATGCAGTGAACACATCTATCGTCATAACACCCGTGCAACCAGGGAGTCCTCAAATTCAACAGCCGACTAAACTTAGCAGTCCAGCTGACGAAGAGAATTTTTTGTATCAGATACAAGTTCAACTGATAGGGCAATCAGACCCTTTCATCCCTTTGCCGCAAGGAGTATTCGGCTTCAAGATACCAGGTCTAACCGACCCTTATCCTATTCAGACAACTGCCAAAGAGCCATCGGAGAACACTCAGGGACTCAACCAATAAGAGAGAATGAGAATGCATCATGAATAAATCGAGTGCAAAAAGAGCGATAAGGTCCCGAAAGGGAATGACGGGAATGATGGAAATCGCTGCTTCAGCCTTATTTTTAGTCGTTCTCGCTCTTCTTGCTCTAGACATATGCATGGCAATCTTCGGTGCGTCAATGAACGATCGTGCCTGCCACGATGCTGCCCGAGCAGCGGCAGCAGCCAACACATCGGCCAAAGCGTGGAACCTGGCTCAAACTGCTCTCAAAGCTTACAGTGCAGATGGTGTCTTTGTAATTGCGCCACAACTTTTAAGCGGTACCGGCCAATATGCTTATCAAGATTTCAATGGCACTCCCCCGCCTGACACGAGTCCATTCGTGACGGTCACGACCCTGACGGTAGTGCGAATCCCCGCGCCGATTTTCTTTTACGGTGCGAGCTTCATGAAGGATGGCAAGGCACAGTTCGTCCAGCGCTATACATATCCAATAATAAAATCGCAGCTCTTAAAAACATAACTTAGTGCAAAGAACAATTCGTGAATGCTCAGGATGGACAAAGAAGGATCAGGATGCCAAAGAACAATCGAGCGACACCAGACGAGAAAGTGTTTTATGGATGTTCGACATATCCATCTTGCAAAGGCGCGAGAGCGATTTAACGAAGCGTCGGTCAAAGCCATTGAATGGATTTTAGAGCTTCTTTGATTAGTTTGATCTGTCGATAGAATTTGTCTTTTGGCGCAATGAAATAAATTTGCTGAACAATTGTCCCTGCATCACCGGCGTTGATGAAGATTTCGTAAGTGTCACTGTCGCTCACAAGCCAACGTCCTTCGACCACCAAAACGTTGCGCCCGCTCAAGTTAGTGATTTCAGCCGATCTAATGCGAAACTGTTCTAAGTCCGCCAGATCAGCCAATACGTAGCGTAACTTTTCCAATTCGTTTGGAAGAAGCGCTCTTTTGTGCTCGGATAATAACTTTTCAAAAGCGGCACCGTCATCTTGCGAAATTGGTTTGCCGCGATAATAAAAGCCTAATTGCGAGGTCAATTCATGAGCAGGCGTAAAAACCACAAGACTCGAAACATCGGCCGTCGGTTGTTCAACTTTGGACCAGCCTTGAGGAAGATGAATCTCTTTCACCTGCCCAATGCAAATCTTTTGAGACGGTTCAACCTCCATCATTGGTTCGGGCTCCAGCCATTCATCGCCGCGTAAAGCTGTTTCACAGATAGCCTCGTGTCAGTTCCAGTCACCTGATTGGCGGCAACGTGGTCGGCTTTTCTTCCCCAAGAATTTAAAACCGTCACACGCGTACGCTGAAAGTCGATTATGCGGTTGCCCTTGTTGTCTAACACATAACTGCCATCAGTTTTCTGAATGTATTGTACATCGATATCTTTAACCATGACTGCATGCAGTCTAGGGTTCGACCCGCGGTTGCCTGCACCGCCTGCGCCACCAGCGGCGCCACTACCGGAAGTTTCCCAAAATGGACTGTTGCGAACATCTACAACAGCAATTGCGTGCTTACCGTTTGCTTGCATATCCATTAAGACTCGGGCTAACCCTTCTTCATAGCCAATCTCCGTATTGTTGAGAATAACCGGAGCTTTACCAGCATCCGATATATTCGCTGTAAGCCAGAAGTCGTCACTCTTGCCGGTAAGTTTGGTGAACATCGTTTCAACGTCTTCGGCATCGGTTATATGTGGGCTATGCTGCATTTCAAGAAATCTGCCACGTTTTAGGTAGACCGTGCCGCCGTCGATGTTATTGAGATCAATTAGCGCTTCGTGAGTGCCGCGATTCTGATAAATGTAATTGCCTGGTCTCTCTTGGACGAGAGAATTAATTGCTACTTCCTGGAAGATTTGGCTTGACCAAGAGCGATTGCTATCGCCGACCTGCTTAACGGGGCTCGGCAATCCTCTCGAAAGACCCGCACCCTTCAGGGCCTCGTCATCGATTTTCAAGGAACCAAGCAGATTTACATCGACTACTTTGCCGTCGGACGTAACGTACTTACCGCTGATAGATGCATCCGCTATCACCCGCAGATACTCTCCGGGATGTTCGAAGGCCACTTTCTTTTCGAGAGCAGCAAGCGCGCACATTGGTCGCTGTCCCTGGTCAATGTATTCAGGATGTAGTGTTTGCTGCAACGCCTGCTCAGCAAGAACTGCTCGCTCAGAAGATTTTAAAACGGCACCAGAATCGTCGGCCAGCATTCTGTTCAGTTGATGGAGAACTTCACCTTGTTGCTCCTCAGTTAGATTACTTTGCTTGAGTTCTTGCAGCATACCTTTGAAGCGACCCAACTCTTCAGGTTGAATCTGACTTTCTGCAAGTTGAGAAATACGGAACTCCTCTGCTTTTATATCGATATTTTTTGTGTTGAACCTAACTGCCTGCCCATTTGCTGCAGAACCAACTTCCATGGTGCCATCTGGATGGTAATAAACCTCTGTTCGACCACCTTCGGCCTGGGTTGTAACCAAGTGCAGGCTGCCATCTTTTTCTACGGTCCACTTCTTTGTGTTCGATCGTTCGTATGGCGTATCACCAAACCAAACCTTACTGATCTCTCCATCAGAACCGTATTCTATACGGTAAGAGGAACCGTGCGCATCAGTCATTTTGGTAATGCGACCAGCTTCCTCAGTAATCTTCGCACCTGAATAGTCGGTGATTACTTTTGAGCCTTTTGAAGATTCCTCAACAAGCCCGCGTCCATCGCGATATTGCAAGCCACCGTCCTTGGTGCGAACAATGGAGTTGGCACTATCCACGGTTTCGCCGCCGATCACCGCTTTCTTGATTTTGCCCCAACGGGAAAGTTCCGGCGTTGTTGCGTCGTTGACCTCACGATACATATCAGACATGTCCAGCAATCGCCCAGGTTTGCTTGAGTTAGGAATAACGTTGTTATTGCCGTCGAGATCGGCGGTACCCAGACGCACCTCATCTCCGGGAAAAACATGCACCTCTGCTCCCGGCACGACACGCACAAATTGGTCAGCGCCTTGTCGCTTAACATACGTACCGAAGGAAGAAGGGCTGATCGGATCCTCATAGATGTATGTACGTCCGCTGTCGTCTAGACCCACACTTAAATGCTTTCGGGAAATTGATTGGTCGTTTGGATCAATGTCTTCACGACCAAGCGACTTACGCTCGCCAGGCCTTAGCGTGATGTTCGTATTGCCGACCTTAAAGTTTGCTTGCGTTAACTCACTTAGATCGAGGTTAGCTCCCCCTTGACCTCCCAAACGAACTTGATCGCCGTAATTTATTACGACACCATTATTGGTGGCATCCTTGGACAGATCGGACAGTTTGACCCACTCTTTGGTGCCTTTTCGCATTACAAATGTATTCTGAGCTCGCTCCGGATCAGCGGTCAGATAAGGTTTAGCCTCACTTGTCAGTCCAACCTGAACATGACCGTTGGGATTAGCAGCGGATATGCTCGAAACATACAGGGAGCCGACATCTTCACGACCAATTGGCACAGTTGGTCCATCAGGAGTTAAGGTAATATCTTTTCTGCCCACCCTGATGTACTTTGCATTTTCAGGAATTTGATTTCCGCCCAGTTCATTTTTGGCCACTGTTCGGAAGCTAGTAACAGTTTCATCCAAAGACGACTCGATCGGAGTTTTTAATGGAGTAAAGTTGATTTCAGGCTTGACCGGTTTACTTTCAATCTTGGTTGATGACCGCTCATTCATTTGAGGATTTACTGGAGGCACCACCTTCTCAACAGGCACTCGCTCGAACGGCACTGATCCGTCAAAAGTTATGTACAGAGGTTTGATACCAGTGTTGGCTGCTCCACTATCAAGATAAATTTTTCCGTTCTGCTTCAATAGATCGCCAAGCTTTATTTTGACGAGAACGTGGTCTCCCTCTTCATAAACCGATGATTTCTCGACACTTACATTGAGACCAGGACCTACCTTTCGCGTAGTTGTCATGGCTTCTGTCTTAATATCAGGTAAGCCTTGACCAGGGAACAACTCGACCATATTGTAAGGGTCGGCAATATCGGCTATTGATTTAGGATTTCCAGAAACCGTAGAAGTTTTAAGATCAAGGTATTGCGGATCCATACTTCTGTACACATACGAATCAGGCGTAAGCTGTAGCTTTTCCATTGTCTTGGCGGTGACTGGATCTACTTTGGTGCCGTCAGAGAGCACCACATACGGTTTCACCACCTCGGTTACTTTTGCATTCGTGTCCTTTTCGTTTTTCGGAATCTCGTTGGACTCTTTTCTGTTCGGGTTTTGTTCCTGCCTTGCTGTTTCTATCCGTGCAGGATCTTCTACTATGCGATCCTCGGGTTGCAGAACCAATTCGTCCTTAACAACAATATTTTGTCCATTACGATGCACCACAGTGTCTTTTCCTGCGATCAGTCCATTGTCCCCCTTTCGAAGCAGCGCGCTTACAGACCCGGCTCCCTTAAACGTAACGTGAAAAAACAAAGCGCCTTCGGCGCCGGCGACTCCCGCTTGTTTCATTCTTTCCCACAAATCTTCAGGGCTTTCTAGACCCAAAACGCTCGCCCCTAATACGGGAGCCGCACTAGCAGCACTGCCAATAACAGCACTATGTGACGCAGACTCAAGTTCGTAGAGAACTTTCTTTTGAAGATTTGCTCGTAAGTCGGCCGTCACTTGCGAACTAACTTGTTTCTGAAGCGCTTGTTGTAAAAGTTGTTGCTGCTCGGGGGTGCCATTGACGAGTACCTTTTCGGCAATTTCTTTAAACTTTTCTCCCCGCCCAAGAGCGACTTGCCGAGACAGGTCGCTTAGTTCACTAGACATGAGTTTGCGAGCTTCTGGAGTCAACGCCTCGGCGAACTGAGGACCCAGACTTTCGATCGCTTCTGCGACAGATTTCTCTGCAATCTGAGGGCCTACTCTTGAAAGTCCAAACTCAGGTCCGATCAATCCAAGCACAGATTGGCTGCCGCCTCGGAACATCAAGTTGATAACATTCTTCTCGCTATTATCAAAATCTGTTCCTTCGATGCGTTTGGTAGCAACCAGTTTGAATGTGCCACCGGCGACAGCGGCAGTTGCTAAAAGACTGTAGTATGCGGCAGTCGAACTGAATCCCGTGAACAGACCGCTGCCCATCACGGCTACTGTGATTGCAGCATCTGTAAATTGCTCGGCAAACTGTTTCTTGTCCTTGATGTAATTTTGACTTGCGTCCTGATAATTTTTAACCGCCTGCATGAATTTCTCACGATCTTCTGGTGTGAGATTCTTCATTGCCTCAGGATTCTTTTTGATCCAATCGGTCAGTTGGTTGGCCGATTCGTTTACATCCATTTTTCCAGCGTTCCAAACTTTCCCTAGAAATCCATCGAAGTAACTGCGATGATTATCGTTGTCTAACGTCGTATCCATGCGGAACTGGCGCACGTTAAAATCGGTGCCGGAAAGCAGCGATTTGAAGATGAAGCGTTTGTCTTCGGGCAGTTTATCTGCCAGATTAGTGCTTAGAAGTTGATGATACTTTTGGAAATACTCGGCGGCAACAGCCTGTCTAGCATCCTTACTCAAAGCGGACAATGTTTCCTGCAAGCTATCGACTTCGTTATAGGCACCACATTTGGTGTAAGCGAACAATTTGTCTGCAAGACTCATTTTCCCATCGGTATTGTTCAATATTGATTGGACAAGTATTTTTTCGTTGTCATCTTTAAACGCGGACTTTTGGAAAGCGATCGCATCGGCATCAGTGGGATTTGTCTGCTTCAGGAGAGCTTTTTCAGCTTCGCTGGCGCGGTTAAATTCGTTCAGGCAGCCTTCCTGTTTGTCGGCAAGAACCAAACTGTGAGATAGATCTAGCTTGCCTGTCTTAAAAATCTGGTTCATAAATTCGTAGTATTTTTCGCTTCCATTATCAATGTTGTGAGCTCTTAAAAGAGGACCAAATTGAGACGCGAAATATGTGTACTCGAAAGGTTCAACAGAATAATTTCCGTGATTGGCAATCTTTTGCAGCAAGGCAGGATTCTCTGCGAATGCCGCTTCCCAATCATGAATTTTTGCAAGTGATGGAACTGGATCGGTGTCGGGCTCGTGCAAGCTGTCGGCGAGCACGTTGAGCATCACCTGGTCCCATGCCGTCGGCTTCTTATCTGCATCGATTTCGGCTAAGAGTGTTTTACCGATGTCGTGACCAAGACCGAGCTTCTCTAGCTGCGTCGCCAATTGATCTCGAACACCGTTGACGTTGTCTTTGATCGCTTTGCGTTCGTCATCTGTGGTGTTCTTTAGCGCATTCAATTTATCGTGTTCGCTAACGTCTTCGGTCGCGAAAATCTCACTGATCGAACGTTTTCCTACCCGCTGCGACTGCTGATAGGTAAATGTGGCGTCACTTGAGTTGATCTTCGCATTGAGCATGTCCATCAGTTTTTTGGTATCTTGCTCAGAGGCGATATCTCTTTCTGTGGTTTCAATAGCACCTCCCTCACCAGTGCTAACGTAAGAAACGTTCGTATGGTTTAGGAGATCTGCGACTCGTTTTAAGTCTTCTGGATGATCTCGTAACTGTTGCCAATCTTTTTCGCTGAGATTCTCTACAGCCGCATACATGCGCTTCGGATCGTTGGCCGCATTAGCTAAATCGGCGAGAACAGATTCCTTTTTCTCAAGCTCACTTTCCCACTTGATCAGTTCGGCAGGCGAGCTTGAAAGTCTGGTCAACTCAGCCCTGGTGTCGTTGTAGAAAGCCAACGCTTGTTTGTCATTTGCGTTGTTTTGATCGAGTTCCTGCGGATTTGCTGATAAATGCTCACCGCGTTCGTAGCGAACCCGATCAGTATCGCTGGCATTTTTTACTAGTCGTTCTACTTCAACCCTATCTGTATGGAGGATGTGGTCATGATTTTTTATCTTCGTGAGCACAGATAAACCACCTTGATCCACATAATCAAGCGCTTGCACTAACTGGTCATCTTTGAAAGCAGTGGCGATATTATTTCGATATCCTACTTCCGTTATTTTTGCGGACAACTCCTCTCTATTGTGTGAAAGCAACATAACTGTCTTGAGCAGCGGCAGATCTTTGTTATCAATAGCCAGTTTGGCTAGTTTTAAATCGTCATCAGTGGTTCGTTCGTCACGACCTTTGTTGAGATAAACGCTCAGAGCTTCCT
Organism: Candidatus Melainabacteria bacterium; assembly: GCA_003151275.1. The sequence continues at coordinate 7,901 of PLXC01000087.1, forward strand.
TCGTATCCTTCGACATCGGGCTGTTCGCCAAGTATTCCTCGATACTTTGACCCATCTGTTGCTTAAAATCATTTTTGAACCCTGCAAGTTCAGTTGGTCCAAGCAGCCCTACAGTTTGCATAATGTCTTGCTGTGCGTCACTTGAACGTTGCCAATCCTGCCCTGCGGTATAAACGCTCATCGGACCTGGTCCGACACCGCCCGCGAAGGCATGATAGATTTCATCAACAACACTGCTAACAGTTACACCTGTCAGATCTTCGTTGGCATCTGCATTGCTCTTATTGACAATTGCCATGTCTATCTTGAACTGACCGATCTCATCTGACAGGTCTGTGCTTCGGTTGAGAAGAACGCTCAGTTTCGTATAGCTGACTTGGTCGTCGCCAACATTCTCTTTCAGGTCGTCGCGCAAACTGCGGTTATTTAATTCGAGGTAACGCTGTTCCAAAAGCTTATGATCGGCGGCGGGCATTTCGACCAGTATGTCCTCGATCTTTTTCAAGTCCGCATTGGCCAACGCTGTCTGTATATCTTTCGCCGTTGAATCAATCGTATTCAGGTCATGTCTGCTCTCGCGACCATCTAAACCTTTGGTGATTACCGTGCCGTCTTTTTGTTGATAGCTAAATGTGCCATTGCTGTCAACGTGAGCCTTGAACGGGCTAGACTCGATTTGATGGCACCCACTACGGTCGGTAAAACCAACCAAATGATTGCTATCGTCATAGTCAAATTGAGTTTTGCTGCCGTCTTTGTATGTAACCTCTGCAATTCTGTCGCGGCTGTCCTTTTTTACGCCGGAATTGTTTGCATTGAGGGACCGTGTATCATTTGTGTCCGTGACACTTTTATTGCGGTCGCCGTCTAAGTTTGTAGCACCGCCCTTGATGCTATCGATTAAAACATCATTCTTGTCGTAGATCTCGGTTCCCGATGCTGTTTTCTTCAAAGTGTTACCGTTGATGAAAGAAAGCGTCGTGATCGCTTCCGTTTTTGACTTCGCTTCAACGATGCCGAAAGTGCCGTCTTCCGCATTCACCACAGCACGCATGGCGCGTGACTTTTGGTTCGGAGAATTCCAGTGAAGACCATCGTCACTTGACCAAATGGCGCCATTGTTATCACTAAATGATTTCAATTCACCCATTGGGTTATAGTCGAACTTACGAACAATGCCGCGCGCATCCATAGTCTCACAGACTCTGCCCAGCATATCTTTAGTCACGTGAGCGCCGTCAGAAGTTTTAAGAGTTATCGGTTCAACAAAGGTTTGTTTCTCGATTCGAGCTTCTCTTGCTTCTCTTTCTTTCTCGATTGCTTCGCACTTTTGAACCTCGAGTCGTGCCAACTCTAGTTTCTTCGCTTCTTCTTTTCGCTTCTCAATTTCACGCCTGGCAGCATTATCGGTGCTACCATCGCTTTTTTTTGTTTCTGGCTCGGATTCTTTTGAGACCATAATCACCGGTCAAACAGGGGCAGCCTATCTGGACTTTATACCCCTGGTGCTTACAGATTCTCTTGCTAAGCTGCGAACTTTGGCACAGGCACAAGTGACGAGGGGATCATCAGCTTTGAACCTGGACTAATAAAGTCAGGATCTGAAAGATTGTTGAATGTGAGAATATCTTGCATAGCGCTGCGAATAGCCTGATAATCGTGGCAAATAGAGGGGTAGCTTTTTTTACACTCAACGAGCAGATCCATGACGACAGAGCGCAAAGTTTCGCCCGTTCTAAACTCGTAAAAGGCGCAGCCGCTGGCAGTGCGTTCGAAACAGCGGCGATTGCGCGGATCGCCCCAAGACTCAAGAGTTTCCTGCCATACTGAATTAATTCCATCAGATCTTCTTGAGTCATCAACTCTTCTTTGCTCACGAGCAACTTTCTTGACGAATGTTTTAAAGTTGCTTACCGTTGGCAGCAAGCTCGCCAAATCTTCCGCAGTTGCACTCTCGGCAAAAGAGCCGCCAAGCGGGAATATAGCCGAATTTAAGCCTGCTACTTGTGGTAACGTCACTAGAACCTCTGTTTTTAAAATCTGGTAATACGAAGCCTGAAAGTGGCGACGTTGTAACCATACGATTAAGTTGTTATTGAGTTGTTAAAAGGGTCCGTCCGAAACTGGACAGTTAAAATCCAAACCTTCGCTAGCGATGATTTTGTGTGTCTTTTTGCTTCGGCTCGCCGGGATTGAAGACGGATAGTAGCTTTGAGATGAGGTTCATATCTGATGCACTCTTCCTTGTGAAGACGCTATAGCCAAGGCATTAATTTGATCCATCATATTACCTAATCGAAGAAGAATTTGTGGAAACAAGTCCATGCATTTGTCCAAGGTATCGGTGTCCTGGTCCGATAACTCCGATAAGCTGCCTTTGCCCGACGATATGCGAAACAAAATCGATCAGCACATTGTCAAACTACCGCTATTCAAATCCGACAACACCGTGTTGCGGAAATCTAAGACGCCTCGGCGGATTCCTTGAGTCTGAGTCCAGTGCGTCCTCCCAAGTTAATCTAGCGAATACAAATTAAAACGGGAACCGAAGCATATCAGCTCACGTCATTCCAGACACAAGCACAAACGATTTAATCCTTCAAACCGATGTACCCTAATGGGATTCGAAGTGCATAAACGAATGATAGTGGCGCCTCTGAGCGCCCTTTCAACTTTTTGAGTAAACTCAAATCCCTTAGACTCGAACGAGCAGTTTTCCTAGGTTCTTGCCCTCAAACAAACTGTTCAGAGCTTCAGGAAGTTGCTCGAATCCATCAACAATCGTTTCTTCAAAAACCATTTCGTTGTTGTGCACCCAGGGTCCAACGATGCTAATCATTTCATCCATTCTGTGAGTATAGTCTCGCGCCAAAATGCCTTGAATGGTGGCACGTTTAAACAGCAAGTGCTGCAGAAACCGTGGACCGACATCGGGATTATCCAGACCTCCATCATATTGACTGATGGCACCACAAATAATAACGCGAGCACGCAGGTTGATATGCGGAATCACCGCGTCAGTTATACGACCGCCAACGTTGTCAAAATAAACATCGACACTTTTGGTTCGTCTCAAAATTTCTTGCGAAAGAGATTCGAGATCATCAAATTCTCGATAATCGACGGCGCCGTCGAGTCCAAGCTTATCGGTCAGGAATTTACATTTGGCGGCACCACCAGCAATACCAAAGACGCGACATCCAGCTCGTTTAGCAAATTGAGCGACGAGAGATCCAACTGCCCCCGCTGCGCCAGATACAACAACCGTTTCTCCCGGTTTGGGTCGACCAGCTTCCATCAAACCGAACCAGGCGGTTCTTCCCGGCATTCCTAAAACTCCTAGAGCCGTAGTGACGGGAGCAGTTTCTGGATCCAGCCTTTGCAGTTCGCTCGCATGACACTTCGCAAACAATTGCCAGCCAGAATAGCCAAGAACCCAATCACCTTCTTTGAATTTATCGCTTTGAGAGGCGACGATGCGTCCGATTACTCCAGCGCGTTGAACGATACCAAGGGGATGTGGCACATCATAAGTATTTCGCTCATGTTGCTGTATGCGCATGTAGGGATCCACACTAATGTAGTGAGCACGGACTATGGTCTCATTTGCTGCCAGATCACTTGAGAGTTCGCAATCACGCAAAACAAAGTGTTCTTGCGTTACCCGCCCCGTAGGGCGCTTTGTATAAATCCACTGGCGATTCGCAAAACTTTCGGTCTTCGACATCAACATTTCTCGTTTAACTGAATGGATATGATACCTCTAAAATCAAAAGCATAAAGCATCATATTTAGATTTCGCACATCATTGTAGCGCTTTAGTTTGACATAGATTCAGGCAAGCTTCGAGCGCAGTTTAGTATTTCTTGTTTAGTCACACACGTGCTCTTCCAAGCAGCTCAATGAATTGAGGATGCACTTGTGTATTCTCTTTCTCGACATGGATGCGAAGATCATCTTGCACCACCTGTAGGGCGCTTAGAAGTTGCTGCCGATGCTCGCTTTGAGCAACAGCGCTTACCATCTGCGAAATTATACCCAGCGCATTACCGCACCCGTCGTGCTCTTTCTCCATTTCTTCTAGACGCGCACGCAGATCCATTTCGCTGTGAGGAATTTCACCGCCTGACTCGAGTGCGATGCCTGTCGGAAATAAAACCGTCTCTTCATCCTTCAAATGCGTCTCTATCTTCGACCTCACCTTCCTGTATATTTGCTGCGCTTCGCTCAGTGACTCGCTATCTGGGCAATCACTTACAAGCGCTTCTATTAAATCGGTTATTCTCGGAAGTTCTTTTCGCAGCAAGCTGTGATGCCTCGCGACTATCTCTTCGACAAGTTGCTGAAAACTCGAGTGCATTTTCTCCTCACTCTTTGTGTGTGTGTCTGTTTGTGTGGGTGTGTGTTTGTTTGCTTACGCAAAGATTTACCGAAAAGTTTTCGAAGCCATAAATAGCAAAATACTCTCCACTAGCGTTGTATACGTTTTCGCATTCGCCATCTCCCTGATGCACAACAACTGCGTCTCCCGGTTGATCAACTTAGACGAGTCGTCGATCGCATCATTGTATCGCTTCAGGTAGCGCTTCAGGTAGCGCTTCAGTTTGACATAGGTTCAGGCAGGCTTCTAGCGAAATCAATTATTTCTTGTTTTGACAGACCTTCTTGATTGTGCGAATGATCGAAAATTTCCTTGAACTCTTGATAGTGGTCCAAGACGAATTGGATGAACGTCTTTCCGTGCAAAGTTAGGAGAGGATGATTTTCCTTCAAAATTTCTCGCATTTCTAATTGAGTAATCAAACCATCTTTATTGGCATCAACAATGTTGAATACAGACTCGGCAAATTTCTCCACGTCAAAATCGGAAGAGGCTTCCAGTCGAAGCGGAGCCGAAACACTAGACTGCAATTTTTTTCCAACATCAGATTTCTCATTTTTTGCCAATTGGTCCAAAGCCAAAAGAATGATAAACGCTAAAGAGGCAGCAAAGCTGACCATCATGCCGAACAGGGGGGCGACAACAATGAGCGAAAGCCCACCAAGATAAAGCAACCCGAAAGCAGACAGCCATAGTATCAAGTTGTTTTTCTCTCTTCGGATCTCGGCTACGGATGCTACAGAATAATTGGAAGTGCTATTTAAAGACTTGGGAGGTTCATCACTCTCAATTTTTTCTAAATCTTCAGCAAAGGCGGCAACATTTTGATATCTGTGCTTTTGATCTATCGCAAGTGCTTTTTGTAGCACTGAATCCAGGTGTTTCGGAAAAGTAAGGTCAGGTCTCACTTGTCCTAACCTATTTGGCATTCCGGTAAGATGCAGATTCATCGTTTCAAATGCTGTACGTGCGGAAAATGGTGGTGTGCCGGTAAGGCACTCATAAAGGACACAGCCAAGCGAATAAATATCCGACCGTCCATCTAGATCTTGGTCTAGACACTGTTCTGGACTCATATAAAGCAGGGTGCCCAGCATCTCACCGGTCTGAGTTCTTGTTTGAAAAGTCTCGCCTTGAATAAGCAATTTTGCTACGCCGAAATCGAGAAGCTTAATTAGATCGGCTCCTTGTCCATCGCGCGTTACGATGATGTTTGCCGGTTTTAAATCACGGTGCACAATTCCATTCTGATGAGCGGCAATGAGCGCCGCGCTTATTTGAGAGAACAGTCGCAGTGTTCTTTTACAATCAAGAGTGCCTTCCTGAATCAGTTGCTTAAGACTATTACCATCAGCCAACTCCATAACTAAATAGTGCTCTCCGCCTTCTGTCATTCCACTGTCAAGAAAAGACACAATGTTGACATGATTCAGTCGACGGATCGTCTGAATTTCCTGTTTAAAGCGCTGCACTGTGCCTTCGTTCGATCCAAACTGGAAGTGCAATATTTTAACTGCCACCAAGCGATCTTTCTTGATGTCGCGTGCCTTGTAGACAGAGGTGGTGGCACCTTGTCCAAGCAGCGAGATTATCTGATACGAATCATCGAACAACATCCCGACATAAGGGTCAGCCTTTTTATTTCGCTCTGTTGCATTCTGACTCTCGGTCATAAATCCGCCGATGTATGATCTTGCTGACGACCGATCCTGTACGACATGTAGTGTCCAATCACGGCGATCACTAGCGTCCGCCCGGACAAGGAATTGTACATGGTTCTTTGCAGGAACGGTTAAAAGGAGTAGTCCATCCTCTCCGACAGCAAGGCTCAGATTCGGCCACTAGTCCTAAGTGAGTGAAGCCATGTCGATCACGAATCGATACCGAACATCGCTTTTCAACAGGCGTTCATACGCTTCGTTGACTTTGTCGATTGTGATCACTTCAATATCAGCTGCGATATTGTGCTCGGCACAAAAATCAAGCATCTGTTGAGTTTCGCGCATTCCGCCAATTGTTGAACCAGCCAAAGAGCGGCGTTTAGGAATCAAACTAAAGGCCTGAACCGGCAAAGCCTCTGCTGGTGCACCCACCAGAACCATGACGCCATCGCGTTTCAACATGCCGAGATACAAGTTCATGTCGGCAGCAGATGACACTGTATTGATGATCAGATCGAAATTTTCTTGCGCTTTTTCGCAGGCAGCTGAGTCGGAAGTTGCGATGTGATCTTTTGCTCCCATCGCTTTCGCATCCGCTTTCTTGTTTGCAGATCTGCTGATCGTCGTGACCTCCGCACCCATTTTTGCGGCTATCTTCACAGCCATGTGTCCGAGACCACCGATACCAACTACGGCAACCGACTTGCCGGGACCGGCTTTCCAATGGACTAAAGGAGAGTAGGTTGTGATTCCCGCACACAATAAAGGCGCCGCTTTATCTAACGGCAGTGCATCAGGAATTCGCACCACAAAACGCTCGTTGACGGTTACGCGCTCAGAATATCCGCCGTATGTCATGGTCACGCCATCGCGCTCGAGTGCACCATACGTCAGAACATTACCGTTTTCGCAGTACTGCTCCTCTCCTGCCTCGCAAGACTTACACTCCTTGCACGAGTCGACCATGCAGCCAACACCTACACGATCACCAGTTTTGAAGCGGGTTACATTCTCGCCGACGCTGGACACAATCCCGGCGATTTCATGACCCGGCACTACCGGATAGGTTGTTACACCCCAGTCTCCGTGAACCATGTGTAAGTCGGAATGGCAAATGCCGCAGAATTTTATGTCAATGAGAACATCGTTTGGTCCTGGTTCTCGGCGTTGGAGCTCGAAGGGCTTCAGATCCTCATCGGGACCGCTCGCTGCATATGCTTTTGTCTTGATGGCTGTCTTGATCATTTTTATTCTCCTAGTTAAGTAGATCGTGCATGACAAGCCGCTCAGCGATTGGTCAGTGCTTCGAGATGTTCGGGATAACGATCACCATGTACCTCGATTTTAGAAGCAGCTCTTTCGATATCACGAAGGTCGTCCGAAGTGAGTTCAATATTGACTGCTCCAAGATTCTCTTTTAGACGCGTCAGCTTGGTCGTGCCCGGGATGGGAGCCAGATACGGCTTTTGTGCAAGAAGCCAGGCAAGCGCAATCTGAGCGGGCGTGCCATTTTTCTTTCTTGCAATTTCACCGAGCAAATCGATAAGCGCCTGGTTTGCTTTTAGAGCTTCTGGTGTGAATCGAGGTAACGTGCTGCGAAAATCCGAACTGCCAAAAGTTGTATTACTATCCATTTTCCCAGTTAAAAACCCTTTGCCTAGAGGGCTGTAGGGAACGAACCCTATACCAAGCTCTTCGAGCATCGGCAGGATCTCTTTTTCCGGACGCCGCCACCAGAGAGAGTATTCGCTCTGAAGGGCCGTGACGGGTTGCACTGCGTGTGCTCGCCGAACGGTATCAGCTGCGGCTTCCGATAAGCCAAAGTGTTTCACTTTGCCCTCTTGAATAAGCTCCTTGACCGCTCCTGCTACTTCCTCAATTGGCACGTCCGGGTCAACGCGGTGCTGGTAGAAAAGGTCGATAGCATCAATTCTCAGGCGTTTAAGCGAGGCTTCGGCGACTGCTCTAATATGCTTCGGTTTACTATTCAATCCAATCCACTTCTCTTTGCCAGTAGGATCGAGATTGAATCCAAATTTGGTAGCTATAACGACCTGGTCACGAACAGGGGACAGGGCCTCGCCTACAAGCTCTTCATTTATAAATGGACCATAAACCTCGGCTGTATCAAAAAACGTGACACCTAGTTCAACCGCCGCTCTAATCAGCGTTATCATTTCGCCTTTGTCCGCCGGTGGCCCGTAACTAAAGCTCATTCCCATGCAGCCGAGCCCGATTGCCGACACTTCCAAATTGCTATTTCCGAGTTTGCGCTTCTGCATTTCGTTCTCCTTCGAATTGTGTTCTCAACGCGTGACGCGCTAGAACCTTTTATTGCCTGCTGAATGCTGCCAAGATGCGATCCGATTCTTCAGTCCGGACGACAGCTTGGATGCCTCAAGTGCTTCACCTTTGCACTGACTGCTCGTCTTGATATGATTGGTCAAAAATGCAAGCATCGCAATTCACAGTTCAATGATATGCTGTCTTTAGGCGGTAAATCTATAACAAAATTACAAAATGCTTGGACAATTCTCCAAGAACAGGAAACAGGCTCCCCATGAATCCGAATGACCAACGCGATCAAGCAAACAGGATTGGACTTGTCGAAATTGTCGCCAGACGTTGCGTCAATGATGGCGCCAATAAGCAGTCGGAAGGGCTGAATTTCTACCGACATCCCGATCCAACTCAACCATTGCACGGACTGTATTCTCCATCCATCTGCATAATCGCTCAGGGTGCCAAAGAAGTGCAGATGGGAGAAGAGCGATATAGGTACGACCCGGCTCATTTCCTTCTCTGTTCCTTAGATGTACCGGTTGTCACTCAAGTAGTTGAGGCAACATTGGAAAAGCCATTCTTAGGTCTTAAGCTCGATCTCGATCCAGCACTGATCGCTTCAGTGAGTGTTGAGACAGGTGTTTCGCCCGGTCGCACCGACTCCAGCGTTCAATCAATTGCAGTGAGCCAACTGCAAGGTGATTTGCTGGACGCATTTGTCAGATTATTCCGTTTATTGGACAATCCTACTGATTATCATGTGATATCACCCCTGGTGACTCGCGAAATCATTTACAGGCTTCTAATAACTGACCAAGGACCAAGGCTTCGGCAAATGGCATCATTTGGAGGTCATACACATAGAATCACCAAGGCGGTTCAAACGCTCCGAACCAGATTTAGTGAAGCGCTGAGCATCGAGGATCTCGCCCGCGACCTGGGCATGAGTGTGTCCAGCTTCCATCAGCATTTTAAAACGGCTACGTCTATGAGTCCTTTGCAATTTCAGAAACTACTGCGCCTTCAGGAAGCTCGGCGCTTGCTGCTTACGGAAGAATTGGACGCTAGTACAGCCGCCGTGCGCGTCGGTTATGACGACGCTTCTCAATTCACTCGCGAGTACAAAAGACTTTTTGGCGATCCTCCCATGCGCGACGTTGGTCGCTTTAAGCAATTGAGTTCTCCTGTAAGATAGCGGCGATAACAGCGGATTAGCGTCCAAAATGTAGCGCTTTCGCCATGTATAATCCTAAATACATGTTATTTCCGCTATATTTCAAGCAATGACCATTTTCATCGGTACTGAACAGGAGTGGGTTGGGATGTATGCCGACACTCCTCAACCTGATATGTCTACAGGCTGGTAATTGTGCATCTTCGAGCGTCACC
>PLXC01000051.1 GCA_003151275.1 Candidatus Melainabacteria bacterium
CGTCAGGCGACCCAGTCAAATGCACCCGGTTCACCTATGAGACTTTCCCTGTACCCGATGGTTATCCCGCTCCTGAGAGACCTGTGCACCCCGTAAGCGAACGATTTAGCAAAGCAAGGCTCGACCATGAGGCGAAATTGGCTCAGTACCGTAAACAGCAAGCTCCCTTTGCTGACGATGATGAGCCGGATGGAGAACTTCAACCGGCGGGACAAGTTATCGAAGAAGAGCTTTCTGAGGGTTCGGTAAATGATGAAGATAGTTCGGAGCAACAAGCCAGCCGGATTGTGGCGGTGGACTTTACAACCGTTATGGAAGAACATCGCGAAGAGGATGAATTAGAGCCTGAATCGGCTAAAGTTCGGGAAGAGGATGAGAATGAATTCTACGTACCTTAGTGCGGAGAATCGCTGTAGTAGTAAGTTGCGTTTGGTTTATATTGAGGTGGTTAAGTAAATGACTAAACACTATCCAGGTCTCAATGAACATGCAGCAAGTGCCTACGAGCAGACCTTAGTCGAGTGTCAATCCTTTGCTCCTGACGCAATTACAACGGGACACTTGTTGCTTGGATTAATTGCAACAGGAACCAGAGGCGCTTGCGCAAAAGCTCTGCGAGCCAATCAGGTGGCAATTCAGCACGCACGTTTGGAATTTGGCGAAATAGTTGGAGTGCGAAAAAGTGGAACATTCAGCAATGCTATTTTAACTCCACGTATGCAGAGAGCACTCGATGTTGCAAGAATGGAAGCGACTCGTTTCAAAGAGTCTGAGATAGGGACCGAACACTTACTTATGGGGCTCATCGCTGACGATGATGAGTATGATTTGCCTCCTGAAGAGTGCCGGGCTCCGCGACTTTTAAAAGCGATGCAAGTCGATTTAGCCAAGCTGAAAGCTGTCCTTGAAGCTTCAATGCTTCAAGTTGTTAGCGAAGAAACTTGGACGCCATATCAACCGATCACAACGATTTACGTACAAGACTGCAGAAGTTGTGGCGAGCAAGTTTCAATCAAAGCGACCGTCTGTAAGGTTTGTCAGGCCGGCTTATCTGAGTTGCACTTTAGACCATGTCCGATTTGTGCAGAATGGATCAGACGAGAAGCTATTCGCTGTCGCTTCTGTCGACATGAGCTTCAACCGGTTTAGCCAAGCCTGTTTTACTTAGAGGCAAATCTATAGCAATTGCTATGAGTGCCGCTGCGCTATTGGACTCGAAATGTAATCAGCCTCGCTTTATATAGCGCAATCTAAGCGTTGCATCTTGGGCTGTTGCCTGATTTTAGTTGCAGCACGAAATAAATTCCAACGGATTGTCGCGCGATCAGATAGCTGGAACAACTTGAAATCTCACTTTCTAACAAGTGCTGCGAATCTAGCCACCCTATTTTAAAAGATGTCCAAATGTTGGCACCAGCATAGTGAATGTGCGAGTAAAAGTCTGGAATTTAACAAAATTATTCAAAAATGCTCACGGCACCATAGCGCTAGGGATTCGTTTTTGATTAAGAATGTGAATTGATGCTCGTTTTCGAGTGGCTTCGTTAGCGTTGCTAACTTGAGATTCTTAAGATAATACGGAGAAGCTAGTCGAGCAAAATACATGCCACCGTATACGCACCACGATAGCGATGAGAATATGTCTACTTGTCAGTTGATAATCTGCCTGCCTGGTAAGTCTACACATGGTTCTCACTTGAATCTAACGCGATGCTGCGTCGCGATGTGCAAGACAAAAGGTTACAACATCAACAATTGTACGAAGCGCAATACCGACCTTAAGCAACGGCTAGTGTGATGGCGTCATTTTATTTTTTTCCAAAAACCAGGAACTCCGCTAACCGGCTTCGTCCACTATTCATATGCATTCAGCCAAGCTCCATCCATCCAATTTCAATTGGCGGATGTCATCTTGTAGCAATTGCCTAACAGAAATTTTGGTCGAAGTTGTTCCAAAGCGGTTCCTATTTTTGCCATCGCACCAAACATCAACAGAAGGAGAGAACAATGTTCAATATCCTAAAGTGGCGTTTGACGCCACAAGACCCACCGCCTGATACCAAGACTACTGATTCCTATTTCGAGAAGCTAATCAAATACATTCCAAGTGATATCGTCGGCGCCTATGTTGCCATCGCGGGCATCTTGAGCACAAACAGCAACGAACCTCTGTGGCTTACTTGGGCTGTTTTTGGAGCACTATTTACTCTCACGCCGCTCTACGTCTGTTACATCAAGACCGACCCGCCGGGCTTCATGACAAGCAAAATCTTTCACTGGGTTACCTCTTGCGTGGCCTTCACGGCTTGGGTATTTGCGCTTGGTGGACCTTTTGCAGCCACATTCACCTGGTACAAACCTTACCTTGGTTCAATATGTTTGATTTTGGTGACTTTGATCATTCCCGTGATCGAGGGTTTCGGCTACAAGAACACGCCCGCGAAAACAGACAAAACTTGAAGCTGCCCGCGGCATGCAGGCAAGGCACTAAAGCTAATTGACGGTCTAGCATCAAACTTCAATGCTGTGAGTTTTTGCTGTTATGCGAACAATCGCCGTGCAGCTGTGTGAGCCAGTAGTCATAGCTAACCTGCAGAGGTCAAAATGAGCGACAAGTTGAAAATAATGCAAGCGAAGCTTCAAGGAGCGAAACGAAACTACGCGCCAAGAGCCGGTTTCGATACTGTCTGGTACAGGTTCATAACTTGTTCCGTATTCGCGTACTACGTTGAAGTGCTTGAAGAAGGCGGCTTGTCTGTTGCCATAGCGCAGCTAATAAATGAATTTGGCATCGACCCTGATACGTACTGCAAGGGGTGCCAGGTGCCAATGATTCAGAGCGTGTCTATTGTAGACGCTGGGCTTGTACCGAAAGCTGACGATAACTGCATATTTGTCCGTTCAATTTTCGCTACCTGTTAATGGTTCACTGAGCGAAAGTCAGAGACGCGAAAAACGGAAGAAGGAAAGAGAACATGGAAACAAAAGCGCAAGTCGGTGGTTTACCCGGCATAGACGTGTCGCACTGGCAAGGGCAGATTGACTGGAAAAAAGTGAAGGCATCCGGCGTTGACTTTGTCTATGTCAAAGCGACGGAAGGAGGCGGCTATGTGGATTCTTGGTATGAACGGCACATAGCAGGAGCAATAGCTGCTGGTTTGACTTGTGGGTCTTATCACTTTTTTCAGCCCGGTGATTCGGTGGCGAAACAAGTGGACAATTTTGTCCTCGGGTCGGTCCACTGAAGGCAGGAGATCTGCCACCAGTGCTTGATCTTGAGATGCCACCGGACTGGTCAGGTATAAGCGTAGTGGAGCGGATCAAGCGCGTTAGCGACTGGCTTGTGGCTGTCGAGCTGCAGCTAGGCGTCACTCCGATCATCTACATGAGCCCCTCTTTTGCAAGTGAGCTTGGTCCCGCAGAGTTCCTCAAAAAGTATCAACTGTGGGTGGTTCACTACACACTGGCGCAGGCACCGACAGTGCCGGCGCCATTCATAACATGGTTGTTCTGGCAATATTCCGAGACCGACGCAGTCGCAGGAGTGCAAGGACATTGCGATGTCAACCGCTTCAACGGCACTGCCGATGATTTGCAGAAACTGCAGAAGAAAGCGGTAACTCAAACTTTGGTCAAACGCATGACAAGCTCGATTCAGGCGTTGTTCAATCGCCTCTTCAAATAGTCCTTTTATCCTAAGGAACCAGAAAATGTCGGCAGTCGATAGACGATGTGTGGTGGATAATAACGCGCTTTCAAATCGTTTCGAAGATGCGCTCGACTTTCTTGAGGCATTGCCTGACATGATCGAACATTGTGCAGGCGCGGGCACCGTGCACTATTTGATTGAACCTAAGGACGTGAGAAGAACCAGCACTCAGTGTTTGATCACGGGTGCGGCTTTACTTGTGCACCTGGTTTTATTACGGACCGGCTATCGAACTGAGGTGATTAGCCATACACCTGGACAGGAAGAAATCATCCTTTGTCTGGATAACTCACCAACCTCGAGTTGAAATCGTAAGAGAAGGCAACACACTTCCTAGAAGGTGCGCTTGCCTGCTACGACGAGACCGAGAAGTCTGAATTGCAGCACGATTCCGTGCGGCTCAAATCAATCAAGACAATCGATGGAGTAATACAATGGATACCCAATCCTCAACTGAAGCCCTGAACATCACTGACCTTCTCATCGACGGCGAGGTTTTGACAGGCACAATCAAGAAACCGTTTATTCAAGATGGCAAGCTGATGGGCGCTGTGCTGAGTTTTGACGGCAAGGCTGAGACTGCGCTATTGCATCGCAAGCAGATGATCGGCGCCAACAGAGATTTCAGATTGGCTAACTTGAAGTTGGGCGATCAGCTAACGGTCAAGCTTCTCGTTAGCGGTGAACACCCAGCTCGCAAGACCTGGGCCAGTGAGGCTAATGTCGAAGATGCGGTGATTGTCGAGCGTCTCATGCTGCAGAAGTCGAAGAAGTTCACGGGGAGAGTAGTGAATGCGGCCGACTATGGTGTGTTTGTTGAACTGTGCGACGGACCAGGCGCAGGCAGGCGCGGTTTGGTGCATGCGAAGAACCTGTGCAGAAGCGGCGCCGCTTCATTGAGTGCCTTCACTGCATTTGGTCCTGGCGCTCTTGTCAAAGTTGATCTGCTCAGTGCTCATATCGATGAGAAGAATATTGTCCGCATCGACTTGGGCATGGCTGCATAGTGGAAGCTAGCTTCCTGTCTAGTTCTAAGCGGCACTTGTAGGAATAAGTAAAGCTGTCAATGATCCGAATTTAAAGGAGCAAGACATGTGCAGACGCATACGTTGTCGTTGTCGAGGACCGCCGTCCGGCCATTCGGCAGCGACTTATATTTGTGGCGAATAAAAGTTTCTACTGCGGCGTTAACTAATAGTTGGCGCAAGCTCGCATCCCATCAAGGTTTTCGAGCATGCTCGCAGGCAAATTGAAACATAACATATTTATTTGCCATTCCATCTGCGAGAAAGGCGTTTCACCGTCGTTTCGCGCTAGTACCGCTAGCAATCCACCTCAATTCTCAAAGGAGAAAAATCATGGCCGCAGATAGCGCAACCTACACCTACGACTCGCTTGGCAGAATCAAAACTGTCACTTATCTGAACGGAAAAACGATTACGTACAACTACGATGCGATGGGAAATCGCACGTCTGTTGTTAACACTTGATCGTCGCGACTTCGCAACTAAACCACAGAAAGACAAGGAAAACACAAATGTCTACAACTGCACAAGCAACTTCGCCCCTAAATAGGGCGACTCCTCCAGGCTACAAGCGCGTAAAAATGAAAGCGGTTGATCCGGACACTGCCAAACAGATTATCGAAGGCAGATCGTTGCCAAAGATTTGGCAGCCCCCCGTTATTATGAACCTCGCCAGTAGCACCGTTCAAGGTGCACCGTCAATCATTGAAATGGCTAGGGCTCTGAAAAACGACCCCCAGCTTATTTACGAGTTCGTGTACAACAACATCGAACATGCGGTCGGCATGGGCGTGATGAAAGGTGCCTTGGGCACGCTTTTGGATGGGTTTGGCAACTCCTTCGACCAATGCTCTTTACTCGCCGCTCTTTTGAGACAAGCTGGCTTCACGGCTAACTACGAGGTCGGCCAGATACAAATTACGCTTGACCAAGCCGCCGCTTGGCTGGGATGTGACAACGCTTACTTCACTGCGAGTTCAATACTCTCCGACGCGGGAGTGCCGAACAGTTTTGTTGGTCCGTTTCCCACCTCGCAACTCCTGCTCTCGCACTGTTGGCTGAAGGTAAACATAGGAACAGTCATGACGCCCAATTGGGTCGTTATGGATCCTGCCTATAAGACCTACACGACGAAATCTTCCATTAATCTCGCGACGGCAACTGGCTATTCGGCCGCTACATTCCTGACTCAGGCACGCACGGGCTACACGATCGATGGCTCTGGCAACTGGGTTCAGAATGTGAACCGCGCCAACATCAGAAGTCAGCTGTCAACTCTGTCGATGAACCTGGCGAGCTGGATTAAGACCAACAATCCGGGTGCGAAACTCGATGACATCATCGGAGGACGGCAAATCGTGCCTGTTGCGCTTCCGATCACCTTTCCCTCAACCCTGGCTACTCAGGCGCCTTCCACCACGCCGACCGAGTTTACGGGCGACTTCTCGACTGCTTACAAGGTTACGTTCCGCATTCAGTACACAATCGGCGGTATCGATGTAACTCTTACCTCCGATCAGTTGAGTGGACACCGACTGACATTCTTTTTCACCAACTCCGGCACCAATTTCGTCCCTGTAATTGCTTTAGACGGAGTGACCGTTGCAACAGGAACCGCTCAGAGTGCGAACATCGTCTATTCGGTAACTTTGACGACGACGCACAATGCGTATCCGACGACAGGCAGCGACCAGTCAGTAGCTCCGTTTATTACCGGTCCCAATCAGGGTTTTGTTACTGGTAAAGATTACTATATGATCGCTACTTCGTTCGGTCTCTCCGGGAAGGGTTCGTTTGATTACCACACGGCACAACAGTTGCAAAACGAATTCAATGCTGGTGGGGCTAGTCCAACATTGGTCGATGAACCGGCGCTTGGTGAGCGAATGGCAGCCCAATGGGCCAACTATCTAGGTCAGGTTACGCGAGTAAACGATATCATCGGCCAAATGACAAAAACGACCTTCTTTAACCACCATACGGTGGGCTTGGTGGGTTACGGCGTTTACGGTACCCCGACTTTCACAAGCTTCAATATTGCTGGTACTATGGGCGGTGGCGCTCTGCTCGACAGCACCATCACCAATTTTCCTGCAGCTGCGATCAATACAGCAATGCATGGTTATGCTCTCGAGATGCTGGCAATTCAGCAACTTACCGGTCAAAATGCGATTTCGACGACGCGAGATTTGGACCTGGCGAACACCGCTGGAACCAAGATCTGGAAGGGTACTCCGGCGAACTGGACAAGTACCGTTCGTCCAGTGGTAACTGGTTACAGCAGCAACGACCTTAGTAATATCGACTTCTTCACCGGTTTTGGCTGGGATGTTCTATTGCCTCAGAGTGCTGGTCAAACATTTGCTGGACACTGGACAATTACAGGGTATGCACTATTCGATCCGAATGGCGCCGCGATCGGAGTGATTGAAGATAGTTATGCCGGAGGAAATGGGACTGGTTCTGGCCCGGGAGCACAGCCCCCAACGAAAGGAAACGGGCAGCAGACCCCTGATCCAATAGATCTGCAAACGGGTGATTACATTTATCGCCATGATGACATGATCGTTGGAAGCGGCGAGAATCCTTATTCGCTTAAGTTTGCTACGAGTTATGACTCTCGCATTCGACTCATGAATGGACCCCTTGGGCTTGGCTGGAGGCATAACTGGTCGACCACGGCTACATTGGGCAGTAACGGCTTCTTGGGCCTGGGAAGTCAGTCGCCATCAAATGCAGTAGCCGCAATTACAGAAATATATGTAGCTCTGGATTTGCTCAGTGACACTGCGCTTCCCGTAGACAAGTTGGTCATGGCTTCCATTTGCAATCAGTGGTGGGTGGATCAGTTGACGGGTAATATCGTCACAGTGAGCGTCCCAGACACTCGTGATTTTGAGTATGTTCTGCTCCCGGACGGAACCTATAATGCACCTTACAGCGATGCTTCCACGCTAACTTTGGTATCTGGTGCCTACAAACTCACAACACCGCAGAAAGTCGTCTATTCGTTCAATGCAAGTGGACAACTTGCATCAATCGTTTATCCAAATGGAGTGACGATCACACTGACGTACGTGTCGGGAAAACTTTCTACGATCTCGAACGGCATGGGGCGGCAACTGTCCCTTACCTATACGGGAAATTTTATAACGTCTGTGTCAGATGGAAACGGTCGTTCAGTTTCTTACACAATCACGAGCAATCAGCTGACCAAATTCACTGACACGTTAACCCATGCCCGGACTTTCGCATACGATACACCCGGTCGCATGACGCAATATTTCAAGCCGCAAAATCCGACGACTGCATTCATGACGAATGTTTATGATTCACTGAATCGAGTCAAGACCCAGGCGAATGCCCGGGCGCAGGTCTGGACCTACTATTTTGCAGGTAGTCGTTCTGAAGAAGTTGACTCTGTCAGTTCAAGTCGTATTCTATATTTCAACTATTTTGGGCACCCCATTCGCGAAATCAATGCCCTCAGTTTTGAGACCGATACGATGTACGACGGGCGCAATAGAGTTACTCAGATCACTCTGCCTGAAGGCAACAAGAGCCAACTTACTTATGACTTGAACAACAACGTTTTGACCGAGACCCAAATCGCCAAAGTTGGCTCAGGGCTCTCGAACATCGTTCAGACTTGGACCTATGATGCCACTTACAACAAGAAGCATACTCTTGTTGATGGACGCGGAAAAATATGGACTTGGAACTATGATGCACCGACGGGGAATTTGTTATCGTTCGTGCAGCCGTTAATCGGTGGCGTTAACCCGACGCAAACTTTGACATACAATGCCCGTGGGCAGATTCTCACCGACACTGACCCGACTTCTGTTGTCACGAAATATACTTATAGCCCAACCAATGAAACGCGTTTGACCCAAGTGCTAGATTTTGGAGTTAGCCCCCATCTTAATCTGAGCACCACATATGGTTACAACGCCTGGGGTGATGTTAACAGCGTCACGGACCCGAACACTGGTGTAACTCTTTACACATTCGACAACGAACGGCGTTTGACACAGAAAACGGATCCTGCTCCTTTCAGTTACCTGACAAAATTTGGATACGATCTGAACAACAACCAGACGTCAATTCAGCGCCAGCTGACTAGTACGCCCACTTTCGATACAACGTCGATCGTGTATTCCATCACGGACCAAAAGCACACCCTTACTGATCAGATGACCTTTGTCTACACCTGGGATTATGATGGTAAGGATCGCCTGCAGAAATATACTGATGCTCAAAGCCGAGTCTGGCAGTACGCTTACGATGCGCTTGATCGGCTTTTCACTGTAACGGATCCCAGTACTGTGATCAGCGAAACACGGTTGTACTCAAATAACGGATTGTTGTCGTCGCTCAAAGATGCAAACAATCATACGACGCTCTACACACGAGACGGTTTTGATCGGCTGGACAAGACTACTTATGCTGACTCTTCTTTCGAGGAGAATCAAGCTTACGATGCGAACAACAACATTCTGACTTATCGAACACGCTCCGGAAATACAATAGTCAACACTTTCGACGAGCTGAACCGTTTGAGCACAAAGACTCCCACGGGGCAGGCGGTTGTTACGTTTGGCTATGACCTGGCTGGACGCAAAACCAGTTCGAGCACTCCTGTTGTTGCAGGTAATCCTGCTACGGGCAACTTCCAATACTTCTTCGATACCGCAGGTCGCTTCTTTAAAGAGATCACACCAGACAGCAAGAACATCACGCTCGTGCTGGATGGAAATGATAACGTGACGAAAGTAACATATCCTGATTCGTACTTCGTAACTCGGGTGTTTGACAAACTAAATCGGTTGACCGACATCAAATTGAATGGTGCAGCCTCAGCCGCAGCGCATTTCGACTACGATCAGCTTTCGCGTCGAACCAAACTGACTTATGGCAATGGTGCTGTCGTGAACTACGGTTACCAGCCAAATGACGACATGATCACTCTGGGCCAGGTGTTCAACGGCACTACATCCGTGACTTTTACCTATGGTTTTAACAACGCTCACCAGGAGAACAGTCGTGCTGTCACAGACGGCAGTTACCTCTGGCATCCAGCGGCTGCCGGAACCACCACGTATGGTACTGCTAATAGCGTCAATGAGTACCCTACGGTGGGCGGTGTAAGCTATTCGTACAATGGTAATGCCAACTTGTCTGGCGACGGAGTGTGGACGTTTGGCTACGACACTGAAAATCATTTGGTGACTGCTAGTAAGACGGGCACAAGCGCAAGCTATGTGTATGACGGCGACCATCGGCAGGTTCAGAAGACTGTCGGGTCTGTGAAAACCCGCTTCGTCTATAGTGGCTGGCAGCGCATCGCTGATTACGACGGTACTGCAAACACTTTGCAGAACCGCTATGTCTACGGTGTGAATTTGGATGAGCCGCTCATTCAAGTAAGCAGCGGTAGTATTCTCACCTACCTTCATGCCGACCGCCTCGGGTCCCTAATTGCAATTTCCAACTCAACCGGTACCGTGACTAGTAAGAGCACTTATTCAGCATACGGTGAGAACGCTCCGGTTGGCACCACATTTGGTTTCGCTGGTCAACGCTATGATGCCGAAACTGGACTGTACTATTACAAGTACCGCTACTACGCGCCAATTATTGGTCGTTTTTTGCAGCCTGACCCTATCGGCTACCGCAGTAATTTGAACCTATACGGTTATGTGAAAAATGACCCGTTGAATAGTGGGGATCCTCTGGGACTCTACTTAACGCCTATAGTCACTCCTCCGCCTCTCAATAGCGGTCCGCCTTCTCCCGGTGATGCAACTAAGTTTTGGAACAACATAGATATTTTCGATCCGCTTAACAATCCTAAGATTCTACCGCCGGACTATGGACCTGTGCCGACACCTCCCTCGAAATACCTTAACGGAAAAGACCCTTTCGATCCAAACTATAACAACGGAGGTAATAACAACGGAGGTAATGGCAACGGGGGTAATGGCAACGGAGGTAATGGCAACGGGGGTAATGGCAACGGAGGTAATGGCAACGGAGGTAATGGCAACGGAGGTAATGGCACTGGAGGTAATGGAGTTTCTCCCAACAACCCAGGTAATGGAGTTTCTCCTACTAATCCTGGAAATGGAGTCTCCCCGACCAATCCGGGCAACGGGCCTAAGAAATAGAAATTACGCTAATAGCTAGACAATAAGGAGAAAGACACGTTAACCTGAGTCTCTCTCTAGTTTTTGCTAAATGACGGCAGTAAATAATCAGCAACGCTGCTTTAAGTTCAGAAACTTGGTGGTGCCTTGATCAATGTCGAGGCACCACCCTCTAATATGAGGTGCTGCATACTATATAATTGAAGCAAATGAAGACTGCTTTCAAATTTGAACTTTGTTGTTTTTTCACGTTTATAACTTTGGCTTATTCGACTCTCAGTACATTTGCTGATGAATCAGCCCCATTGCTCGAAGGACAAGTTGATCAGTATATCTACTTTGCAGAACAGTGTGACTCGGAAAAACCAGAAATCATCTCCGCCGAAGAGCAAATTACTAATTGGACCGAGACTGAGAAACGGGTTGTTGTCGAGGCATTGCTCTGCACGTACCAAGAAAATCCTCGCCTCATTCTCAACGTTGTGAATGCCCGGAAGCTTACTTTCGCCAGAGTGAAGTCTTCACCGAACACTTTCACTAAGTTTGCTTCTTCGGCCCCTGGCGTAATCTTGGTCAATGATGGTTTTTTTGCATCTCCTCTTCGCCATCATGCCATAGTGCACGAACTTGTTCACCTAAATGATGTTGGAAATGAAGTTGCCTACTCAAATTTGTGGAATTCATCTGTATCCAAACTAATCGCTCAGTTGCGTCTCCGTGCGCAGTTTCTAACACCCGACGGGAGTCGATGGTACGACTCATTTGTAATGCGCAACAAGATTTGGACAGGGCTATATGGTGCTATGAATCTTAAGGAAGCTTTGGCTGAATTTATTTGCTTTTCGATAGAACATCCAAACAATATTCTCCTCGACGGAGGCATTAAACATGCAATTCTGAACGCTACGCTTAATCCTTCAAAAAGCGAGCTTCGGCTAAGAGACTTGATTACCAAGGGGCTTATACAGTCCAGGTGCAAGGCTTATCCGCAAGCTTTGCAGACATTTCAATCCGCTTATGCATGCGATTCTAGATCGCCTCTTCTGCAATTTCATCTCGCTTATTGTTTTGAAGAACTTGGAAATGTGCAGAACGCCCTTCAATTCGGGAACTTAGCTGAGAAAACCGTGCGAGAGTGTGACTTACCGTTGCAAGAACCTTTAGTTCAAGACGTGATGCTATTGCAAGCTCGGCTTCTTTTTAAGAACCATCGGGAGGCTGAAGCCAAATCAATTCTTGACACAGTGGTCCGAAGTAATCCTTATAATACTGAGGCGTTGTATTGGCGTTCACGATGCGAATTCAAAATGACCCAATGGGGGAATTATCTTAATGACTTTTATCAATCCCGAGACTACTTTTTTTCATCTCACAAACCTATAATTGAGTGGAACAGCGATAGGACAGCTGCACAAATACTAATTCATGAGTTCATAACTTCTGATGAAATTACTTCGATCAAAAAAGCCTATTTCTTCCTAGAAGTTGCAGATAATATTGTCAACGATGATGAGCGTAAAAAGTTTCTCCATCTTTCTTTAGATGCACTAAGCAGAATAAGAGAAGGTGAAAACAAACTTGAGGCGCTATACATGTCCTTCGAGATAAGTCTCAGATTGAACGCAATCAGCGAAGCAGATTCATTCTTAAATCAGATAATTAAGCTTGATAGTGAACAAGTTCGAATAGAAATCGCTAAATTTCGGCTTAAGGAGAGTAGAAATGAAAATCTAACGAATGGATCCCAGCTGATATCAATCCCCCAATTGGCTCAAAGAATCGGTAAGTTGACTCGCACACAACCAACAATCGACAGCCAGTTTTTTAGATTTATAGATTCCAAATCTAAACTTATAGAAAATCAAAAATTTTTGGTTCCGCAATCCAGCAATCCGATAGAAAAATATTGTGGCAGCTCCAAGTGATAAATATCATATCGTGTCGCATATTCAGTGAATATCCGGCAGGGTCTTCTGTCGTTCAACAGAAAAGAGCATTTTTTCGCGTAAGCAGATAGCCGAAAACATACCTTTTCGGCTATCTTTTTTGTATTTCGCCTTGATCATAATATGTTGGGTGATACCAGACAATTTGACTATGTCGAATGAAAAAATGACTGCCACAGCCTTTTTGTCTCCAGACGGAAGGTCTCACGCTGATGGTTTCGTCGGAATGCTTCACGATTGTCCAACACGGACTTGCCTCTTTAATTAAGTTCAGCTGAATTGTGTCTCCGCAAGCGCATGGACATGTTAGTGCAGCTCCCCACTCATGCGGTGCATCGCCGGCTATGTAAATCATGAAAGGTTCAAAATGCTCAGGAAAATCCTCAACGGATTGACCTCGATAGAGAATCTTAGATGCAGCATCTTTTGACCGTTTGAATACCCACAAATAGACTTCGGTAATAATACGCGCGCATTTTTGCAGAAATTGGTGTATCGCCCGATTCATTTAGAAAGTATGGGCATGTCGAGCAATGGTATACAGTCCCCGCGTCCGACTTTTTTCGAGAATATACTACTACCGGCTGGCTCGGCTTCGCGATAAGTTTCATTTTGTATAAAACTCACGCGTACTATAGCGGACTCGCTGTTGTTGTCGTAGCGGTAGGGATGCAAGCGTGACAAGAGCTCATTTACTGCGATCGTGGCCATGTGCATGTTTATGCTTATAACCGCCGGACGGTTTTCAATAACTCCATGGATGTAACCTGCTTTCACTTGATCTCGATATGCCTTGGGATCGGTTCGTTTGAGCCCTTCTGCGGTCACTTGTTCCATCGTATAAACTTTGCGCTCAAGCAAAGTTGAGGAATCAGGGCGTATGTAGTGAACAGCCCCACAAGCTTCATTAATGCCGCCAAGTCCGTCACTTTCCAACCTGACACCTATATCAAAATAGGGAATTAAGTAAAATGCCGCTAGCCGATTTAAAATGTGTCGCCCCTCTGTTCCGTCCATGCAGCCGAAAACGACATCGCAAGACGCAACCGCTTCCACGGATGTAGGCGTACTAAGATTTTCACAAATCACCTGCAGTTCAGTGTCCAGTCCCATACGAGCAATCGCCTTAGCTAGAACCTCGACTTTAGGAGTTTTCAAATAGGCATCTTGTCTGCCAGCATTTAGGATTCTGTTAAGGTTCTTTTCTTCCACATAGTCAGGATCGATTAGAACTAGCCTCCCCACACCAAGGCGTGCGAGCTGTTCAACCACTGGACTTCCTGTGCCCGAACAGCCAACAACAGCAATTGAAAGTTGTCTCAGTTTTTGAATGGTCGCCGTGCCAAACATTTGTGCGTGGCGCTTTAAACCAGCAGAAACTTGTTTTTCGGCGACTCCTGACCACATGTGAATATCGTCCCCGACTACTTGTATCGAGTGCAAATCCTGAAAGTTTCCGGTCGACAAAATGGCACGGCCAAACATTTGGCCATCTGGCAACATCACAGCGCTGCAGTGTGGATACGAGCTGTCCGTCCATCCAAAAACTGATGCAAAAAAATCAGTGTCCGACGCATCATCAATACTTGAAAAATTCTTGAATTGACCGCGGTGACTGTGTATTTTGCAAATAGCTAAGTCTTTGTTGCTGGCTTCTTCCAAAAGTAATGTGATATTTCTCGTGGACCAAGTGATACCGGTTGTGGTGCGAATACTGCATTCACTGTAAGGAATCATAAGCATTTTGTATATTGATAGGTTGTGCTCCTCCTCGGTGGGTCGCCTGCCACACAATGCAATTGCTACCGCCTCGAAACCATCAGGTGGTAATAAGTGTTCAATTAAGTCATTGTGCTGTGGTTGCGTCAGTTTAAGTCTTATTCTACTCATGCGCTCTTCCTTTCCAGTTCGCGAGTGAGCCATGAATTCACCTGAAGCAAATGGGTGCCGACACTATCAATGCCTGGTCGCCATGGATTGACTGTAGTTCTGTGCCTGGACCATTGTTGATAGGCTTTACTTTCTATAGTGAGAGTTGAAAGATTGGGGATGGGTCGTTTATCGATCAACTGAAGAGGAGGGTGGAAGTAAACCATGTCGATCTGTTCGTCTGGATAGGACGGCGGAATACGAAGTGCTAAATCGACCACCGCCACGTTGTATCCATCAACCACTGGATGTTGCCGTACTATTAGCCAGTTGACTCCTGCTTCAACAATGCACTCCCAGTTAAGAGAGCCAGAACTCAGGAGTGTCCGTTCTTCTTCCGGTAGCTGAAAATCACTGCGTGGCTCCATTTTTCATCCCTCGCTCGGATCTAAGGCGAGTGTTTGGAATCTTTCTATTCCGGGATGTCGAAAGTCAACTTTCTGATCCGGTTGGATTTTTTCTACTGGACCATGATGAAATTTTTGCGAAAGCATATATTTGTCTGGGGTTTTGTCCACCAAAGCAAGTATTTCCTTCCCCGTCATTTCAGTGACTGCAACTTCAAAATAGGCTCGATCAATTCGGATGCGATAACGACGAGCATGCGGAGGCTTTTTGCCATTTTTTGCATGCTCCTCAAGATCAATAAGTTCTTCAACGATCTCCCCAAGCACCTCTACTTCGCGCTTTAGCAGATCAATCTCTTGTTCTTCATTACTTTGGGTCATAAACTCCGACCTTTTTGAACAGGGAACACTTGTTCGCCTCTATTTGAATTATAGTCGCAACAATTAGCATTTTCTGTCGTAAAAATACGATTTAATGTCCTTTAGTTGGGATTTAATGTTATCTCTTGACAATAAGCTGTACTCAAATCTGTTTTTGAGGAACAATATATTAGTAATGTTAGTCGCAAATATTGTTAGAATGAGTTCGCCATTTTATGGACGCAACTCATGCAGACCCTTCGATCCTTCGTAATAGTTATTGCCACTTACGGCGCCTGGATTGAGAGACTCGATTCAGGAAACTATTATCTGATTGATCGGGATGGCTCTGTACTCGAGTCGTTTTGTGTCACTAGTGATTGCCTTGAGGATGAACTTGCCGCTACATTGTTAGACTTCCAGGCATCAGCACTGCTTGAAAAGTTGAAAATCTATCGGCTCACTCGCTCGGTTGCGCAACAAATGGAGCATGACGAATCTTATTTGTCATAGGCGACGTCGACCATTACTCAAGCTGGGAGATATCTATGAATAAGGCCGCTATTTTTAAAACTGTTATTTGTCGGGAAGAAGAAGGACATTTTGTTGTTTTCTCTCCTTTATGCGACGGTGCAATAGGGACTGGTGCTACACTAAACGACGCAGTACTTTCGTTTAAGTCCGTCATTCAGGACAGATACGTCGCACATCTTGAAGGTCGTCTTGCTCCGTCAGACAGAAAAGTAGGACGTCCTCGAAAGCAACTGTCGGCAGATTTCCACACACAAATTAAAGAAGACGTCAAACAAAGCATCGTAGAGCTGGCCAAAGAATTGGACTTGTCTCAAGGAGACATCATAGAATTCCTCTATCGCTGTTATATACAGACCAAAGACAAGCTTCATTTGCCAGAAGAAGCAAACGTCTGTCTTAGATAACCGCCGTTCTTTTAATCGTACGGATGCTAGAAACGCATGAGACATTATGCGGTGCGTGCAGTTATTTCAATTGTGTCAAAATAGAAGTGTGAATGCTTTGTCCCTGCGAGATAGCTGAAAATATGCCTTTTCGGCTATCTATCGATTTTGCTTTTACACCCCGACCTGTTTTGCGCTATGCTTTTGTTCTGTCACCCCTAAACATTTTCGGCGATCTTGGCCAAAAAGAAGAAATCTTCCCAACCATTACCTCCGGTTAAACCTCACAACTCAGATGTGCGCAGCCGCGAATATTTGACTGCATCCGAAATCAAAGTCCTTAAATCCGCCGCCTCTAAGGCTCCTTTGAACGGTTTTCGCGATCGCTGGTTAGTGTCCATCATCTACGCCCACGCTCTGCGTGTTAGCGAGGCTTGTGACCTGCGCTGGGATCAGGTTGATTTCAAACGTGCCAGGCTTCATGTGAACAGGCTTAAAAACGGCGACTCCTCTGTTCATTATCTTGAAGGCGAGGAGCTTCGAGCGCTCAGGCAATTGCGCCGTGACCACCCCGACTCTGATTTCGTCTTCAACTCTCAGCGTCAGGGTCCTCTTTCCGCTCGCCAGATACACACGATCATTGCTCGTGCCGGCGAAGCCGCCGGCATAAAATTTCCTGTGCATCCGCACATGCTGCGGCATGCCAAAGGCTATCAGCTAGCATCCAAAGGCGAAGACACTAGAGCAATCCAAGGTTACTTCGGTCACAAAGCTATTCAGCACACAGTGCTCTACACCAAGCTGGACTCGAAGCGGTATAAGGGTTTTGGAAAAGACTGATTAACTGTATAAGCGACAATGGTTCTTGCAGGCAAAAGTCTTGACGCCGCACAGCATAGCGCTCCGTTAGGTATGTTCCCGGGTTTTTTCTGATAAGACATCAATCACGAATTGCACGTCGTTGGCCTCGTCGTAAATGATTGGCCCTCGATCGTGAAATCCTTGAAATCGTAGTAGGTAAGGAGGTTTCATGGGTAATCCGATCTCTTTCGCATGTTTCAAAACGTCTGGCATTTTATCCAAAACTTGTTTTGATAACTCCTTCATTGCTCTTCGATAAGCGTTAAATTGCATTGTCACTGCAACATTCGTGCCAGCGCTTGTCAGTCCTAGCGCCAACGGGTTATAAACCGTACCATCTGCGAGTTCGATGAAGACATTAATCCCTGCTTTCCGCATACGTTGACGTTCTTGGGCAGTGGGTTTTTGATTGTTTGGCCATGCTACGCCAACAACTCCGTTGGCCTTAAATTTGATTATCGACGCAGGCCAATTTCGATGTAATATCTCAATTAGATCAGTATCTGTCCAGCTTCCATGCCCAAGGACGTTGATCATGTAAAAAGCATCTTGAGTAACTCTGGCGAAGAGTACCGGACCAGTTCGTTCATTAAAGTCAGGCAATGACCGGTGAGGACCTGTTCCCAAATGAAAATGGTGAATGCCCCAATCGTTCAAAAGAAGATCTTCCTCTTCAATACGCAAAATACCAGTACTCAGATGTGGTCTCAGATCCTCACCTGCCTGAACTTTTCTTTTGAGCTCTTCAAGTCCGGATTGTAAATCAACTGGACAGGCGAGTTCCTTCGATACGAAGAGAGTTCTTGGCTTTGCGGCTACATTACGACGCTCGATGTTTGCGATCTTATTAAACAGTGTCCATTCATCATCAAGTCCCGTATTCGGATAACCTAGATCGGCAAGCTTTTGAGAAAGCCTAGCTCGCCAATCGGACTGAAAATCCATTGAGCATTGTTTCGCGATTTCTTCTTTCGGATCGGTCATGATTTAGGCTCCAGGCATAAAGTTCGACCATCCGATATCACCGTATCATAACGTTCCACAAATTTTTCAAACTTGGGAGTGTCGTCGTTGTAAGACTGGAGCCACATCTCAAGTCCAGCTGCGATCGTTTGAATGAGCTTCAGGAGATCAAAATATTTGTCGTCATGACCAGGCGCAACTTGCATGCTATCCAGATTCACACAAGGTATTAAGCGCTTAACTTTTTTGTTCAACACCTTTCGCGAGTCGAGATTTGACATATGCAATATACCGTTTCGAAATTCCCAGAGTTCTTCTTCGGTTATTTGGAGAGGCATCAAGTAAGTATATTTAGAAAGCCATTGGGTGAAGCTGCTCTGTACATCTCCATATTCAATAAACGCCATTGTGTCGATGAAAATCATCAACAATTTGCTGCTCGATACTATGAGACCGTTGTTGAATAGAAGCTTGATCGCTTTAAAATAGTCGTCTTCAAACAATTGGGGCAAGTTAATACCTGCGTCAGTCGTGTAACAAACCAAGTAATCAGATATTTTCTCCATGCCGGCTATTTCGTTCAACACTAGCTTTCCTTCGTACGTGTGATCAATTCTCGGTACGCCATTGAGAATAACTGTTAGTGCATATAGCGGATTAGAGGGCACATTGAAGGTTTCAAAAAGTTCTTCAAAAACCGCCAGGGTCATTCCGAGCCGCTCCTTTGCCCGGAATTGCGCACATGTAAGAATTGGTTCCACGATGCGCGCTTTGTAGGCGGTAGCATGATCAAGTAACGCACGTTCGCGCAGAAATTTAAGTTTCTCGCTGTCGGAACCTTGGTCAATGATTTTGTATTGATCGATTCCTAAATCAGTGATGATCGCGCCGTTTGTATAAGCAAACAAGTTGTAGATTACTTCTGTCATTTTTTATTCTTCTTGTTATTACAGCGCAACTGTTTGCATGAATTGACGGACTCCTAACAGCAAAAGTTTTACCTCTCCAGCCTCATAGGTCTCGTACTTCCCATGGGCAGCATTGTTGCGAAGTGCCTGCCAGCCCTTGACCGACTGTTGCATTGGCAACTCGAATATTTTTGCCTTACCAAGTGCTTCTGCGAGTTCGCTGGCCGTCAACGGTCTTTCGGTGCCATTCGGTTTTATCAGTGTTAGAGCAATTCCGTTTTTTTGACATAGTCTTTTTATGTGGTCCTCTAACACCGATCCAGCGATGACTGTGGCAGCATCTTTATAGCCTTCTCCAAATAAATGATCTGCCATGTCAAGAAAATCGGTGAACAACTCAGCTTGAATAAGCCCTCTATAGCCTCTCAAATAGCCGGATTCTAAATCGTCCCTGATGGCCTTAAGCAAATGACTTCCTTGCTCACAGATATACGCAGATGCGGCAAAATCATCTTCGATGCAAACACAAAATCCTGAATAATAGGCATGATCCTTGCCCAGCAGTTCAGCAAGACACAACTTTGATCTCACCTTCCAGGCAGTGAATGCTGAATGGTCAAATCCTCCTTGTGCATCAGATTTGACAAGGCGATCGCACTCTGTTTGAACTGTAGACAGCCAGCCCAACATTCTGGACTCCAATGGACTAAGGTCAATCTTCGGCTTTCTTTTGCTGACTGATTTCTTAAGGGTTTTCATTGGAACGTCTTTAGTTAGGATCTTTTGATTCATTACTTTCCACTTGCTTCATCGGCTGCTCGTAACTTTGGCATCGATCATGGAATACATCTGCAATGCAATGTCATCAACAAGGTCTCCTTAACTCATTTACCGCCTAAGGCAAAAATCTTCCACCACGGTGTTTGCAATTTTTCGACCGTCTTTTTTAGTTCTTGCAAATCCGCTGCAAGTTTAGCTGCCTCAGCAGCTTTTAACTCCAGCGCTTGTTTTTCTTCTTCGACGGAGGCGATGTGATGCGTAAGTCCTGCAATCTCCTTGGCGCGATTCTCTGCGAGCTTTTTAACTTCGTCCGCCGCAACTCGTTCTTCTTCCGCCCGCTTCAAAAGAGAGACTACCTCAGCTTCTTTTGCGGCCAGGGCTTTCGCCTTTTCTTCGGCAATCACGGTCAATTGTTTCTGTAAGGCTGTCATCTCATGCTCTTTAAGCTCAAGTTCTTTGCGCTCTTTTTCCATATCGGGCAAGAGAAGCAATTGGCGCTTCTGGTCTTTGATAGTTTCCTCTTGCTCATGTAGGAGACTCAATTTGGCTGCTATTTCCCTTTCTTGGGCAGTTACCCTGTCCACCAACGGCTTCATAATAGTGTTGACGATGTCTTCTAGGTTTTTCTTGTCTTCGGCATACCATTCGCCTCTCAAAGCGTCGGAGGGTTTAACCCTCCCCTCTGGTATCTCTGTCACTACGGCATCAGCGATATAGGAGGACTCAAGCGCTTCAGCTTGGCTCTCGGCTGTAGGCACGCTCGGTTGAGCCGAGGGTGAACTGTCAGGTCTTTCTATCGTTGCTTGAGCTGTTGGAGCTGGGGCACTTTCTTGCTTTACGGCAGGAGTCTCCACTACTGCGTTCTCCGGCATTGTGGCATCGAAATTATTATCCTGCTTCCCTAGCGCACTATCGATGGAGCCTTTGTAGACGAACCACTTTTCCCGAAGGCCCATCATCTTCTTTTCACCCTTCAGCGTGCCATTCGCAAGACGATCCCGTACTGAACGTTCATCAAGCCTCAAAGCTTCCGCAGCTTCTTTGACTGATAACAGCGGATGTTTTTGCATGTGGTGCTCCGTTGGATATGCGTCCGATATAGCTGCGCCATACTGGGTTTAGCGATTTTATTATAATGCAAAAATTTCCAATTCGCCGCAATTTCCGGATACCTCCCCGCAGTTTCCGGAAATTGCAAAACGTCCAGTCACGTGGCGTAAACAATTCATGTGACACCACGGGCGACTTCGCCCGCTTTGATTTGCGGCGAATATGGCGAGTGCGGCGATGCCTGTTATTTCTGGCTCTCGGGTATTTTGCGGAAGTCGCAGGAGGGTGATTTCCGGAACTTCCGGAAATACCGGCGAATGCGGCGAAGTGTTTTCCGGAAGTTCCGGAAGGTGGATAAATGCGGTGCGGCGAATACGGGGTTGGGCACAATGAGCCAACATTGGCTAGAGCGAAAATTTTGCAATTGATTTTGGTCGCCTGAGCAGATCAAATTCCGGAACTTCCGGAAAGATCCGGGAGCCAGCAGGGGTTTAATTTCCGCAATTTAGCGGGTGCAAGGCGATACAATTTCCGGTATTTCCGGAAGTCCGGGGGCATTGATCCGGTGGCGCGTTTGGGATCTAAAGTATTGATCGATTGCCAGGCACCTTATATAGTGGCTGGTGGCACTTGGCAAAGAAAAGCCAGTGCATATCTATCAGACATTCGGAGCATGGCTCCCTAGAAAGCGACCGATAACCAAGCTAAACAACAAAGACCGCCAGGGGCGATCTCTATTGGCTATGGCCGTTGCCGGTCAATCGCTATTTAGTTGTAGTTCCAGGTTCTTGGATGGTCCCTGAATGTGCAACCAGAATAAGTGATTGGGTCGGTTAGGTCAACACGTCTTTCTATAAGGAAACGTCGATCTGACTAGCTCTTTATCAAAACACGTGGCTTCCAGCGAAGCCACTACTTACGATGGCGTGCGGCAAGAATTCTTGTCGCTGTATCCAAACCGCATCCAAGGCATACTGCGTCCGCCTGGCTGTAAGAAGTGGACGACCGTAAGCAAACATCTCCCGATCGCCGATGAAACAATCATTGGTGCAATTGCTGGAGAGGAAAAGAACTTTTGGGGAATTCGCTGGGCTGAGCAAACCCGCTTCGCAGTCTTTGATATTGATCCGGGTAGCAAATATCAAACAATTGAAGAGCTGCAGAAACTTACGAAATGCCTTGGCGATATTGGGCTTAAAGCCACGACTTATCAAAGCAGTTTAAGGCGCGGCTGGCATATTTATCTGTTCTTCGATCAGTGGCAAAACAGTAGTGAAGTACAAGCTGTGCTTAAAGCCTGGCTGATTGCCAATAACTACGAAATCCGCAACGGCACGCTTGAAGTTTCTCCTGATGGTCGCGGCTTTAGGCTTCCCTTACAGCAGGGTTTTGCCTGGCTCGATAAATTTGGCAATGTCTTACAACGACGTGAAGATTTGGCAACCGATACTGCTTTGCGTCTTTTCTTGGACGATCTTGATCAGAACTCTAGTGATTGGACGACCAGTAAAAGCCTGATTGAGACTCAGTTAAATGCTAAAGCTTACGCAAACGAACTAGACAATAATGCTCATAGAAAAGCCATTGATACTGAGGGTTTTGATGAACTGTTTAACTACAGGCTACTTTCAGAAAAGTACGAAAGTGGACGCCAGTTCTGGCAGACTGGCTTGACGGCGATTGGACAGAGACATGACGCAATCCTTGCTGTTGAGCATTATTTATGGCATGGCGACGATGAGCAAGACATACCGGCAATGCCGGGACACGCTAATGATCACCTAAGGTACGAACTTATACGCGCCTGGCTTGAGCAAAAGCACAACGGTTTTTGTAATCACATTCGGCGCGGTAACTGGCGCAAAGTAGAAACTCAAATAAAAAGAGCGGTTGCTTGGCGGCGACCTACTGCCACCATTGCCTATGAAGAATACGCACTTACGGAAAGAGCCGTGGAAAGGCTCATAGCTCTTTACAAAGCGACTGGGCGCGTCTGGTCCACGGAAGACTTCCGCAAAGGTAATGAAGGACGTCGTAAAACAGCCAGAGAAAAAATCAAACAAGCTTTTGAGCTTCTCGTATCGCAAGGCCGCCGAGTCACTCTTCGACAACTAATGAGACTAACTGGTTGCTGCAATAAAACCATAAGCAGCCATTCGGATATATGGAAGATATCGATTCCTGGTGTGTTATCAAGTGTAGGAGGCGATTTGAACTCCTTTTTAGTTCTAGATCTTCTAAGGGTGCCTGCCCCGGATGGTAGTAGTTCAGATTCTTTTTCAGAAAAAATTTTATTGGCGGCTTTTGTGTTTTTTCAAGAATCTCTTCCTGATTCTCAGCTCTCGTTCTTAGCTCATTCAGCTGATCGTTTAAAAAGTTATATGGGGAGTTATAGAAGCACTCTTAGCTCTGATAACCGCGTCAGCTCAATGAGCGATCGAGGACCTCCTCGTTGTGTTTGAAGGCATTCGCAGTTTGAGGTTTTATTGCTGTAGGGTTCATCAATTAATTTAAGTTTGTCCTATGTTGGGTATATCTTTGTATGGTATGCCAGTCTCTTGGAAAGAGAAATCAAATGTTTCAGAGTGAACCTCTCGTAACCAACACCTTCAAAGGTCGTCGCTTCAACGACCACGGATTAGACTTGGACGTACTTCCAGAATTAGTGACATACAACCGGATAATTGTTGAAACTGCCAAGGAACTTTGGAGAAAGAACAATCCCGAAAAACAACGCTTGAAAAAAAATCTTGAAGATGATTTTCGCCTGAAAATTTTCAACCTGGAAAAGGGAAGTGTTGCTGTTCCGATCTGTCGTGAAATTCCATCTGGACATCTGTTGGTTATTGCAGATGAATTAGATGATGCTGTTGACTTGGTGAACGAAGCTATTGAATGTGTTGACAGCGGTAAGCGAATCCCTGCTGCTCTACCTAAAAACGTAATTCCCTTATTCGCAAACTATGGAAGAACACTCCAAAACGATGAATATATCGAACAAAAGAGTGCCCGTACCGGAAGAATCGCTCGCTTTACTCAAAATGTTCGAGAAGAATTTGAACGACGTACGTTATCTGAATACGAGGACGAGTTTGACATCATCGGTAGCGTCGTCATGGCGAGAGTGAACAAGCCGAAGTTTGCCGTTCTTGTTCACGGTTTGGAAGTTGAAGCACCTTTCGAAGATGACTTTACAGATATCATATTTCAAGCGCTTGAATCTAAAACTGGTTTACAAGTTAGAATGACGGGTCTTGCAGACTTTTCGGCGGATGGCACCATGGATAAAATTAAACGCTTAGACGTGGTCGAATTATTGGATTCAACAAAGCCAATTGAAATTAAAGAAGTAGCCGTTCCATTTTGGAAACGCTGTCAACAACTCATTGAGGCGGCACCGCCTGAGGCTTTTCAAAATATTCCAAAAGATTCTGTAGAGAAATTGGATAATTATCTCTATGGCGCTCAGTCCTAAATGCGGGCAGTCTTTGCAGACACCAATTATTTGGTTGCACTCGTAGCAAAAGACGATCAGTGGCATAAGTTAGCGATTGAGGCCAGTGAAAAACTGGATAATGCTCACGTCTACACAAGCGACAGCGTCATCACTGAGTTTCTCAATTTCTTTTGCGAGAGAGGGTCCCATGCCAGGGAGCTTGCTTTAGACTTCTACTACGCACTTCAAGAAGATCCCAATTTCACGATACTGCCTCAGAGTCGACCTGTTTTCAACAATGCTATTCAGCTTTATTCGACTCGTTCGGATAAGGGCTACAGCATGACAGATTGCATTTCAATGGCGGAAATGAAACATCGAAACATATCCGAGATACTCACCAATGATCATCATTTTGAGCAGGAATCATTTGTGATTCTGATGAAGAAAATTTGACCAGTTGCTGCATGCTATTGGTGTAAGTTTGCGAATTGTATTTCCGCTCAGCGGTCAAGACGGCTGCAAAAGATCAAAGTACAAGTTGCATGCGCATCTGTAACCAAAAGTCCAGAACGAATGCAATCACAATAGCCACTAAAAGTACATTTACAACGATTACTAGGATTATGTCTGATTTCTGCATCGGCGTTTTGCCACTGAATCGTGTCGAAGCAGCCGACCAGAAAATAAAGAATAACCCCGTGAGCACCCACCCAAAGTAATCCATGAAGCGTTTAAAGGCATGGTACCCAACTGATGAGTCTTCGATATTCACTCCCGCTATATGACCAACTAACGCCACATTAGCTACCTTGGGAGCAAGAAGAATACGCAGGGTAACTGATTCCCCCGGATTAAAATTAAACGGAGGTAGAACAATTGACGATTGGTTATTAGCAATGATGAGTGGTAATGGTTTTCTACTTTGCGGATTCATTGCTTCAATATCGGCAGACAACATTTTTGCTGTCTTGTCGCTACATTCGAAAGCTAGCCCTTTTTGCCCTGGTGATACTTCATCATCGAAATCTGTTGCATGAATTGTTTGATTACCAATGTTTGCTAACTTTAGTCGAACTAACTGAACATCTTTACTTGGATGATTGTCAACAAGAACTGCCACATGAGAATTTTGAGGTCCATCAGAGAGCAGTGAAGATTGAGACAAAAGAGCCCATCCCAGGTTTGCCCGAGGAAAAACGAATAAATAAAACACGGCGATCGAAAGTGTGCCGAGTGAAGCAATCGCTGAAACCGCGGGCCAGCTCAACCTTTTCTTTTCGCTCTGTTCTGACACGGACACTCTTTTAACTCCGATTCACCGACTCAAGAATAACTCGGCGATTTTTTGAACAGCAATTGCCAATTATTTTACCTGGCTACAATATCAGTCAGAGTATGTGTTGCTCAAACATATTTCAGGGCTTGCGATTTACTACCAGGCAATTTAATCGCATTTTGCACCTGTGCCATGGCGAATTATTTGGCGATGTTTGGCGATTTATTTGGCAATCGATTCCAGTGGAAAGCCAGGCTGGGCTTGAATCTGCCAAACGATTCGCCAACTTTTGCCAAATAACGAGCCAAAAAGTCGGCAATTTATTTCGCCAAATTCACAGGCTATGGGATACAGTTTTTATATCCTGGGGACCGGGTCGAAATAGCACATTCACAAATCAGCGTCATCGACGAACATCGAACCACCAATACCAAGCGCCTTCCAGCACAAGTGGTGCATCGTTTATCAGCTCTGGGCTTATCATTATCGGAGTCTGAAAGAGCTTCATTGTTCCGTTGCCTAAATACGTTTCGATAAACTCGCGGCAATGAAAGCAAGTTATACAGACAGTTTTAAATGGAGTGTCTCTGAATTCACCGATCTTATGTGCAGGAAGTTCTGCGAGTTTTGGAATTGTTTTAAGTAATAATTCTGTGGTCTTGAAGTTATCAGCGTAAAAAGTCCAGTTCTCAAAATTACTAAAAATGTGATTTGCCTTGGCTTTGAAGTGCGTGAGTACCCAAGTCATTCTCCGGCACTTTATGCAAAACAATTGACCACCATAGGCCTCGGCCGGTATTTGCTCGCCTCTGACAGGTGCGAACTTAAGTTGCCCGTTTAGTGTACCGACGATAAACTCCGATAAATTGATTGTCTGCTGAGAGTGTTTCCCTACTCTAACTAACACAGTGAATTTGGAAGTTGCTTTGTCCTCGATGATTTGAAAAGCTGGTATCTGTTGGGTTTCTATTGATACTCTTTGACGAAAAAACCATAAACCTCGAACTTTGGATTTTGCATATCGCCGCTGTCTGTCCACAGTTTCTTCATCACTTTGATGCGCGAGTTGCACTTCAAATGCTACAGAAACGCTTCCTGCTTTACTTGCATAAACATCGGCGATCCACAACTCACCTTCTGTCGTAAAACCTCGTTTTTCGGTGGTAACAATCCATCCTGCTGATTCAGCCGCTTTTGCAATTTGAAATTTGGCAGAAAGATGTTGTGCGCTTTCGCCACCTGCCAAGCAAGTTCCTTGAGTGTAGTGCGCGAAAAAAGGTAATTGTTTTTTGCTTCGTCTTAAAACAACTTTTGAGTCGCAGCAAGGCATTCTAAGGTTTCGCAAGCGTCTATTTTCTTGCGTTAAACTTTCCCACTGCTGGGCGTTCAACTTGTATGACAATAGCCTCTCGTCTCCACGCAGACAGCTTAACGGCATTCGACCGGCTCCTGTAGCAAGTGATTGTGGGTCCTGCTGAAACCATTATCTTGCAATCGGAAGGAGGCGCGGCAGATGCATGCATTGTTCATAGTTGCCAATGTGAACATGCAATGGTTTACTTGTTGACTAAATCCCGCATCTCTCTGCAGACAAATGAGATCGAAATTTTGTGTTAGACGAAGTCGTCGACAACATATTTGAGACCCTTAAAGAACGAGCGAAGACGCGGGTTGTCCTTTTTGGCGAAGAGCATAGGAACGGTGTGTTCAGGCAGATTGGTCGATCACTCATTCCGAGGTTGCAAGAGCTAGGATTTACGCACTTAGCAATTGAGCTGCGTGATGAGGACAGGTCAGCCTTGATCGCCTATTGCAAGGGCCTGCGAACATACCAAAGATTGATAAAAAACAAGTTCAGTAAAAAGCGCAGCATTCGAACCTTAATTCGACGAACGTATTTAAATATGGTCAAACGTGGTTTTCAAAGCGGCCTTGAAATCATTTTTATCAATAAAAAAGATCCGGGACGCGACAATCATATGTTCGAGCTGATTGATACAGCCTTAGATGGTACAACGCACCGAGTGGCGGTTTGGGTCGGTTTGGGCCATATCTACGTTCCTCCAGCTGGAAGTCACGCAGCAAGAACGACACAGTATCAAAATTTAGCGATGTTGCTGGACTCAAAGTATGAGTGTTATCGGATTGCTGAAATATCTCAACTACAAAGCCTAAATCATCTCCCTGTGCCATCCTTGATTGAAACTCCTAATGACGACCTGAATCATGACGTACGACGTCTTAAGATTGGCGTTCCTGGAGTAATTCCTGAATTGCCTCCCGAAACAATTTTCGTAAGCTGGAACTGGTTCGACGCGGTCGTTTGGTGCGGACAACAAGTTTCTCACTAGCATGCGTTAACTGCTTGTCGCTATCAAGTTTGGTTAATAGTTGAGTGTCTGGAAAAGTATATTATGTTTCAATTTTCCGGCAGAACTCAGTACAGTATGGGTGTCACTTGGCAAATTGTTTGGCAATATTTGGCGGTTTATTTGACAGTTGGTCGAGACGGAAAGGCAGACTGGGGTTGAATGCCAAACAATTCGTCAGCTTTTGCCAAATTAGCGCGCCAAAAAAGTCGGCAATTGATCTCGCCAAATCACGACACTGAATTATTTCTTTTTCTGTCTAGTTGATTTTTTCGCAATTTCTCTCTTGTTTATCTCTCTTTCTGCTCGTGCTAGCAATCTTGAGGCGGGCACTTCCAGTGCCGAAGCTAGTTTGAAGAGTTGCTTCATTGAGATATTGTGCCAATGATTCTCAAGATCGCTGACATACGGCTGGGTAAAACCAGAACGTTCACTCAGTTTCTTTTGTGTCATTGACTGACATTTACGTTCATCGCTCACAGCACGCATCACGGCCGTAACCATCTCTTCGGCTTCGGAAGCGAATGACTTTGGAATCTTTTCCATCGTTTTCTTGTTGTTTAGGGAGCGCTCTGCTAACCTCAAAACTTTTGACGTTCTGATTGCGAGCGCCATCGCTAGCCTGTTCAGGCTATCTAATGAAAGGTCGTATCCGGTATTGGCGTAGATGCTTATGTAACGTTGGTTTAATCCGGAAATTTCAGCTAAACGGACTTCACTAATTCCTTGCATTTCACGCTGTTCTTGCAAAACACAAGCGACTGCTACCACTAATTTTTCTGGATCGATTGGTTTTCGGAAGTAGTCAAAA
The DNA here is from genome assembly GCA_003151275.1 of Candidatus Melainabacteria bacterium. Next base: position 28,840 of record PLXC01000051.1, read on the forward strand.
TTGTTAGCCGCAGCGTAATCAATATTTGCTGATGGTTGATGCTCTGCCATCTCCAGTAATTTTGACGGTGGTGCTCCGAGCATGGCTGCTATTTGGCCGAGAGATTTGATGTGAAGCCTTTGCTGCCCCCGCTCGACTGCACCAACATACGTCTTGTGCAACCCGCATAACCCAGCCAGTTCATATTGGCTTAAATGCAAGGCCTCGCGACGATGGCGTATGACCATCGCTGTTTCGATCACCAGTTGAACAGAATTTGTCTTCACAGGACGTCTCCAACGATGAACGACGCACCTATTACCAGGTTACATCACAGTGCTTTATTCATGGGCGTTTATGTCTGATTCGGTTGAAATTATTCGTGGTGAAAACTATCGTACTGAGTGCTATTGCCGGTTCGCCTGCAATTTGATTCGCGAAGTCACTTTCAAGGTCAATCACTGACCACTTCATGAGCTTGGCTAACTCTTCTTCTGAAAAACGTTCTTAGAGGCATAATCGATTCCCTCATCGGTTAGCACCCACCCGTTCCCGTCTTCCGCAATGTAGCCTTGTTTTTCGAGATTTTGCACCATTGGAACTAATCGCTTAAACGCGGCATCTTCGTCTAACTCTAAACCTGTTTGCGCTTTCAGCCTATAAAAAATGCCATCGCCACTAAGACCACCAGACTCGTGAGCAGACAGCAGTACTTCCAAAACTGCAACCAGAAGTTCTCTCTCGGAAAATTCACGATTCATCTTTATACTTAAGTCTCTCCACATCTCCAGTTTGGCATACTTTCATGGTCGGTCATTACACACATATGTTTAGGGCGCTTCGCGCTCACTCCTCCGTCGCTCTAAGGAATAAAAGCCTTAAATCATGTCATGCTCCCTGCACATTCTAGGGAATAAAAGAGCTTGGGCTGAATGGTGGACCAGGCAATGAAACATCGATTAGCAGTGACGGCGATTATTCCCCTTATCATTTTGACTGCACCGTGCGTGGCTTCTCCACCTCATCCCGTTTTTTTGAGTGAGGCGGTGTGCTTTGCAGCAGAATTTCAAGTAATGCTGGAACAGAACGAAGTGCCATCGTCAAACATTTCACGAATGAGAATGGTTGCCGCGAAGATGACTGATTTGGGAATTGAGCAAGCGCAGCGTAGCGAGTGGGACTCAGCCCAGCGCAGTTTCTTAATGGCATTGCACATCGACGAAACTATTGAAGGTTTTTGTAGTAAAAAAGTCGCTGCCGATCTTAGTAATTTGATTGGACTCTACCTGGCACAAGATAAATACGCCTCCGCCGAACCGCTGATAGAGCGCTTCTTCAAAGACTTTCACCATGGTCCATTACTTTCGGAAGAATTTGAAAAGATAGGAGCGGCGCAAGTAAATCAATCGCATCGGCGTACTTGTGTGCCATCACCACCGCAACCTGTCGGTTCTGTCAGACGTGAGTAATATTCAAATCTTCCTTGACACAGCGTCAATCTCGACCGTTGCCAAACTATTCAGGCAGTTGGAGAAACTCTCCGCCATCAGTTCAGGCTTGCTGTCTCCTTCTTTGAAGCGCCAAACAGGTGGATCATCACCCTGAGTGGTATCAAAGTATAGAAACATGACGTCGCGTTCGAGGAACACAAACCAGGTAGGCATAAGCCTGAGTTCATTTGCGTGGGCTAGTTCTTCGGCAAGAGGACGGCAATATAAGAGCAGGGTTGAATAGAGAAAGCAGCAGTCATTTAAAAACGTTCCGCACTCTTTACCAAAGGTACGAAGAAAGTCTTTATAGGCTGCAGGAAGAAGAACGCCGGCTTTTGCTTCGAGTTGAGATATTTCTTCTTCGCTGCAGCCGGCCACTGTTTCCGGAGTGGCAAGTCCAGCCTCAATGAGCTTCGCGGCAAGCGCTTTAGGTGAAGTTGCTTGCATTATTTACCTCCAAAGTTTGCGTCCAATCTTGCACTCTTACTCTCATAAGCGTAGGTTGGGTCAGGAAATGTGATATTCGGGAATTTTGCTCTAAATTGGTCGATGACACCTTTGCAGGAAGCTGAACATGGAATTTGTTCGGTAAACATGGCGATCGATCCTTTTGCGTCCGGCGACAATCCCTTGGCGATTTCCTCCAGGAGTTTGTATTCAGAGTCTCGATCGTGAACAAGCATGCCTCGATTGTTCGTTTTGAACATCGGAGTTTCCGGTAATCCAGCAGTTCCGGCTGTTGTTTCTGATCCGTTGATTGCAACCATGGATGCGGGTTTTCCTGCAATGTTTATTTCAGCAAAGGCGATGTTCTTTTTTTCGATGTCTTTAAAGCTGGTGCCAAGTGTTTGGCGAATCTTTCCAACTGCTTCCAGTCCATCAGTCGGTGCAATTATTCCATCTTTTGCGTAAACACCGTCGAGAAGTTGCCCGCGTTCTATGCCAAGTGCTTTTAGTTCGGCTTCGCTCTTCTGTTCTAAATTAAGTTGTTTGACTGCATCGTTCTCCAGAGGTTTCTTGCCGCCTGGACCTTCCATGAAGAACAGGGGAAGCATGTTGCCTGACATTTTTGCCCGCTGGTCGGCAGTCATTGGTTTATTCAAGATGTCGACTGTTTGTTCAATTAGGTGTGAAGCGCCGGCACCGAGATTTTTTATATCGTTGTTTACCTGTTCGGCGCTTTGGCTTAAGTGTTTGATGGCAAGGGTGGGAATGTTGATCAGGTCATTATTTAGTGCATTTGGCTGCGCTAGATGGTCCTCTATCGGACGAACTGCCTCGGCGCCGGCGGACATGACGGTTGCTGCGTGATTCAACAGTTGATCGGGTGCGACACCGGTCGATACTTCTGGGACTGGTGTTATCTGCACGTTCAGTTTCGTATGTGACAAATATGGTGCTGTTATTGCCGTCTCGCCAAGCGGTGGAATTGCCGTCGGCGCTTGAGACGCTTCTTGTGTGTGCAGAGCATAAGGCTTGCCGTTTGCATTAAGTCCGGCAAGTGTCAATTCGGAGAATAGTTCGGTGGAACCAGCTTGTGACTGGCAGATCAAGTCTAGATTGCCGAACATCGTTAAAGTTTGAGAAGAGCTTGCAGCAGTCAAGCCACGCATGTCATATGCGTTCCAGGAATTAGCAGCAATGGTCGCGTATGGGGAAGGTACGGCTTCTCTGGTACGACCGTTTTCGGTTAATTCGTGATTTGACATAGAGCCCTGGTAAGTTGATGACGGCATCAGTGGTTCTTGTCCACTAATGCACTAACTTACGCTCCTGATCCGTCTAAGTTTTGGCAAATTCAAATTGACATGAATCAGTTTGCCTTACTTGGTCTTCTTGGGGGCTCTCCTGGTATAGCCGGCTACTTTTGTGCCGTCTTTCTTGGTGTAGCCCTTAACTTCAACGGTGGCAGGGTCCTTTTCTGATCTCGTGTAACCCTCAACTTTGGTGCCATCTTTTTTGGTGTAGCCATGCACTTTTACTTCTCTGGCGTCGGCTCCAGTCATGAAGATGAAGAGTGCGCTGAGCGCTATTAAGAGAGCCTTGTTCATTGATATTGTCCTCATGGTTAGCTGTGATTTGATTGATTCTCGCACTCTGTGTTATTCCACATGTTGGAAACCTGACTTCCTGTTTATGCTTTTTTCCAGTAAGTGGGAGGGAAGATGAACCAGTTTAGCAATCCGATTGAGAATAGTCTGCTGCAGGACATCCTGCATTTATACGCATGTGATCTTGAGCGAGATGCGCACACCGGCGGTCATTTTGAATGTTTGGCATGTTCTCGATTAGCAATAATTGACGCGATTAATCAACATAACAATCTGATTGGCCTATTGGTCAAGAAATTTTTGGCGTCTAACATCTAACTTCGGCACTAGTCCGATTGTTCTCAGTCCCGTTGATCGTCCCGACCACCACGCCGCTGCCAGTCTACTTGTCGTTTAAGGTCGTGGTCGCCTAACCATTTTCGGCTTTGTTGACTTAGCTCTTTGCTTTTTTCAATTTTCTCTAGCAGGCGCTCAATTTTGCTCTTAGTTGATTCTTCGTCGCTCATGTGCGTGCACCTTCTTCTGTTCAGAATCGATAGTTGCCTTGATTTTTTTGGGCCGTTAACAAGCTCCGTTGGAACTACATTCAAGACTAACATTACCTAATCGCGCCTATCATCTTTTGCTCCGCCTTGTTCCCATATAAGCTGCTGTCGAGCTCTACTATCGTGATAGTCTCTATTTCTTTTTTTTTCGAGGTAGTCTGCGTTGTCGATTTGTTCGTAGATGCGCTCTAATTTTTCGTCGATTGATTCCAGCTTATCCTTTTCGTCGCTCATCGGTGCACCCCTCCTCTCAGCTGGAATTGTTCTCTGGGCACTCTATCAAGTCGTTGACTAAATACTAGCGGTCTATGAATATATTACTCTTACATATCTTGGTGAAGCATGAACGGTAAGGAAATTTCGATCTCCGATATTGAGGACTGGGAAGGCTACACTCCTGGTCAGAAGAATCTGATGAAGCATCTTATGACCGTGGATCTTGCGTTGTCTGAACGTGTTGACGTTGTGCTTGTTGAGGCACTGGATGCGTCTGATCTCGAGCATCATTATGAAGCGGAGAGTTTGTTTCAGGAAGCGCTCGATTTGATTCGTGTGCGCGGCAGGCGCAATGATTATATGTTCTTGCCGGTGTTGTTGCACTATTGTGCCTTCTTGCACAAGTGCAAGCGTTTTGATGAGTATAAGGTTGCCTTTAGTGAGTTTGAGCGTATTGGTGCTCTGTACGAATAGGGCAATAGGGTTGGAGGCTCTTTGTATTTTTTACAAGGTAGCGGAAAAACGAAAAAGAAAGTCAGGGCTTTAGCCCTGTCTTTTGTCCTATCTAACTACTGAAGTCAGCTTATTGCTTGGCGTCGGTTTAGTTGCCTCAGGTGGCGTTTCTCCCGAAGCGCCAGATTTCTTGCCGCTTGAAGAAGTCATGCAGTTTGATTACTGGCTTCGTCTTCTGCACAGTCACTCCTCCTTGATCCGAATTTTAAGTGGTTCTGTCAGTGCTCTTTTAGAACTACCTCACGCCCTTTGGTGATGGTTTGAAGGACCCGGTCTCGACCCATTCCAGGCATCAACATCGCTCCTTGTTTTTTCTTCGTCTTTATTGGCTGAATACTTTCACCGCACTCGAATTTGACCACCTTGCTGCCTGTGTCTGGGTTTTGCTACGGGGATCATATGTCGACGTGTCCTTCAAACGTGATTTGGTTATTATCCAAATTTACTCTCCTGTGAGCTGGTGTTTTTTACGCGAGTCACGATTTCACAACTTTCCGGCTGCGTCAAATTGAATCCTGCGGACGCTTGCGCGATTTGACACATCCGAAAAGCGCTTCGCGGCACAGCTTGGGAAATTACGGACTCACTAAACCCCAGCTCACAGGAGAGCAAATTATGAATAATAACCAAATCACTCTAGCCGGCCACGTCGGACAAGATCCCCGTAGCAAAACCTTTGATGACACAGGCAGCAAGGTGGTCAAATTCTCGATCGCGGTGAAAGAGTATTCAGCCAATAAAGACGAAGAAAGAACACTATGGATCGATGTTGATGCCTGGAATGGGTTAGGAGACCGGGTCCTTCAAACCATCACCAAAGGACGTGAGGTAGTCCTCTATGGTGCCCTGTCGGTTTCCACCTTTTCTTCGGATCAAGGAGGAGTGACTGTACAGAAGACGAAGCCAGTAATCAAACTGCATGACTTCTACCTGTGCGGCAAGAAACCAGTCGCTCCGGCGGAAACGCCTCCTGAGGCAACTAAACCGACGCCTAGGTTGAAGCTGACTTCAGCAGTTAGATAGGACTAAAGGCAGGGGCTAAAGCTCCCTGCCTTCCTTTTCCGTTTTTCCGGGATCTTTTTTATGTCTGCCACCAATCATTGCTGATTAGTGGCCAAAGGAATCTTTTTCTTTTTGTTGTTCTTGTTTGTTTGTTTTGTTCTTGTTTTTGTTTCTTTTTTTTATTTCTTTTTTTTATTGGTCAGCTTCTTTTTGTTTCGTCGCCACTACAAGTGGTGGCTAGCTATAGTGCACGCCCCGCTGAGTTCTCTCGTTTTTGGTGTACGGGATGCTTGCTACCTGCATGCCCGCGTTGCCAGCGTAACCGAAACCACCCCCGTGTAAATCGCCCCCCAAGCCCTTCGGGTCGCTACGCGAGAGGGCGTTGACACGGGGACCCCGTGGATTCCGGTTACGGGCATGCGCTGCATGCGGTGCGCAAGCATCCGTCTGGGTCATGACTAACAGCGATAGGACAGGGGTGCCTGACTAGAGCGAGAGAAGAGGAAAGCTGATGAATAGCCGTTATGGTCGTCATTTGAAGAAGCATCTTAAATACATTGTGCCGCAGATTAGGCTGGCTTTGATTAAGGAGCCGGGTCCTGAGCCGATTCCGATCTTTAGTCCAGAGAGTCTAGAACGGTTTGTTGAGCCGCTTAAGCACTACAGTGAAGAGCACTTCGTGTCATTTCACTTAGATGCGCGCAATCAGGTGATCGGTTACCAGATTGTTTCGCATGGCACTTTGAGTTCTTCCCTTGTTCATCCGAGGGAGGTATTCAAAGCGGCTTTTGTGGCTAATTCTTACGCAATTATCGTGGCTCATAATCATCCAGGTGGATCGCTTCTGCCGAGCAAAGAAGATATTGAAACTACTGAGACGCTGATTAAGGCCGGGGTTTTGTTAGGTGTGCTCGTGATCGATCATGTGATTGTCAGTTCGAATGGGCTGACGAGCATGAGGGAAGAGTTGCCGCACTTGTGGAAGGACAAGTAACAAATTGCAGGCACGAAAGCGCGCTTGATCCTTCAGCGGTTGAGCGCGCTCCCGTTGGAAGGTGTGCAATGTCGGGCAGCATAGATTGAATCGGGCTGTTGTCATGCGCGGTTCCCGCGTGGCTACCCGCCCACCACCCTAACACGGGTCAGCCGGCGGCAGCTTGGTAGTGAAGCCCAACCAGTTGACACCAGCAGCAAAAATCGCTATTTCCTGCGCTTATTTTTGATAATAATAAATGGTAATAATGATAAAAATGGTAATAGTAAAAATAATAAATAAGGTAAAAAAGTCAAATTGGGTGTACGATGAACAAATACAGAGAGGGGCGAGGTGTTGAAATGGCGCGCAGACGGGCAATTGAGGCTGATGAGCTCTTTGAGACGGCAAATAGGCTAGTAGCAGAGGGAAAGGACGTGACAGCGACGGCAGTGCTAGACGCGCTCGGCGGTGGCAGTTTGCGCACAATCTACAAACTTCTGGAAGTCTGGGAAAAAGAAAAGCGCCCGGCAGTAATAACAACAACGAGCAGTGAAATACCGGCTGATGTGATGGCAGGTTTTGCTAATTCTTGGAGGCTGGTAACGCTCGCTGCTGAAAAGAACATTCAGGCAGCGAAAGACAAGGCGACCGAAGAAGTAGAGGCGGCCCTGAATAAATTTCAAGTCGCCCTGGACGCCTCGGATAAGCTCGAAGCGGAGAATGAAGCGCTGGCTGACCAAATAGAGGAATTGAAAAAGAACCTGACCGACTGGGAAGGGATTGCTCATGCAGCTGTAGCTGAATGCGCCGCACACAAAGCCACGATTGAGCAGCTTGAGAAACAAAACGGGAAGCAAGAAAAAGACTTTGAGCGATTGCGGGCAGAAGCGGAAGAAGAGCGCGACCAGCACAAGCAAGCCCAGAATCTAGCGACGGCCACAATTGAACAGGTAAAAGTAGCGCTGAAAAAGGCAGAAGATAGCGCTGCAAAGTTTGAGGCCGATGGCCGCGAACAGCGCAAATTAGCCGATCAAAAGCAGCAGGCGCTAGAGAAGGCTGAGGAAGCAAGTAGAAAGGAGCGGACTGAGCGAGACAACGCAATTAGGGAAGCAGCGGAACTTAAAGGGCAGGCTGAGGCGCAGAAAGCTCAATACGCTCAGTTACTGGCTGCAATTGAGAGCGGCAAGAAGAAATCTTAGGACTGTTTTTTGATGGTGTCGTATTTGGTGCGTAGACATTCGCTGATCGAACGGCCCCAGGGGCGGAGTAAATAAAAATTTCTTACATCCGCATGGCTTGGGAGGCGCGGAAGAAGAAATTTTTATTTACTCCTTGTTGGTGAGTTTGAGGTGTCGCTCTTTTGAGCCGCGGCGCATCTTTTTACTGTCCGCACACACCGTTCCGAGCAGCTTTTTTTGCCGGCTGACTACGCCAGCCTAATTTTTATATGCTGCTCTCCACTGGATTTCGTCGTCCTCTCCGCCGGCTTCTTCGAGGGTACCACCAAAATTTGAGTGGTCAAATAAACGAGCCCTGCGGGTGGCTGCGCCATTTTTTTGACAACTAAAATTTGGGCGGTATCCCTTAAGAAGCCGGCGGAGATGCCGGATACAAGAGGATCCGAAGATGAACAATTTCAATCAAGAGAACGAGTACAAGATTATCGAAGACGATTACGATCCAGAAATGAAGAGCATTATGTACGAGCTCCTCGATACTGAAATCGAGGAAGTTTACGCAGCAATCTTCGCTCTGGATACTGTTGAAAAGCAGAACCGAGCATTGAAGAGCTGGTACGAATACCTTTCAAGAACATGCAATGCCGCAAATCCTTGCATTGAGTGCCTGAGGGAGGGGGCTTAGCCCCCTTTTTTTTGGTCGTTCCTAAATAATTTGGGCGAGGTGGGGATCAGTTTCAATGTTTATTGGCGCTTTTAATGGTGGCGCATCTGGTGCCTGAACATTGGGAGGGTCCCAGGGGCGGAGTAAATAAAAATTTCTTGCATCCGCATGGGGTGGGAGGCGCGGAAGAAGAATTTTTTATTTACTCCTTGTCGGTGAGTTTGAGGTGTCGCTATTTTGAGCCGCGGCGCATCTTTTTACTGTCCGCACACACCGTTCCAACCGCTTTTTTAGTCGGCTGACTACGCCAGCCTTGTGTCTCTATGCGGTTTCCACTGGATCTCGTCGTCCTCTCCACCGGCTTTATTGAGGGTACCATCAAAATTTTTGTAGTAAACACCAAGCCCTGCGGGTGGCTGCGCCAGTATTGACAATAAAAATTAAGTTGATGGTGGCCCATTGGTAGCCGGTGCCGAAGCCGGATTTATGAGGATTTCGCTATGACTACAAAATCCATCCCTGTCACGAACATCATCGACGTCGCAGAGCTCAGTCTCATCGATGCAAACGACGAAATGCTGCTGGACGAGGAGCAAGCCCTCGCCATGACCGAAGCGGGACACACCTGTCACCTTCGTTTAGCAGCCTGCCTGGCATGCTGCCTAGAACTTGAAATTGAGGCTGCAGACCTCCAGCCTGGCGCCGGAGGCTATGAGTACCAGGACTATGACGAAGACCTAGATGACTAGGTCATCGTCGGCAAAGCCCGGGGCTTCACGCCTCGGGCTTTTAGCCACCTTGCCGGTATCGCCATTGGTGCTAAACATCGTCCGGGGGATGGTCCGTTTGCTTGTCGGTGAGTTCGAGATCTCGTAATGATGGTGCCGAAGACGGGGTCTTTTTGTTATTTTCTGCGTAATATCTTTGTAGAGGAAGCTTGTATTGAGGCGGCTACAAAGCTGGATCGGTGTCAACTTCACACCAGTGGCGGATGCCGTTGTTGACTATCCTGATCATCTGCGGGCCATGGATACTGCCGGCATGCAAATCCTGCACAACCACCCAGTCAAAGTTGACATCAGTGCCTTCTGTAAGCGGCACGAAATTAAGGATTAAGGTGATGGTGCGACTGCATTGTGGATACTGCGGGGCGACATATTCAACGAAATTGAGGCTGGCTTGCAGCTGCTGATTATGAATGTTAGAGACAACGCGAAATTGCTCGCCATTGGCAATTGGGCTGCACAACCAATTCTGAATTTCTTCGTAGAGGTGAGGATAAGCCTTGTGCGAATGCCAGGTGCCTTTTTCCGCTTTTAGCAGTTTGCGATCGGCCGCTTCGCGCTTGTTTTCAGCCGCTACGTTTGTAGCCAGTTCGCCCAGACCATTGATTACAGCCTTGGTGAAGGACCAGGTCTTTTTGCCTAAGTCGGCGGCGATTTGAGCGGTGTCTTTAGCGGGCGGTCTTGGCACACAAGGGTGGATGCTCTCTCTTGGCACGCCCGCCCAATCACCGGTCATCAGAACTTGATCTACGATGTGCAGTTTGAAGGAGGCAGTTTGCTGGCCCACAATCGAACCTTGGCTCTGCATCTGTTGTCTTACGTCCTCAGGAAGATCGACAGTGAAATGGAAGAAGGGGGGCGTGGCATATCTGCCTTTGAAATGAAGTCTGCGCCAGGTGTCTCGATTTTCAAAATCATCATCGGTGCAAATTTGAAACTGTAAGAGGCTCTGACGATCGAAGCCTTCGTTGATTGGCTCTCTTAAGTGATCGGTGCGCCCAAATAGTGTTTTATCAGTGGGGTGGGCGCCGTCGATTCTTGGACCCTGGGTAATGCCGGTTATGTCCAAGACCAAGTCTACATAGGGGTGTTGAAACTGGCAGTTGATAATCGGCGTACAAAGCTTGTCTTCCAAACAGGCGAACCAGAGGAAGTGAACGCCCTCAAAGTTGTCTTTGGGATCTGCATAGCAATCTTTCTGTTCTTGCTTAGCTTGTTGCTCTTCTTGTTGTTCTCGTTCTTTTTCTATTCCGCTCACTTGCCAGCACCTTGTAGTTAACGCTTCAAATCATACGACTGAAAATCATGTGCTGTAACCAGGAGAGTGAAAGTGTTGGGAAAGTCCGACTGGAGATCTCGGTAGGCAAACAAAGATTGAGACAAGTTACCTGGACAAAGTCCAGCCGAGATAGAACATCAGCGTGAAGGATTTAGGTTAGGCGAAGCCAACGCCGAGCGGGCAGCGACAGCGGAAGTAGCTGCAAGCTTCTAGCTGCAGCCGCACACCAAAGTGTGCTTTCCGATAACATGTATGGCAGGATAAAGTGGGGTAGCTCAGAGCTGGAGAATGCTAGGTAGCGCAGCTTGACGTGCCGTCTCGCTGCGCGACGACTGGCGAATATGGCGACTCATGTGGCATAATGACGTAATAGTCAGGGGGATAATGCCG
>PLXC01000014.1 GCA_003151275.1 Candidatus Melainabacteria bacterium
GCATCCACTCCCGCTGCACCAACTGCAGTGGCAGCTCCAGCTTTGTCGCCGATCAAGCGCGTCAAGTAAACGTAATTTACGATCAAATAATTTGCGAGGGAAGAGGAAATGAAAGCGGTAATCATGGCTGGTGGTTCAGGAACTCGGTTGCGACCGTTGACCAGTAATTTGCCTAAGCCAATGGTGCCCGTGGCCAATAAACCGATGGCGCATCATATTGTCGAACTTCTCAAAGAGCACAATATGAAGGACATCATCTTCACTTTGTTCTACCTTCCTGATGCCATCAAGGATTATTTCAGCGACGGTTCAGACTTTGGTTGCAAGATTACCTACTCGACAGAAATGGGCAGACCGCTCGGTACTGCTGGTTGCGTCAAAGCAGTTCAAGATCAACTCGATCAAACGTTCGTAGTGATCTCAGGGGACAGTCTTACCGACATTGACCTAACTGCAGCAGTCAAATTCCACAAAGAGAAAAAATCTAAAGCCACCATCGTTCTTAAGCGTGTTGAAAATCCGCTCGATTACGGTGTTGTGATCACGGATGCTGAGCACCGAATTCAAAGATTCGTTGAAAAACCAGGCGCCAGCGAAATCTTCTCTGACACGGTCAACACAGGCATTTATATTCTGGAACCGGAAGTTCTCCTCTACGTGATCATGGGAAGAGAGCAAGATTTTTCAAACGACCTGTTCCCACTTTTGTTGCTGCGCAATGAACCACTTTTTGGATACGTAGCCGACGGCTATTGGTGCGACATCGGAAACTTGGAAGTTTATCGCCAGGCTCATCAAGATGTTCTCGACGGAAAAATGAATCTAAATTTCAAATATCCTCAAATTCAAGATCGAGTCTGGGTAGGACAAGGCACTCAAATCGATGCCACCGTTAAGTTGACGCCACCGATTGTGATTGGCGAGAATTGTCGTATCGGTCGAGAGACGGAATTGGACGCCTACACTTGCATTGGTGACAATGTCGTTGTGCAAGAAAGAGTGACGATGAAGCGACCAGTCATTTGGTCAAATGTTTACATCGGCAATCAAGCGGCTTTGCGAGCTTGTGTGATCTGCAATAACGCTACCGTTCATAATTCGGCTGAAATTTTAGAAGGCGCGATTATCGGTGCCAATTCATCGGTTGGACAAGAAGCAGTGGTCAGCCCCGATGTGCGTATTTGGCCAGATAAAAGCATCGATTCCGGAGCTCGTGTTATCTCATCCGTCATTTGGGGCACGCGTGCTCCTCGCACCTTATTTGGTGCGCATGGTGTACGCGGTCTCGCCAATGTGGAGATCACTCCCGAGTTCGCTGTCAATCTCGCTGCCGCCTACGGCGCCACGTTGAAAGGTGGTCCAGTCCTGGTTAGTCGAGACTACTGGCGCGTTAGTCAGATGATCAGCAGGGTCATGGTATCTGGTTTGATTTCTGTCGGAGTAGAAGTACAAAATCTTGAGTCAATGTCGCTGCCGATTTCACGGTACTACGTGAAAACGCAGAGAGCGAGCGGACTGGTTCATGTGCGAGTATCGCAGCGCGAGCCAGAAAAGGTGACGATCGAATTTTTCGATAGCGAAGGTGTGGCGATCACAAAAGCGATGGAAAGAAAAATTGAATCGACATTCTTCAAAGAAGATTTCCCGCGCGTGCAGCCGGCAGACGTCGGCAACATCGGCTTTCCGAGTCGCGTTCGTGAGTATTACATGGACGAGTTTTTGCAGCATATCAAGGGGCAGGTATTTGAGGAAGATAAAGTTCCCTTCTGCATCGTACCCGGATCGAATTACACCCGAGTCACCAAGGCTGGTGCCCTTACGACTCAAGCGCCGAAGGTGGTTATCGACTACGCGATGGCTGAAACCGGCGTAATCCTGCCGGATTTGTTGGGACAGGTCGGCATCGAAACAGTAGTACTGAACGCGTCCATCCGCAACACGCCTCCGCGTCAAGAAGAGCGCATCGCGATGCGTAAACAGCTAGCCGATGTGGTGCGCGCCTTGAATGCCGAGCTCGGTGTTCAAATCGGTCGCAACGGCGAACAGATGACACTGGTTGACGAGACAGGACAGATCATCCGGGGCGAGCTTTTGCTGGCAGTGGTGGCAGACATTATTTTACGAGACAAACCTGGCCGCTCCATTGTTGTGCCGGTGAATGCTAGTTCTGCAATCGAGCGCATCGCGGGACGCTACAATTGCAAAGTTGTTCGTTGCAAAGCTTCCGAAACGGAAATTGGCTCAACCACAGCGAAGTTGAAAGACGCGGTGTTGGGGGGCAGTGCCAACGGTTGTTTCATTTTTCCAGAATTCCAGAATGGATATGATGGAATGTTTGCGGTCGGACAAGTCTTAGAGCATTTGACTTATCAGGGACGCTCACTGCATCAGGCTGTTTCAGAGCTTCCTCAACTGATCTATCAAGTCGATTCAGTCCACTGTCCGTGGGAAAGAAAAGGCCGGGTGATGAGACTGCTTGTAGAAAAGCATCAGGATCGTCCTATGGAATTGCTCGATGGCGTCAAAATACAAACTCGACCAGAACATTGGATCTTGGTGCTTCCAGATGCTGTGGAACCGCTGGTGCATGTGTATGCCGATGGGCAGGACTTGCAGCACACGTCTGCCGATTTAAATGAGTACACCCAATTAGTTCGCTATCTGCAGAACGCTTAACCGGCACAGGCTGACAAAAACCGCACTCGGAATTGTTAACTTTGCACTGCGGTCTAAAAAGCTATTGACATCCCTGCCGGAGAGGTTTACTTTTGCACTGGAGTGTAAATCATTTTTGCACCTCTTGCCCACAACCCATAGAAGATCAAGTCGCAGCCTCGCTCGACCGGCTTTTGCAAGCTTTGCAAGGCTGGGAACCGCTGTGCTCTCATCCGGAGTCTAATCATCATGAATGCTGATAGAAATTGGGAACGCCAACAACCGAATGAGCGAGATCCGCAAGGAGAGCCTCAAGGTCTTAAATTCGCTGATGCCTACGGACCGGGCGGAGGTCCTAGCGGTGGTAATGATAGCAACAGAATAATAATCAACGATATTCATTCCAAAAATGCATCTTTCAATCAATATGGATTTCCGCAAGGGTCCGATGTCATCTCACAAGATCAGCAAGGCGGAAATGGCAACCAGGGTAACTGGCAGGGCCGAAACGGCGATCAAGGTAATTCGCCAGGCGGAAATGGCGACCAGGGTAACTGGCAGGGCCGAAACGGCGATCAGGGTAATTCGCAAGGCGGAAATGGTGACGAGCGTGATGCTGCGCGAGGCCAATTCGGCAACGAGAACGACCCCCGAGGCGAGTTTCAAAACGGACGTGGTGGTCGCCGCCACGGACATCACGGACACGGACATCGACCAGAATTGGTCGATCCTAACCAACCGCCGTTGCCCGGTTCTGCCGAAGCAAATGGGATGGGGCTGAACGCGCCCCCGACTGACAATTATAATTATTCAGGAGTTAGCCAGCCGATTGGATATTCGAATTTCAATCAACCTGGAGGCGGTCAAGCTCCGTATTCGACGTTTAGCCAAGCTGGAACTGATACGTCCGCGGCTGGTCAAGCTCTCCCGTACTCGACACTTAGCCAAGCTGGAACTGATACTTCGGCCACTGGCCCGGCCGTTCCGTACTCGACGTTTAGCCAAGCTGGATCTGATACTTCCGCCACTGGCCAAGCAGTCCCGTATTCGACATTCAGCCAACCTGGAACTGACAATTCTGGCGGGAAGGATCCGTTGATTGCACAGTTGAGCCAGTTGAATCCTCCGAATCCAAACTTAGTCCAAGCCATGACCGATGCTCAAGGCTCAATGAGTCCAGCAGGTTACAGTGCCCTTTCTCAACTAATGACTCAGAGTCTCAATTCGGGAACTGATGGCAACACCGCCTTGCAACAGTCTCTGACACAACTCCAACAATTTGGACCATCTATTGCACCAGACGTTGCGGTCCTTCAGAACGTGCTTCAGAATGACATGCCTAGCGCTTTATCGGGGGCGCCAGCAACAGATGCCAGTGCCATTTCCGCCGCGCCGACTGCCACTGGCTCAGCGCAAACCAACGACGCTCTGATCACTCAACTCACAACATCTGATCCAGCCATGGCTCAGGTTTTGACCAGTGCTCAAGGGAATATGAGTCAGCAAGGATTTGCCACTCTTGAACAAATCGTCTCTCAAAATACTGCCAATGGCACCGCTGATGGTGCCACTCTGCAGCAGGTGATGCAGCAGTTGCAGCAGAGCGGAAATACTCAAGATATAAACGCTTTACAGACGGCAGTTTCCAGCGTTCAGCAGCCTGGCACCGCTAGCACGGCCGTAGCAGCGACCGATTCGAGCGCACAATATGCTCCAAGCAGTTCATATGATACAAGCGCTCAGTACACACCTAGCAGTGTCTATACCGCTGCCAGCTCTTCATCTGCAGCGGTATAAAGTTTGTAAGCAGGATATTTGGCTATGCACCATTTGTGATGTGTAGTCAGATTTCCATTTGTAGTCGAATTTCTCTTGGCGATTAAACAGTAGTCGCTACTCGACGATGTTGATATCGCAGGATCCCGTTGAAGTTGTGGGCAGCCCAGTATTAAACGGGGATGTAGAACCGCCGCCACCGCTAAAACCAAAGCTGTAGCTTCCCGAAGGGAAAGAAGTCATTCCGCCAAGACTACCGGCGGTAATGTTTCCGTTGTGTGCTTGATCGAGGATAGCTTTCGGCGATCTAGGCAGCTCCGCAGGCTTCTGCTGGGCAATAGTTTGATGTGATTGGTCTCCGGCAGCGCCCGATGAAAAAGCGCTATTAGCTTGTGCTCCGGACGCGTCCACAGTGGTGCCCATGTCAAACGACTGTGTCCAGGTTGAATCTGCGCCAAGTGAATCAGTTGACGTGGCTTGACTATGTGCCGGTTGACTGGCAACAAAGCTTACAAGCGCTGCCCAGACAAGCAGTTCGAGCACATTCGGTTTTTTCTTCATGGTAATCGTCCTTAATTCGTTCTTTAACAAAGAACACAGCAGACTGCACGCGAGGTGAAGTTCGCGTTTCGCATATTCCGATACTTGGAGATTACTCCTGAAAGGTTACTGTTTTGTTACCGCCACAAAAGAAATAGCCCGTCGTAATCACCAAGTTTGAATAAAACTGAGGATTCCTGAAGTCCATGCGCTTCTTTCCAGCTTTGAACCAGCGAAATTTACTTCGATCAGATCAGGCTTTCATTGCACACGAATAGAATAATCCAGTGAATGTGAGATAAGCGTGTGTGCATCCACAGACTTGAACAACGTTGTAACGGTACAAGTCAAAAGTGGCGAATGTGTGCCCGACCCTGACGTCTTTTCTAAATCCTCTTTTAGTTCGGTTTAACCTAATTTCATCGATTATCGATAACTTCTTCTTGTCAATTACAATCGATTATCGATAATTCTTTCATTGTTTGAAATGGGTTTGTAGTATAAAGGCCAAAAGAGATAGAAAGCCCGTCCATTCCTGGAAATTCGGCACCCATCTGGCATTCAGAATCGCTTCCTGACCTTTGAATTTTTACCGATATCGGTAAAAATTTTAAAGTGTCGGCATTGTTTTAAGGTCAACCACCAAAGTTTCGTCCTCTGCTTATGCACCATTTATGCGGCTGCATTAATTGTAGATGGTGGTGCGATGCAGAAAAAGAGGAAGCATTCGCTCCCTCTTTTTGTCAATTGTTTATGCGATCAAAGGGTGCTAGCAGTTCCTGCGCTGGTAGAAGATGGTTCAAAATACTTGGACTCTTCCATTTTGCGGTTCTTACTAGCTGACTGTTCCTTTGCAAATGCTTCGTTGAACGAATTCGTCGCGTTGCGTCGAATCGTCTGTGCACTTTCTTTTACTTGATCCAAAGCTGGTTGTGCTTTGTCCAAAAGCTCGCTCGCCTTACTTTGGACGTCTAGCATCGCATCAGACCCTGTTTCTTGAAGATCGCACATCAAGTCTTTCATCTCTTTTCTGAGTTCTGCGCCCTTCTTAGGTGCGCATAAGGTGCCGATTGCATAGCCTAGCAATCCTACAAACAATAAACCTTTCATTCCCCGGCCTCCCCGTTGTGGTTGTTTTCCCTAGAGACTCACAACTCGCCGAAAAGTTACCGCATTGTTGGGCAGCTTCTTCATTTAATATTTGCGGCAGTGTGCGGAAAGGCTAATAGCTCATTTTGCCCAGCTGCACTTTGCCTCTGAATATCCAGTAGACAACAGCTGTGTAACTTAGGACAAACGGCAAGCCCAGCAGCGCCACGATCAGCATTATCCCCAATGTCTTTTGCGACGAAGCTGCGTTATAGATGTTCAGGTTAAAGGTCGGGTCTAAGCTGGACACCAGCAGGTTTGGATACATCGCCACGCCGAACAAGAAGGTGAAGGCCGCAAGTGTGCAAATGGACGAGACAAACGCGTAACCAGGTCTATTTAAGTGAATCGCTCTCGGGATGTTGGCAATCGCTAAGACATTTAAAACGACTACAATACTTGCCCACGGCCATCTCTTAAAGTTTGCCACCGCGTCCGGAATTTGCACAAGCGTGAAAATAGTGACCAGCATATAAAAGAGTAGGAAGACTCCAAACGTTTGCCACATCCATCCGTGTACCTTTTTCTGCAATTCGCCTTCGGTTTTTAAATACAAATAAATTGAACCATGCATTGCACAAGCTGAAACTGCAAAGCAGCCCATTAACAGTGTATACGCGTTGAAGTGATCGCGAATACGACCGTGATATTCCATGTCGGTTCCAATCGGCAATCCGATGAATAAATTTCCGACGATCACGCCAAACAGAAACGCAGCCATCGTACTTGAAAGACTGAATGAGACATCCCAAACCTGCCGCCAGAAACGGTGTTCTTTTTTGCTGCGAAACTCAATTGAAACGGCTCTGAAAATTAAGGCGCACAACAACATCATGAATAGAACATAGTAGCTGGAAAATGCCGTGGCATATGCATTGGGAAAGGCAGCGAAGAGGGCACCGCCGAAGACTACTAGCCAAACTTCATTACCATCCCAAAGGGGACCAATCGAGTTGATGATCAGGCGTCGTTCTTCATCTGTACTAGCGCGGAGGTGCAAAATGCCTACGCCAAAATCGAAGCCGTCTAAGACACCATATGCGGTGAGCAACACACCCATTAGAATAAACCAAATGTCATTTAGGCTCATCTTTTTGCTCCACTGTTTCTTCCGAATCGGGGCGGGGCGCCAGCGCGTAAATACCTCTTTTCATGATCGCTCCAGCAAATTCCCAGAAGCTGACTCCGCCCTCCGGCACTGGAAGTTGCGCCATGATTTCTTCTAATTTTTCAGGACCCTTCTGAATTTTGTCAGTTAGAACAGTGACCCAAATCACGAACAAAAATGAGTAGACAAAACCGAACATCAAAATCGAGGAGAGCACCATGTTGCCTGAAACAGATTTCGATACCGCATCCTTAGTGCGCAGCAGTCCATACACCAACCAGGGTTGCCGTCCAACTTCACAACATACCCAACCGCATTCATTAGCCGCATATCCGCCAAGAACGGCAAAGACAAACAGCCACATCAGCCACCTTTGCTCAAAAAGTGTGCCCCGCTTCCAGAAAAACAAGCCCAGAGACGTCAAACCGATGAACATCATTCCAAGTCCCACCATAATGTGGTATGACAAGAATGGCACCACAACTGGTGGTCTGTCCGCTTTGGGGAATTTGTCTAATCCAGGCACCGGTTTGTTCAGGTCCTGATAGACCAAGAAGCTAAGCATGTCCGGAATTGCAATGCCGAAGTTCACTACTTCGTTTTTCACGTCCGGGAGTCCGATTATGTACATGCTGGTGCCACCGGAGCCCGTTTTGAAATGCGCCTCAAGAGCCGCCAATTTAGCTGGTTGAGTCTCGGCAACCTTGTTGGCCTGGAAATGACCGGAAGCCAATTCGCCAAATGAAAATACAGCGCCATAAACCAGCGCGATTTTAAATGTTCGTTTGGCAAAATCCAAATGTCGATTGTGCAAAATGTACCAGGCGCAAACGCTCATAGCGAAAAAGGCACCAAGAATAAATGAGGCATTCCAGACGTGAATCAATCGCGTCACGCTGGAAGGATTGAAAACCATGGCCCAGAAATCTGTGATTTCTGCCCGCGTAAAGCCTTGTGCAGTTTTTACGAGATGATAACCGGCGGGCGTTTGTTGCCAGGAATTGGCGATCACAATCCAGACAGAAGAAAATATTGAACCAAGTGACACCATGCACGTGGCAAAATAGTGCATTCGTGCCGAAACTTTATCCCAACCAAAGACCAGCACGGCTAAAAATCCCGATTCGAGAAAGAAAGCGAATATGCCTTCCGCGGCTAAAGCGGACCCGAAAACGTCGCCAACGAAACGCGAGTATGTTGCCCAGTTTGTGCCAAACTGGAATTCCATGACTATCCCTGTGGCCACTCCGACGGCGAAGTTGACCGCAAACACCTTGGTCCAAAACAGAGCCATCATCTTGTAGACGGGATTTTTGGTGCGCATGTAGGCCGTCTCGATCAGCACCATCAGCACACCAAGACCGATTGTCAGCGGTGGAAAAATGTAGTGAAACATTATTGTCAGCGCGAATTGTACGCGTGACAAAAACACAACATCAAGGTGCATAGCGACCTTCCTCAATCACTTTCGTGCGCACAAACTGTAACACTATTTAGTCGTGCCTTAAATAAAACCCTGTAAGGGCAAGGCTCTCAGCTTTACATTCGATAATGCGGTTGGATTGGTAATGATAGGGCATGGGTATGACCATTGGTGTCAAGCCAGGCTGTGATGATGAACAGAATCGGCGTGTTAATAGTCGAAGATCACCAGGTCACGCTCGAGGGGCTGACAACAGGCTTGTCGAGAGAGGCTGACATCGAAGTACTTGGGACTGCAACCACGTCTGATCAGGGTCTTGAGATGGCCGTGTCTCTGAAGCCGAATATCATTTTGCTTGATTTGCATCTGCCTGGATCAACAGGTCCGAAAACAACCGTCAAGTCTTTTTGCAGCATTGATGGCGCTCACGTGATTGTGTTTTCAGGTGAAAATCGCATGGCGTTTATCCAGACAGTGCTCTCAATGGGCGTGGCTGGATATTTGCTCAAATCAGAAAATGTAGGCACCGTTGCTGATGCTATGCGCCAGGTGATGATCGGAAAAAAACCAGTCTTGTCGGCTGAACTCGTTTCCGGCGAAACTAAGGTAACTAGATCAGAACAAGAAGTGTTGAAAATGTTGGCGCGCGGCATGAAATATAACGAAATAGCCGAACGTAGACAAGCGTCACCGGCGACGGTGAGAAAGCAGTGTGAGTTGCTTCTTTTAAAACATGGTCTCGAGAGTCGCGAACAATTGATCGCCTGGGCAGTACAAAGTGGTTATGGGAATCTAGAGTTAGAGCCGTGAACCCAATTGTTGATCGAACTATTGACGAATTCCTCAAATATTTGAATGAGGTCATGCCTCCGCTGGTCGCCGATAAATTAGGCATAACCGAACGACTTGAGCGCGCCAGTGCCGTGAACAAGGTCGGCATAGAGTCTGGTCAATTTGGCCGTTTTAGTAACTTGCGTGAATATTCGAGCGTCGATATGGGCCGGCGTGCCCAGGCCGCTATTTATCAGTCGCTCTGGCTGCGCGAATTGGCCTACCGGATGGTGCCTGGCATCAAAGAATCAAACCCGAGCGCGGAGGAGTTCGCTGGCGAAGAAATAGAAGAAGCGACGCGGGCCCTGATGACTCTTTTGTTCGCAACCTTGAAAGGTCTGGCTCTTGAATTCAATGCCCTTGTCTCTGAAGTTCCGGCTCTGGCCCAACTGCGTTTAAGTACAACTGAAGTGAGCGAAGTTCGTGAGGATTCGGCCAATCAGGCTGTCGATTCTGATTCTGATAGAAAGCCTGTCCGAACTGGTAAGAATTCTGTCACTTATTTACGCTGCCGCGCTTCTTCGTCGACATGGAGTTTGTCAATGCGCGGAGCGCACGGACGCATTGAATTTTTTCTGGTGCCGGTGCTTGAAATATTTAAATTCTCACGTAGTGAAACTCCAGGGCGATTGAAAAGTGTTCTTCAGATGGATGACAAAAGTGCGCCCGGAATATGGTCCATCGATTCCTTGCCCGCCGATCCCGATGAGCTTTATTACTTGATTCGCGGCGTTTTCAAAACGTTAGTTTTTGCCTCTGCGCAGGGCTTGAAAGACGACATGATTGGACCAGCTATTTTTGAGAATTTAGAGGGGGCTGCATTACGAGCGACTGTGCGAGAGCTTTTGCTCGCCGAACAGAACATGGCTCAAAAGATTGTCAGTCAGCAAGAAGAAATTCAAAATCGCATTGCGCGCGATTTGCATGATGCGGTGATTGCGGACATCATGACCCTAAAACGTCAACTGACCGGCGACCGTAAGTTGGACGATAGTGAGTTGATCGACGGTCTAGATCAGGTTTCCCAGAGACTGCGGGAAATATGTCATGACCTGGCTCCTCGCGATTTGATCGACTGGGGATTGAAAACAGTAATTGCCGATCTGCTGGAGCGGGTCGAGCAACGGACCGGCTGTGACTGCACTTTCGAGTGTGAACGTGATTTGCCGGAATTCCCTTACCCCGTCCAGTTGCATGTCTATAGAATCGTTCAAGAATCACTGACAAACATTGAAAAGTATGCAGAGGCGTCGCGCATAGTCGTGAACATCGAGGTTTCCGATAACATTGCAAAATTCATCATTAGGGACAACGGCAAGGGCGTTGAGATAGGCGAAGTGGACGCTAGAAAAGCTAAAGAGGGCGGCACCGGTTTAAGTGGCACCAAAGAGCGCGCTGAAATGATTCGCTGTTACTATCCGGCTCGGCTTAGATTTGAATCTGAACCCGGTAAAGGCTCCACGACAACGCTTGAAATGCGCTACAATGATTCAATATGAGTGAAATCTCATATACGCACGTGCTTGCCATTTCTTCCGCGCCTGTAAGGTTCTGACCACTACGTACACGATAAAGTGAAGACCAAATCGGTGATGTACAGATTGGGTCTAGAAAACCATAATAGATGAGTAGAAGAGGTGGGAGTGTTTGGCAAAGCTGAGCAGTGATCTGGCCCAGACTTGATGCGGAATTGGCTGTTGTCCAGCAAGGAGGCTTTTCTCATGTGGGATAAGAAAAAGGGTGGCTCGGGTGGATCTTCAAAAGATCCAGGCAAAAGCCGCGATCCCAAAGAAACGCGCAAGTTTCTGGATAACCATCCGGCCAGACAGGGGGCTCTGCCGCGATCGGTTGATCGACAGGGCTTCGAGAACGGCGGTTTCGGGGATGTCAGCCCGGATGAGCGTGAAGCGGCGCTGTCGCAGCAGATTCTGGTATACCACGAGTCTCAAACGGCGGAGACCGGCAACGACTGGATGTACAAGCTCAAAGAAGACTCAATGCAGTATCTCGCTGAAAAACGCGGCATCAATCTGCAGCAAATTTATCGAGAATCTATTTACAAGAAGGGCATAGAAACCCTAATCGACAAAATTTATGGCTTGTTGCAGCGCTATCAATTTGAATTCAACCAGGTCGCTGGTGGCACCGAGCTGCACGTTTCTGGCACCATATCCGGTGACGTTACGGAAGTGACTCGATTCAACAAACTGCGCGAAGCAGAGGAAACCAAAACGTATTTCCGCGCCAGGATGTCGACACGCTCACACAGCCTCGTACTCAGGGGCAAAGATGATTGCATCGACTTTTACTTGATCCCAGTTAATAAAGTCATGGCCCTGAGTAAATCCGAAGTCGACTATCGTCCTTTGACCCGCATCCAAGTCAAGATATCCGAGCTTGGCATGATGTGGCGGATGTCTGATGGCAACCCGGCGGTGGATTCGTTGGATGAACTGTGTATGTGGCTATTTAGCGCCCTGATTCAAGTCACAAAAGAAGCCGCCAGCAAAGAAGAAGGCTCAGCTGCGGGCTAAATGCTTGGCAATAGCCGAAAAGATGGTTCTCAAGCCGTCACCGCATGCAGTGGCGCGACCGCGCACGACTGCTGTTAATGAAAGAGCGCTGTAGCGAAAGGAGCGCGGCGTGACGTGCGGATTGAGCGGGTCTAAGCGGAGGAGGCGAGGGCACCGAAGACGACGGAGCGTTTAAATGTAATTTCGCGGCATGACGTGCGAAACGAGCGGGTCTGAGCGGAGGAGGCGCCCTAGGGTGGCTTATGCAGCGAAGCTGCCCAGCCGAAAGGTACTGAAGCCGACGGAGCGTATAAATGTAATTTCGCTTATAAAGTATTATGCGGACGCAGCCCCTCTAGGGGTGGTTAAATTCCCTTATAGGTGGTAATAAGTTGTTAGCGCTAAGGCGCCGGACCGTGTGGCTAGCGGAATGTAAGGAGCTTGAGACGTCATGCCCAGTTTGGAGATGTTGAAAAAACTGCTGGATGAATTTTCCGAAAAGGAGGCGCATACCCGCGAGGAAATCAATGTCATCACCGAGCAAATCGGCGAACTCGAGAAGCGCGTCTTAGCATCCCAGGTAAAACTCAGCACTGTCTCAGGCGATCGTGAAAAAGTAAGAATGATGCAAGATCGGTATAGCGGTGGGTCCACCTTGACGTCAGGCGGTCAACTTAGCGGTCAAAACAGATCGTTGCCTGAAGAACCAAAAGAGAAAGAGTCAAGAGCTAGACCTGGTCGCGCCGAACGAGCAGCAGCAGCAGCGGCTGCAGTGACGCCTGCTCCAGCTACTCCTCCTGCTCCCCCTCCAGCGCCCGAACCTGGCATCCCACCGGCGCCTCTGAACATGCGGGCATCCTCGACCAGATTACCGGCGGCCATACCGGCGGCCAAGCCCGTCTTAGAGACACCAGCTGAGACGTCAAGCCCGTTTTTGTCTGCTCCGGATCCTATTCCTGCTAGCCAGACGGTCTCCAATCCTTTCACCCCGGCTCAGCAGTCTCCGGCGGATCTTTTTACAGCGCCGCTACCCCAAGAGCCTGTGCCCGCGCCAGAAGTCGACGCAAACAGTGCTCAGCCTGTTGACACGACAGTGCAATCGAATTACACGAGCTCTCAGCCAGTCGACACCGGAGCACCAACGAACGAGTCAAACAGCCCATTTTTCAGACCGACGAGTCGGCCGGATACTGCAGAGCCAACTTCTCTTCCCCAGGCAGAAGCGGTGCCGCAAACATTGATCCAACCGTCAGCGGACCCTCAACAAGCTCAGCCACAGCTAGTCTCCCAGCAAGACGATGCCTTAGCGCAGGTTCAAGACCTGGAAGAAGAAGAGCCTGACGATACTGTCAAGAGCATAAATGATGCGCTGCGTGGCTTGTTCCGTTAGGAACAAATAACAACAAGCGAAGAAAATTGATTGCCGCAGAAGAGTGTGCGCAGACAAGACGCAGAGCGTGCTCAGATAAGACACTCGTCATGTCTCATTTTTAGTTGTCTTTGATAACATTGAGCCTGAGGGGTTCTCAGCGACCTCTCAATCCCAACTCAAGAAACAAAAACATAAGTCGAGCAGCTTTGCTGCAGCAGCCGAGCAGCTTTG
Organism: Candidatus Melainabacteria bacterium; assembly: GCA_003151275.1. Next base: position 13,599 of record PLXC01000014.1, read on the forward strand.
CTGCACAGGCGCTCCACGGACAGAGAATCCTAGGATAAAAAATGAAGCAAGTGACATCAATGATGGCAGGCGTAGTAATTGAAATACTCGTCAAGGCCGGTGATCAGGTTACTGATGGACAAGAAGTAGCGATTCTCGAATCGATGAAGATGCAACTTCCAGTTCAATCTACGTTGGCTGGTAAGGTTAGTAGTATCAAGGTGAATAGCGGCGATTTCGTCAACGAGGGTGATCCCCTTCTAGATCTCGAATAACCCTCGGGGTCTACGCACAAATGTGCAGCAAGCTTCTCGGCTGCTGCAACCAAGCGGTCTATGCATGTGATGGTGTCTGGATGTTGGAGCAACTCCCAAAAGAAGTTCGTGTTGTTGAAGTCGGTCCCAGAGATGGGCTTCAAAACGAAGAGAAACATGTCGCCACCGCGGATAAGGTCAAACTGATTCAAGCTCTTGCGGCTGCCGGTCTGCAATCGATAGAAATTACATCCTTCGTCAGTCCGAAGTGGATTCCTCAACTTGCGGACGGATTGGATGTCGCACGGGCAGTGCATCTCCCTGCCGATGTGACAGTGTCTGCACTTGTGCCGAATTTGAAAGGATATGAGTCGGCGAAGGCAGCTGGACTAAAACAAATCGCTCTGTTCATGTCAGCAAGCGAATCGCACAGTAAGAAGAACATCAATAAATCAATTCAAGAGGCTTTGCAAACGCTGAGCGAAGTAGCTAAGCAGGCGAAGCTGGATGGAAAAACAATCCGCTGCTATATCTCAGTGGTTTTTGAATGTCCGTACGAAGGTGCCGTGGCTCCCACGCAAGTCGTCCGTATTGTCAAAGCACTGCTCGCCATGGGCGTGGACGAAATATCTTTGGGCGATACGATTGGTGCGGCGACGCCTAATCAAGTAATCACTTTGATCAATCTTTTGAAAACACAAGTGCCGCTCGACAAATTGGCTCTTCACTTTCATGACACACGTGGAACCGCTTTGGCAAACGTGCTTGCTGGTCTCGATGCCGGCATAACAATTTTCGATTCGAGTTTAGGTGGTTTGGGCGGCTGCCCTTATGCACCTGGTGCGGCGGGAAATCTAGCCACAGAAGATCTCGTTTATATGTTGCACGGACTGGGCATCAAAACCGGGATCGACCTGGAAAAATTAGTCGACGCCGGACAGTTAGCTGAACAAATACTTGGTAAGGAATTACCAGGTCGTTACTTAAAAGCTAGCTTGGCTGGTCGAGCAAAGCAAGCACAGAAACTAGTGAAGCCGGCAGCGCAGGTGACAGGGCATGACAATGACCGAGGTTAGCGAAAAGGTACTGCTTATAGAACGAGAAGAGAATCTCGTTTGGTTCAAGCTCAATCGACCAAAAGTGATGAATTGCTTGAATAGAGAATTGCTCAAATCATTGCTGTCGGCGTGCGACGAACTCAAAGACGATCGATCAGTCAGAGTAGTGGCGATCATCGGTTCCGGAATTAAAACATTCTGTGCTGGTGCCGATCTCACTGAAAGAAAAGGAATGAGTCAAGCAGAGGCGATTGAATATTTATTGATGATTCAGAAAACAATGAACGCGATTGAAGCGCTGCCGCAAGTTGTTATAGGGGCCATCAATGGCTCCGCATATGGTGGTGGCACCGAACTTGCCCTGGCTTGCGATTTGCGAGTCATGGCAGAGAATGCCGCCTTACGGCTCACCGAAGTAACACTAGGAATTATCCCTGGAGCCGGTGGTACGCAGCGCCTACCTCGCTTAATCGGCAAGTCCAAAGCGAAGGAAATGATCCTCACGGCGGCTCCACTAATTGCATCGCGTGGTTACGATCTAGGTTTAATTCATCGCGTAGTGCCAGCAGCTACAAGCGGCGAGCATCACCAACCTTTGATCGATGAAGTGCGCAAATGGGCAAGTGAAATATCCGGATCGGCACCACTTTCATTGAAGCAAGCCAAGATAGCGATTGATCAAGGTTTCGATCGAGATCTGGATGCCGGTCTGGCCTTGGAAACTAGAGCATATCTACAGCTGATCAACAGTAAAGACCGGCTCGAAGGGCTGGCTGCTTTCGCTGAAAAACGTAAACCCGTCTACACCGGTGAATAAATAGATGAAGAATTTAAATCAGATCATCGAATCGCCGACTCGCGAAGCGCTTCCTCTGCCAGTTACGGCGCTTGTCCTGTGTGGTGGCAAGAGTCGCCGAATGGGCAGACCGAAAGCATTTCTTCCGTTCGAGGGAACGACAATGCTCGGTCATGTATTAGGCAAAGTGCGTGATCTTTTCAGTGAAGTTTTTCTCGTCGCCAATGAACCCGATAACTACGAAGACCTCGGTGTGGATGTGGTCAAGGATATTTTGCCTTATCGCGGACCGCTCGGGGGAATTCTCTCCGGTCTTCTGGTCGCCAAACACGAGTACTCGTTTGTGATCGCCTGTGACATGCCCCTTGTGGATAAACGTTTGATTCGGGAGATGACCGCTGCTAGACACGGCAATGATGTTGTTGTGCTTGCTCACGATCTAGGTGTCGAACCGCTCCTCGGTGTGTATTCGAAGAACTGCATCAAGCCCCTTGAAGAATCATTATTTGCAGGCAATCTGAGTTTGCAAGAATTCCTATCCGGGCTGAAGGCCCAGACCTATTCGTACGATGCGGATTACTCGAACACTGATCACTTGCCCGCATTTTTCAATATCAATACACCGCAGGATTACTCCAAAGTAATCATGGGTGCTAACGCGGGCGTGCATCCATTCCCAGCAAAACGGCACGCCAATTAGACGTGCCGTCGAAAGTCCGTAAGTCGAAGATCCGTAAGTTCCTTTGAGCCTGCACTACTTAGATTAATCCTAGGATAGCCTGGGCAGCAAGCTGCTCGGCATAATCAGTTCGATTGTCGGCCCGGATAAATCCGGTCCGCACAGAACGGTTTGTCTGCTCGCCCTTGTACTCCTGAGCCTTGTCTTGGGACTATACCTTGCAGGCTGCGGCTGAAACCTTGGCGCCGTTTAAATGATCGCCTGAGAATTGTTGTTCTTCAGTTGATCCTTTCAGCGCCGCAGTTGATGCTTGGCCACCACTGACGGTGTTAAGCACTTTATCGAAGTAACCTGTGCCGACTTCGCGTTGATGACGCACGGCGGTATAGCCGTTCTCCTGACTAGCGAATTCTACTTCTTGCAAAGCCACGTAAGCAGGCATCCCCACTTTGGCGTAAGCTTCGGCAAGTTGGAAGGCGCTCAAATTTGTTGCATGCCAACCGGCAAGGGTGATGAACTGATACTTGAATCCCATATCGCCAAGTTGGGCGTTGAACGACGCGATTGTTTTATCATCCAAATGCTGTTTCCAGTTGAAAGATGGCGAGCAGTTGTATGCCAACATCTTGCCTGGGAATTTGGCGTGCACAGCGTCAGCAAATTCTTTCGCCTCCGCCAGGTCTGGCTTCGAGCTTTCGAACCAAATCAAATCCGCATAGGGAGCGTAGGCCAGAGCGCGTGCGATCACAGGCTTGATGCCGCCTTGAACTCGAAAGTAACCTTCCGGTGTTCTTTCGCCCGTGATGAACTGCTTGTCGATTGGATCAATGTCCGAAGTCAAAAGTGTCGCGTCTAGAGCATCTGTCCGTGCCACAATTACAGTTGGCACTCCGAGCACATCGGCAGCCAGACGAGCCGCTGTCAGAGTTCGAATAAATTGCGAAGTGGGCACTAGAACTTTGCCACCCAAGTGTCCGCATTTTTTTTCTGAGGCCAATTGATCTTCGAAGTGAACACCGCCGGCGCCTGCTTCAATCATACTTTTCATCAGCTCAAAGGCGTGCACAGGTCCGCCGAAGCCAGCCTCGGCATCAGCCATGATCGGCACATACCAGTTCCGCTCTTCAATGCCCTCGGCGGCATCTATTTGATCGGCGCGCATCAGTGCATTGTTCAGACGCTTAACCAGCTCAGGCACACTGTTTGAAGGATAGAGACTTTGATCAGGATAGGTCTGCTTGGAAGCATTGGCGTCGGCGGCAACCTGCCAGCCACTAAGATAGATGGACTTCAATCCGCCTCGAACCATTTGTACTGCTTGTGACCCATTCATGGCACCAAGAGCCGTGACGAATTTTTCAGTCTTGAAAGTTTGCCAGAATCTGAGCGCGCCCTTTTTGGCCAGAGTGTGTTCGACTAGTATGGACGGACGAAGGCGAACAACATCTTCTGCAGAATAGTTTCGTGTGATACCTTGCCAGCGGGCGTCCTTTTCCCATGATTCGGTCAACTCAGTCACTTGCTCGGCTCTGGTTAAATCCATGTGTATTACCCCCTAGAGGTTTTCTGCGCATACTTTCAATTTGGAATGAGGAATTGCTTGATCGAAAATGCCGATTGGCATCAATGAATAGGAACTCCCTTCAAACCTTGTTCAATATATTGATATATTGATTGCTTGAAATCAACACATCATTTATTTAATCTCCGCCGGAATCCTAAAAATCGATCATCGACACGTTCAGTTGATATATTGATTATTGAACGAGCTTTCGCCTATTTAACATAGGAGAGGACGCCAAGATGATGAACCGAAAACCGTGGGCAACGGTGTCAGAGACTCGTAACTTCGAAACATGCCAGTGGCGCTAGAATTTTTACCGATATCGGTAAAAATTTCAAAAGTCCTAGTTTGGGTCCTGCGAAACATCCCCACATAACGCGAGGCTAGAATGATTGAGTCAGCAGTAATCAATAGTGGACTAGAAGGTGTTGTTGTTGCAGAAACTCGAATCTCCGAAGTAGACGGTATTAGGGGAAAGCTGATTATCTGTGGACATGACTCGGAAGAGCTTGCTTTTAATTCCACTTTCGAACAGACCTGTTCATTGTTATGGACCACAGGCGGTACACAACCGACTTCTGAGTCAGACCTGGCAAGAAAATTTGGCCAAGGAAGAGTCGAAGCTTATCAACTCCTCAAAAAATATCCATTCGTTTTGCAGCAAGCTGATCCGATGGATGCTCTGCGCAGTGCTACGAGTTTGATGTCCAGCGCCACTCAAGTCGATTGGGCTGAGTATGCAAGAATAACCGCAGCACAAGCTGTTTTTGCCGCGAACTGGTCGAGAGTTCACCGTGGTTTGGAGCTAAGTTGTCCAGATGCCAGTTTAAGTCATTCCGCTGATTTCTTGCGTTTGTTGAAGGACAAGCCTGCGTCAAAAACAGATAGCGATGCGCTTGATGTGTATTGGACAACGATTTCGGATCACGCCATGAATGCGTCTACCTTCACGGCCAGAGTGGTGGCATCGACCGAGTCGGACAACATCAGTGCTGTTGTTGCTGCAATTGGAGCGCTCAAAGGTCCACTGCACGGTGGCGCACCAGGACCAGTGTTGGAGATGCTGAATGAAATCGGCTCGCCTGAGAATGCGGAACGCTGGATACGCAATGCCATTGATTCCGGAAAACGAATCATGGGTATGGGACATCGAATCTACAAAGTGCGCGATCCACGCGCGGCAATCTTTGAAAAGGCAATCAGAAATTTGGAAGCGACTGGGGTGCCCGCTAGCAGACTGGCTTTGGCTCGATCGGTAGAATCGCAGGCCGAAAAGATTTTGGCTGAAAAGCATCCAGATCATCCGCTTAAAGCTAACGTCGAATTTTATACAGCAGTTCTTTTGGATACGATTCAAATTCCTGATCACTTATTTAGCTCAATGTTTGCCGCCGGGCGAACGGGCGGCTGGCTGGCCCACGTTGCTGAACAACGCTTGCACGGAAGGCTGATTCGTCCAGCCTCTCGCTACACCGGGGCGATGCCTCGTTGAGCAGTGAGCGATGTATATGGAACAAAGGATTCGGACTGGGATCCAAGCGGGGATTCGGACTGGGATCCACCAAGGATCCAGACTGGGATCCACCAATGATCCAGACTGGGATCCACCGAAAGATCAAGACTTGGAGCCAACCAAGGATCCAACCAAGGATCGTGACCTGGAATTAAACGAGGATTTGCCTTGTCTGATGACGACGAAAAATATTTCAACGGAGCGCAAGCGGCCGAATTTCTGGGAGTGAAATCAGCCACTCTGTATGCATACGCAAGTCGAGGCATGATCGAAAGTATTCCCACGGAAAGCGGGCGAGAGCGCGCCTATCGGCTCAGCGATCTGATCAAGCTGCGGCAATCTTCGCGTGGTTTCAAAAGTCCAAAAGATCAGGAAGTTCCAACCTGGACGGGACCCGTGATCAAGTCAGCGATAACAGAAATTCGTAACGATGGGCACCGCTATCGTGGACAAAATGCGATCGATTTAGCCCGGCAAGGGCAGCCATTCGAATTAGTCGCTGAGCTGCTTTGGGAGACAAATGCCAGCCAAAAAGATTGGCAAATGACGAAACCACTGCCACTACCAAAACATATTAAGAATTTGGCCTCTGCAGAAGTTGACTACTTAGATCTATTGAAGGTTTTGATTGCTTCGGTCGAAATTTCTGATCCTGTGACAAGAAAGCTTTTGGCGGATGACATCTTCGGAACTGCCAGACGTCTGATCATTACAATGGCTCTTACACCTGGTCTTAACGAAACGAAAGAGGGGTACATTTCGGATGTGCAATATCCGATTGCCCAAACTTTGCTTGCTTCACTGCACGCAACGCGCTCGCGAGAAAAAGCGGCATTAGTTAATTCGGCGCTCGTGCTGTGTGCGGATCACGAGTTAAACGCATCCGCCCTGGCAGCCCGTGTAGCTGCATCCTGTGACGCCTCATTGTACTCGTCTCTCCTCAGCGCGGTTGGTACATTCAGCGGCAGTCTGCATGGCTTGGCGAGCCGCAGAACTGAAAACATCGTTAGCACATCAATGAAATTTAGAAGCACGAACGCCTGGTTAAAAGACTACCTGAAGCACAGCGAGCGAATTGCCGGCTTCGGCACTGAGTTATATGAACAGGGCGATCCGCGCGCTAAATTCTTGCTGGAAGCGGCCCAGTCGATCTCAAGCAAAAATGCCAATTTAAATCGCTTATTGGAAATTGTCCAATGCGTAGGAGAGCAGATTGGCACCAAGCCTAACCTCGATATTGGTTTAGCTGCCATCACATACGCCTTATCACTGCCACCGGGATCTGGCTCGACATTGTTTGCAGTAAGCAGAACGGCAGGCTGGATTGCCCATGCCGTCGAGCAACGTGCTTACGGCGGATTGATCCGTCCGCGTGCCAGATACATCGGAAAAGTTTAGAACGCAATCAGATAGAGCGGACGCTTCCTTCGTTCACAGAGGGGGAAGGTTTTCGGTACTGCGTCGGTGCTGTTTTATATAGCTCTGTAGTATTTTTGCTTCGGCGCCACGATTCATCTTGTTTAGCAAGTTCGCGTGGTCGGTTAGCGTCGCTAGAAAGACCGGTGTATTCTCCCCTGAAAAGTGCTTTCGGAGCCGCTCTGACTCATAATACAGCTTGTTCGCTTCGGCGAATTGATCTTGAGCCGTAAGTGAGTTCGCTAAATAATGGCAGTAATTCGAGATTTCTACACTTTGTAAATCACGTGTTGTGCGTGCTTCCGCAATAGCGTGACGATAACTGACCTCTGCGTCCTTTTGCTTGTTTAGAGCCGCATATGCCCGCCCGAGCTTGTAAAATAGTTCCGCTTTATCGAAAGCACCTGCTTGTGGAGCAATTTCTCCTATTGCTATGGCCTGACGAAAAGTCTGAACCGATTTTGTATACTTGCCGACTCGGAAATAACAATCGCCCTGTCTGCCCACGTATGAAGATTCCTCCAGGGAGGGCTTACCGTGGTTCTCACCAGATGCTAAGGCCTGTGCTTGTTCATACAAATGGAGAGCACGTAAGGTTTGATTGTTGTCTTGCTCACTGTCCGCCATGAGCAAACAGAAATCGGCGAAGTTCGATCGAACGTATGCGCGTGTCAGCGCAGTTTCGCGTGATTTGTCAACGAGCGATATTGACTTGGTATAGTACTGTTCGGCGAAGTCATAGCGACCTTTGCGCAGATTGTTATTGGCTTTATGCAATGTACGTTGCCATTCTGGCATGAACACAACCGGTGCTAGTGCCCAGAAAGAAGCCGCGGTGACACCCAGCCATGTGCCGATGATGATCGCCAGAGAATAGATGAAGACGCGCTTGCGAATAGGCTTTTTGTTAAACCAGAGTTGACTCTTGGTGCGGCTCGGGCTGCCTCCCGACTGGATCAATTGAAGATCTTGTTTTAAAGCGTCCATGCTCTGATGACGTTCGGACGGCTTCTTTTCCAAGGCACGCATAACGACATTTTCTAAGGCTGGCGGTATCTTGAGCCTGCGATTGGAGCCATCCATGGGGCTTGGCATTTCATTCAGGTGCTTGTACATGGTCTGTATGGCGTTTGCTCCGGTGAATGGTGCTTGCCCGGTCAATGCTTCGTACATCACACATGCCACGGAGTAAATGTCCGACCGCGCGTCAATTTCTTTTTGACCTTCACACTGTTCCGGGCTCATGTACATCGGGCTGCCAAAAACTTCACCGGTTTGAGTAAGCTCACGCACTTCATCATTGGACACTATCTTGGCGATGCCGAAATCTACTATTTTAATTTGCGCCGCACCACCTGCAGTGCGAGTGAGAATAATATTGCTTGGTTTGATATCTCGATGAACAACACCTTGCGAATGGGCATAAGCAAGACCGTCACAAATCTGCTCAAATAACTCAATCACCAATGCTGAATTCAAGGCTCCGTCGCGCTGAAGCACATCTAACAGGCTGACGCCCTCAATAAAATCCATAACCAGATATGGTGCGCCATCTTCGGTCAGACCATAGTCGTGAACAGAAACAAGGTTTGGGTGATTAAGGCTGCTTGCCGCTTTAGCTTCAATATCGAAGCGATTCAATGCGGTGCTGTTTCCGAGCGCGGATTGTTTTAAAACTTTGATCGCTTGCATCTTGCCCAGCGACGAGTGTTTGGCTTTATATACCGAGCCCATGCCGCCTTTTCCGACAAGCGACACAATTTCGTAGCGGTCTCCGATTGTCGTTCCCAGTAAACGATCGTCAGAATTTGCTATCAAAGAGAACTTCGGTCGATCTCCAGTCGGCCACAAGCCGCTGGAAGAATCGTGTGTTTGAGACACGAAAGAATCCATATACAAAGATATGATATGTCGGTAGGGGATGTAGTAACGTTTGAGGACTTACTTAAAGTGCTATTCCATTGTCTTCCAGACAGCACTGTTGTCAAGTGAATTCTGTTTACCGAAACGCTACCCAGCAATGCTTTTGACCCGGTCAGCGCTCCTTGAACTTGCGCCCATTTTCATCTGAGAACGGCTTGCTCAGAGGTCTGCGCTCGTTCACAAATTTGTCACTTTCGTGCAGAGTAGCCAACATTGACCTCCTCCCGCTTCCCCGCCCTAAAAGAACGAGGCTTGACGCGCATTATAGTCAGGCTGAAGTAGTGGGCAACTGATCTTGATTCAACTCGGCCAGTGCGGCCAGTCCGTGTTTCAATTGCTCCGCGTCGTAGCGCCAGCGTTGAAGAAAGGGCGAATAATCCGACCCATGGTCATCTTCACCAGTTGCCAACTTATGTTGGATGGCATCAGTCATGCTCAAAATATGTCTGGCCATGGCCTCATTGTCTAGGCGGCGAATGATGTTCTTCGTTTTCTGCTTGACCGAAAGCGAGCTCGCCTCCATTTTCTCGTCCTGATTGCGATTGTGGGTGACTGCCATGGTGCTCGACATAATCAGGTTCTTAATCAGCAGGTCACAAATAATTTCAGGATGATTCTCGAAAACCTCAATAAAAGCATCTGGAACGTCTTTTGATAACGCCGACTCACCGGTCAAAAGCGCTACAAAAAAACCGCGCGCGCCGTTGGTTGAACTGACAATTGAATTTAGATGCTCGACGGCCTCGGCAGGGGAGACTTCGCCGCTTTCAACCGTGTAGATCAGGTCAGTGGAAAGCGAGATTGCTCGATCAAAAGTCAAATTGGCATCAGTCATCGAATCCGCTCTAGCTCTTTGGTAATACGTTCCCCATCTTCTTCCAGAACAACGGTGCTTTTATCGATGGAAATGAGGTGCACAGACTCAAATTGTTCCCCGGTTGCCAGGATCACAGTCGAGGGAAATTTGTTTGCCCGTCTTAATTCTGAGTCTGTAAACGTGAAGAATGCCTTTTCCCCAACCAATCCCACTAGTTTCATCTTGGCGGCGATGAGCGGCTTTTCCGGGGGCTCAGGCAGATCGGTTTCATTTACGCCTTTACCTGCCTCGCTTGCGGCTTGAGCAGCCGTATTTGGAAGTGATACCATTCCTGGAGGGGGTGGTGGCAACAAGCCGCTGCCGGAAAATTTTGGCGGCGGCAGGTGAATTTTCCGCGACTCTTGCTGTGGATTAATTTCAGAGCTGCCGTTCAAAGGTAGGATTTTTGGCACCCCGGAAGATGGGGCAAAAGGATCGAGTCGGCCAGCGCCGATCCGAGCCCGTGTGATCGCCTCGGTTCGAGTCGTGGCTGGGATGCTTAAGGGGTATTTTGGATCAGCTAGGACTGGAGTCGACTGAGTGGTCGTCGTCACAGTTGTTTCCGTCTCCGTGGCGCCTGCTGCACAACCACACATCCAGATCAAAACCGTCACTTGAATTTTTAAATAGTTCATTGGCTGCTCACGGTAAATAATAGAGCGTCAATAGAAACGCCATCACCGGTTTGGATAAGCCCAACTTTTGGGCTCGCTCGCTTGCTGGTGTGTGTTCACCTTCATTGCCCGCTTGCGTTTTGATCGCTATTGAGATTTCCTCAACTCCAACAGTTCTCTGATAAGTTTCCAACCGCTTCATCAGACCGACCATTCCATTATAGTCACCGCTGACATAAACTTGCTTAATAAGCCGCTTTAGACCGGTGTCAGAAGGGTTTTCTTCCACCTTCGCACCACTGGCGGTTCCAGACTTTTGCAAGGTGCGTGTGCCCAAGCCCACTTTGCCCTCACGCTCGCCAATCAGTTCTTTAATCTCATCTTCAGACGATGAGATCTGGCGCATCGACTCTTGATTCGGAGTTTCTACTGCGATTAAATTGATGTTCGAGTCGCTGCACATTTTTTCCAAGTCGATCATGAGCAGGTCCAGCTCAGGAGATTTCGGCACGGCACCACGAAGCGTTTCGATATCCGTTTCCAGAGATCTCTTCTCTTGTTCAGCTTTTATTCGTTGCTGCAACTTCGTTTGCAGCTGTTTGTATTGGTCTTGCTTTTGCACAAGCTCGTTACTCTTTTCTCGATCCTCCAGAAATTTAGGATAAGTAAGCGAGGACAATATTAAACCTGCAATTACGAAAGGAATGCTTGACACGGCCATTTTGTATTGCTTTTTCATTAGTTCGCCCCTTCCGGTTTTTTCAATTGCGGGGCTTTCTGCAGATTCTCCAGGATCTTCGGAAACAGGTTATTAGAAGAGCCTTCGGGCTTGGGCTCTTGAGCTGCAGGTGCTTGGGCCGGATCACCAATGCCGGATATTTTCGAGACTATTTCATAGAAAATAAATTGTGGCGTTTTCTCTTTTCGTGAGGCGGTCTGCACGACAACGTCGGATAAACCAGGGGCGGTGGCGAGGTTGATCACAAAATTGGAAATGCTTTGAAAATCCAGAGCAGACCCTTGGATCGTTGCCTTTTTACCGATGTTGATGGTTTCTACTTGCACGGCAGTCGGAATGTTATTGCGGATCGAGTCAAGCACCGTCGACCAGTGGTTTGATTTCTTGACGATGCCATCTAAAATGTGTTTTTTGTTTGTCAAAACATCATTTTCTTTTCGCAAGACGCTCAATTGTTTTAGATCTGTATTGCTCTGAACTATTTTCGCACCGAGCTGATCAATCTGTTTTTGTTTATTTGGAATGTCGATTTGGGCAATCAATCCCCACGTCGCTAGGGAAAGCCCAACAACCGCCGCCCCAGCGACGAGAGTTCTTTTAAACCATGGTGCTGGTCGCTCATCTGGAGCAATTACGGCAGTTTTTCGTTCATCATAGAGAAGTGGTAAGCGACCTTCTTTATTTAAGTCCAAATCAACTGTAAAAGATGGATTCCAACTCGGTTCAATCGATGACCCAATCAACGCGGCCAAAATTGGACGCATGCTGTCGACGATGATATCTGGACTGAAGACAAGATCACGCATTGGATCCGACAATATTGTTTTGATGTTCATGCGGTTGGATATGTATTGATCAAGCTGCGGGATCATGCACCCTGGGCCACTGAGGACGATTTGATCAACTTTTACATCACCTACTTGCGACTTGTAAAAGTCCAAAGATCTTTGCAACTCATCTGTGATGTCACTAAATACGGTGCGGGCAACTTGTGAAGCTTGACCCATGCGAAAATCTGTCGGGTTAACATTGAACAGGGCAATTTCCGGGAGAAGGTCCAAGGCTTCGTCGAAATTTATTTCGAGAGCTCTGGACAGTGCTTCGGTGAGAGTGTCTATGCCGAGCATGATTGACCGTCCGAATAGTGGCATGGCGCTGCGCACCACATTGATGTCAGTGGCGTCGTGTCTCATGTTAACAATCATGGAGAGGTGACCGCTCGAGCCAAGATAGCCGGCCAGGGCCAGACTGCGCACCACAGATAGTGACGAAATATCGACTCTACCTAATCTGACGCCGGCGCTATCGGCCATGCGCCAGTACGATTCAATGATCGATCTTTGGATGGCCGCCAGAATTATGTCGATCCGACGAACCCCGTCGGCGTCGGTGCGTTCAGTGGCAGGCATCTGCGACCAATCGAGATTGGCATCTTCAATTGGAAAAGGGACGTGATTGGTCGCTTCTTGGGTCACTACATCCGCTAGCTCTTCTGGTGGCATTCCTACTGGCACGGGCATTAGGCGAATGACGACAGCCTGCGCCGGCACTGCAATGTTGATCATCGGTGACGAGCCTGACATGGGAATATTTGCCGCCGCCAGAAGTTCCATCAGCACCGCTCCGATTGTCTCCGGATCGGCAATTAGTCCTTCTCGAATTGTGTTTGCCGGTGTAGGTTGGCAGGCAAAACGGGCGACCTCAATCCCAACGCGCGTTTTGTCAAGCTGGATCAGAGTGATGCTATCGCTGTTTATGTCGAGACCTAGGGTCGGTCCTTTTTTCTTGCCAAAACTAAATACGTTCATAAGCGCTCCGTCGCCTTCAGTACCTTCGGCTCCTCCGCGTATACCCGTTCGCTGCGCACGTCACGCCGCGCTTCGCTCACTGCTTTTTCGCTCCGATTCGCTCCGATTCTCCGCTGACTTAGTGCCGTTCCTCCTCTCCCATTATGCCGACCATTTCATTATTGCGCACCTGGAAAAATTATAGTTTTGCAGAACATCGCCACGACGGCACCGAAGGCCAGAGGTGGTCCAAAAGGAAATGGTTTGGAAACTCCGTGTCCTGATCTTAGGATGCCAAGCAAGGCACCGCATGCGGCGGCGGCAGCGCCCAACTGAAACCATGGCATATTGAGCTGTAGGTCCGGGCTAAGGTGTTTCAGGAAGAGCATTAATCCCTCCACCAATGAAACCATAATGACGATGCCAATCGCAGCTGGACGTATACAAGTTTTGAGCAGCTTTGCTCTAAACATTTCATAAACCAAGTATGATGCGCCCATAATGGTGCCTGCCAGGAAACCAACCAGCAATGCCAGTGCTAGTAATTTAACTCCCAGCCAAGCTGAGATTACGGCAGACAAGACTGCGTCTCCGCCACCCATTACCTCGAACTGTTCGTCAGCCTGATCCTCTTGATCGTCAGCAATCTCAAAGGCATGGTCAATGTGTAAATCGATTTCCTGATCGGCTCCAGTGACGATCAGGCCTTCTCTGTCTCGGTCAAAAAGTACTTTTTTCTTGTGCTCTTGCGGATTATCGGGATCCCCGTACATAGCGATGTAAAGCTTGAGTCCGTAAAAGGCAAGGAAATCGAAAAGCATATAGCTGACGCCGATGCCTATTAAGGCACTGGAAACATCCCCGACCACAATGCCACTATATGCGATGCCAAGCAGCATTGATGGATAAGTAATTTCGTGTGGTATCAGTTTCTCTCGAAAGTCCGTTATACAAACGGCTATGAGGGTGCAGGAAAAGACAGTCATGCCAATTAGCTGTCCCCAGGCTTCAAACATAGTGGCATTAGCAGTGGCGCTGTTGGGACCAAACTGATGCAGCAGAATAACAAATGTTGAGGCAGTGAAAATCTCGATGAGAGGATATTGCCAATGAATTGCTTTCCCACAATGACGGCATTTGCCGTTGAGTGCTAAGTACGAGACGACGGGAATTAGATCGTAAAACTTGATTCGATGCTGGCAGTGTGGGCAGCTGGAAGGCGGAGAAAGCAGAGATTGTTCGGCTAGCGATCTAAGGGCGAGCACATTCAAAAAGCTGCCGACACACAAGCCAAGCACCGCTGCGAGCACATCGCGACCAAGTGAATTGTACGAAAGTAAGTCAACCACGCTCACGGAAATTCTCTACGGTCAGTTACAGCGGAGGCCAGCACCAATAGCAACACCACATAAGCAAAAACATAGCAGGTTATGAAGGCGATCACTTCCAGGCCGGGGTTCCTGCCGTACATCAGGATCGAGCGTGCTCTTGTCAAGCCGGCGAGGTCTGGAAGAAGGAAGTATACAAAGTTCGAAAACTGGGCGAAAGCAGGGTTTTGAGACATTTGTCCAAGCTGGCGGAGGGAATCGCCAAAGTGGCCAATCAACCAAAGTGAAAGGGTAAACAGAACGCTCATGACTGGGCTTGAAAATGTTGAAAAGAAAGTAGCAAGTGCAATCACAAAAAGTAATTCCAAATAAACCAGCAAGACTGCGGGCATCATAAATCCAAGAATGGATGGTAAAAGAGACAATGAATGTTCAGGTCGGACGAACCATACCAACAGACTAAGAAATAATCCCATCGCCGCGACTACGATGAAGAGGCAAGCAGAAAGACCAAGGTATTTGCCCGCGATGAACTGCCAACCGGTGATCGGCTTGGTGAAAATTAAATACACGGTGCGCTTTTCCAATTCTTTATATACAAGATTCGTGCCCGCAAAAACGGCGATGATACCGCATATGCAAGAAATAGCCGCCAGTCCGATGTCTTCCAGAATTTTGATGTCCTGTCCCACCGAGAGACTGCCTAGCAAAACAGATATCAGCGAAATCGCGCAGGCGAAAAGCATAAACGCATACAAAATTTTGTCACGCACAGTTTCGCGAAACGTGTTCAAGCCAATGGCAGTGACGCTATGCAGAGCTTTAAAACCGGTATTCATGTGCTTGTTTCAGATTCGCCAATCACTGTAAGGAAATAGTCTTCTAGATCTCGATAGTTTCCTGACGCCGAAATGGTGCTAATTTTTTCTTGAGCTACCAGTTTGCCACGATTGAGAACGCCAACACGATCACACACTTCATTTACGTCAGGCAGCAAGTGTGAATTGAAAAAGATAGTCTTCTTTTGTTCCTTAAGCTTAGCCAAAATCATGCGCACGTCGCGTCTGCCTATTGGATCAAGTCCGGACATCGGTTCATCCCAAAACAAAACATCGGGATCGTTGACTAAGGATTGTGCGATGCCGAGGCGCTGCAGCATTCCCTTGGAATATTTCCCCAGCGGTTTGTCGTAAGCGGTTTTGTCCAGTGCCACCATTTCGAGGAGCTCGGACGTGCGCTCCTTTCGCGTCTTTCCGTTTAGACCGAACAAGCGCCCGACGAAATCCATAAACTCTCTGCCAGTCAGGTGAGAGTAAAAGTAGGGATTTTCGGGCAAAAATCCGATGCGCTCAAGCGCTTTGGCATCCCCGGCGGTGTGATTAAGCACGGTGGCCGTGCCCTCGCTGGGGCGGATCAAGCCGAGCAGTAACTTCAACGTCGTCGTTTTGCCTGCACCGTTTGGACCGAGCAGACCGAACGTCTCGCTTTTTTGCACTGATAAATCAAGTCCGTCAAGGACCCTCACACGCTTGCGCAAGAAACTGCTGATCACGTCCTTGCTAAGCTTGGACGCCTCAATTGCAGCATCGGTCATGCGCCGCCTTTCTGACCGCCCGCTTTTTTACTTTGCGTGATTATCTTATTCAATTCAGCTGTTGCTGCTCGCAGTCGTCGGGAGACCTGCATTTGCGAGATGCCCAGACGTCTTGCCACTTCGGTTTGGCTCAGGTCTTCATAGAAGGTAAGGTGCACTACTTCTCGTAGACCGTCACGCAATTGTTTGATCGCTTCGGAAAGCATAAAGCGGTCTTCTTTGGCGTTTTGCAGGGTCTGATAGCGACCATCCACTAGCGTGTCGATTAGGGATTGCTCGCTGCCGGCATCATTTGACAATGCCTGGTCGAGTGAAATCAATGTGCGGCGTCGGTCGACTTCGTAAGCTTCGTTGACTCGGCTGACTGGAATTTCAAGTTCGTGTGCAATTTCAGTGTCGCTGGGCTCTCTGCCAAGTCGGGCAGTCAGGTTCTGTACAAGTCTGTTGATACGGAATGACAACTCTTGAAGTTCGCGTGGTGCACGAATCATTGCGGTCTTGTCGCGTAGGTAATGTCTGATTTCGCCTGTGATCAAATGCGTAGCGTAAGTCTGGAACTTGGCGCCAGCATCCGGTTTAAATTGGTCGACGGCTTTGATCAAACCAATTGAGCCAACTTGGATCAAATCTTCGACCGGGTCAGTTGATCGTCTCGCCAGTCCGTAAGCGATTCGCTTCACCAAAGGCAATGATGCCTGAATGATGGCGTCACGCAAGGCTGGGTCCCGCGTATCGGAATAGACCGAGAGCCAATGATGGATTTGGTCTTGGCCCTTACCAACTTCGGCTTTGGGTCCAT
>PLXC01000137.1 GCA_003151275.1 Candidatus Melainabacteria bacterium
GTGCCGTCTTGTTCGGTCCAAGTGGCATTTGGATTGCGCTTGCCGAGACGTCCATGCCGTCTCAAGTTTGGTGGGCATAGATATGAACGCTCATAGTCACGTGGATTCATCAAGCCAGATGGTGGATTGAATGTGCGAATCGTCTGCCATGGGAAGAGTCTCTTCTTGTGCGCAGCAGCGATGATCAAAGCGAGCAAAACGAGTGTCGGCAAAAGAATAGCGATCGATGTCGCATCCAAAAATCCGTGACTGGCGCGACCGATTGAATGTGTGTTGACGTGCCCTGGATTTCCTTCCATGCGCAAACTCTTGCCCTGAATGGCTTGACCCGCGGTAGGACTAATTCCTATCGTGGGGCTGTTCAAAGGAGAAGCTCCGAGTGGATTGCTCGCAGGAGCAGCTGATGCCGAGAGCATATCAGGACCGCCGCTGGCTGCAACAGGACGTGCACCGGGCTGAATAAGAGGATTAGCGTTAGCAGAAGCAATCTGTGGTTGCGCTGCATATTGTTGCGGTGCTGCCAATCCAGGATAGGTGCCGACTTGACCAGGCATTACTGGAGTTGGAGGAGGTGGAGGAACTAGACCAGAACTTTGTGGATATGAGGATTGTTGTTGCGGATAACCGCCGCCGCCAGCTTGCGAATAACCACTGCCACCGACGGGCATCGCGTATCCCGCAGCTGATTGACCGGCACTAAACCCCGGTGCCATCGAGCCACTGCCCATGCTCGACTGCATTTGCAGGCGTCGATCATATTCTTTGGAACTAATGACCTCGTTGCTTTCAGTGTCCTTGTATCGAACACAAACGCCACGTTCGTCTAACTGTGGTCTCCAACTCATTGGAATGGTGCTCCGCTTGAACTACTTCGCTTTCCGTTATTGTGATGAATTTAATATATCTCGTCTATGGTGGAATGCCCCTAACCTTTGCAATCAGCTCGATTTCTCACTCTTACTCCCAGTAGGCTCCCTCGTCTTCGGGCTTAAAGGTTGGTCGCTTTCGCGTGCCGTCGGCGTTCTTCTTTACGACGCCCAAATCTCCATCCTTTGCTTCCCGGGAGGAAGCGCCTCGCTCTGCCGCCCTGATCGCCCTGATACCGGTTGCAGGTTGCTCTGGTTCGGTAAGATCGGCAGTCGCGTCACCTGATTTTGGTGAGAGCGAGGGCGGCGGCATCAAAATTACCATGGTCAGAAAAACAAAAAAGAGTGTGGCACCGACGATGGAAAAAAGTACGACTCTCTTTTTTCTTTTCACTTGCACAGGGCAATCCTGTGTCATGAATTTCCCGTCTGCTCGCTTGTACAAAGTCGGATTGCGCTTGTTTTCCCGGGTAAAAATCAGCGCTTCAGCTTCTGATAATTCCAAACCGTCGAAGTTGTACGCTTGCGTCTGGCACTTCGGACAGTAGCGAAATCGGTCTGTCGAAGTCTCATCGTCCCAGCGCCAGAGACAAGTCTGAGCGAGC
Organism: Candidatus Melainabacteria bacterium; assembly: GCA_003151275.1. The sequence goes on from PLXC01000137.1 coordinate 1,472, forward strand.
TTTTTACTATCGACTGGATGAATTTCAATGACTGGCTGACTGGCGCGTTCTCTCGCCTCCTCGGCTGCCCGCTCGCCTTTTCTCACCTCAAACTTAGAAAGTGTGTCAGCGAGAACATTGTGGTCCAACATCGTTTTGGCAACGAAGTTTTGCCGTCGCTCAACTCGTTTTGCTTTTGAATCTGATTCTGCCTCAGGCTCAGAACTCACCTCTTTGAGCTCAGGCAGATCTGCCTCGAGCATAGTTCTCGCTACTTTGCGTGCCGAATGAGGTTTCGCAAGCTGAGGAAGCGGGGCATCCAAAAGCGTTTTCGCCACTTCCCTGTCTTGTTTTGCCTCAGGTGACTCAGGAAGCGGGGCATCCAAAAGCGTTTTCGCCACTTCCCTGTTTTGTTTTGCCTCAGGTGGCTCAGGAAGCGGAGCATCCAAAAGCGTTTTCGCCACTTTCTTGCCTTGTTTTGCCAGAGGTGACTCAAGTTGAAGCAGCTTGCGAATTTTCTTCAGCTCGGGCGAATCAGCTTCAAGTAAAGTCTTAGCCACTTTTCGTTGAGATTTAGGATTGCCTTGCGAGCCTGGGAGCGCCGGCATCCCTGCCGGCATTGAAGCATCAATGTTGCTAGTTTCTTGATCGCCTGAATCTTGAGTCATTAGCTATTCTTGAGTCGAATAAGAGTCACCGAAAATTGAATAATCCGAGGATAGCCTGTGCAGCAAGCTGCTCGGCATAATACTGCCAACTAAGGAGATGGCGTCACTTTAGGAATCACATAAGTGAATGGAGCGACGTGCTTTGATGACAGACTGAGCCCATCCTTGCCGAAATATGCTCCTATTATGAACGGTGGAGTAATCACAACAGTCGTCATCACCGAAATTTCACCGTCGACGGAACCACCTTGTTCTGGCGGCGGAACGTCAGTGAGTATTTCGGTGACATCAGGTTGTTCGCTCACTTTGGCTGGAACTTTCGTTGGTTGATGGACCTTAATCACAGAAACAGCCAGGTCATATCCCGACTGCCCGGCAGAAAGCTGTCGTGTGCTCGGAGCGGCTGTTGTCGATGGCGGTCCTGATGCTGCCGCTTCGGCCGCTTCGCGGCAGACGGAGTCATTTGCAGAAGCGCCCATGGCAATGAAACCCAAGTCGATGACGGCAAGAAAAACAGGCACGCAGACTATCAGTCCTGCCGCCAGTTCAACCATGCTTTGCCCGCCTTGTTGACGCACCTAAATTAGCTCCTCAATCTCTATTCGTCGATGTAAAACGCCAGTGTCGAACTCTTGGGATCACGCGAGAGATTCGCCCAATGAGCCGAACTTGATACCGTGAGAGTAACCGGAGCGTTGACTCCAGTTATCGCTCCAGTGCCACCTAAAAGAGGAGCGATGGCGCACTGACTATCGACATGCAGTGAGTAAATGCATGGAGCCATGCTGCCGTCTGGAAGCCATTCTGTCGGAATAGGAACGCCTTTCTCAACGATAATTTCTTTGTTGCCACCGTTGGCTGTTGTCGCGACAAGCACCAGTTTCGTCCCTTTCTCCTCTGCCCCGCAAGCAGCCATAACTTTTTTCCATCTCGTGTCGCGGTCCAGCGTGCTGTAGGCATCACTGCGTGTTTCGCTGTGCGCAAGCCTCGTCACGAGTTCCGTGATCACACCCTGACACATGGAGTAGCGAATCGGAATAAAAGCAGCATTCAATAGTGGTATCAAAATCAGGCAGATCAAAACGACGAGTGTGGCACCAAACTCCGCTGTGTTTTGTCCAGCGCAACTCCGTTTTCTGCCTCGTTGCATTTGTAATTTAGTCTTGATCGGATGCACCCGCTGTCATCGCCGTACCTGTCACCTGCATCGTCTCGCCGGTTTTAGGACCGGCGCCATTTTCCACTCGCAAATCGAGAATCACTTTGGTTGCCGTGGGAACCGGCTCGTCATCTGCTTCGCGGTAGCTGTCCGAAAGCAGTGTTCTGGCTGGTGAAACCTCGGATTTGATCGGTGCCGGCAGACTGGTTAAGAAGAAGGGCAGATCGGTGTCATCATCTTTCAGTTGCTGGTTCTTGTTGCCTTTGTACAGGTTTAGCTTGTCGAATACAGCAGTGTAACCCTGATCGCGATCGGATTGTTTTAGTTTCTCGAATTGATCGAACTCTTCCACGTTGCTCTCGATACCATCAATGCGACCAAGCCCGACGCCTATGACACGGGGAGTTCTCACACGCAACCAGGGAAGAGTCATAGCGTATGTTTTTTTAATGGAGTCGAATTTGTCATGCATCGCTTGCACAGCTTCACTCTCCGCGGCGGCGCGCATTTTTTTCCGTTCTATCTCCAAGTCGAGTGCTGACTGGCGAGATTCTTGCAGAAGCTGATCGGCGAATTTTTCGATTTCGGGAAATTCTTGCTTGACGTTTTTGTAGTCATCGCGCGAGCAATAAACAAGTTGCCTACAACGAGAGATCATGTTGTTCATCTGCCCGATTCGATTGCGGTCGTTCAGTTTCTTCGCACCGGTGAGAGCGATTTCGTCGGCAGAGGTCTGCAGTCGGTTATGCACAAAATAAAGCCCGGAAAATGAGTAAGCAATCAAAAGCAGCATGGCGAGAATCACCAGGCCAACGCAGGTGAAGACCAAGACACTGCCATGATTATTCGAGTATTTAGTTTTTGATCTTGTCACTTTTCGCCTGCGTCGAAAGGATTTAGTAGTAATTATACAAATTGGTAGACGGTCCCTGGTTTTCGGTCTCGATTGTCGAAATTATCCAATCATCGCGGAATGGCGAATCGTCTGCAAATGTCATTTGGCTAAGTGACAATGTCACCATCGATAAGACAAGAGCAGTGCGAAATGCTTTCACTTGCGAACCGACTTTTCGGCCGCCGCACAGGCCGCCAAAGCATCCGGCATGCCCCAGCCAAACTGGGGATTCCAGGTATTGGGACCGCCAGTATTTTGGCAACTGTCCTGCAATATTTGTTCAACTTCGGTGTTTTTGAGCTTCGGATTGATCAACCAGATCATCGAGGCCACACCCGCTACAATCGGGCTTGAGAAAGAAGTTCCGTCAACAACGTTTGGCTTTCCATCTGGATTGCAAACCTGGATACCTTCGCCTGGAGCTGTAAAATCTATAGGAGTACCAAATGCCGATTGCCAGGATTTAGTTTTGGCTAGGTGCATTCCGGCTTTATGACCCATGGCTGATACAACGTTGATGTAAGGCTGATTTACCGCTTTCAAATTCTCACCTTTGTTACCGGCTGATATAAAAATCAGTCCATTTCTTCTGTTGTACCAGTCTTTGAAGAACTCATGCAAAACGGCATGGTCTCTGGCATCAACTAATGGACCTGAGCTTATGTTAATGATGCGCATGTCGGCTTCGTCGAACGTATACATGACACACATAGCCGCGACGATGGCAAGGTCGTCTGACTTGCCTTTGGCATCATAGATTTTAATTGGGTATGCCGCCACCATAGGATTGACTCCCGCTGCACCAAGGGAGTTATACGGTGATCCAGTAATCGTGCATCCAACCCAGGTTCCGTGACCGTTGGGGTCCGCGTTGCCAGAAGTGCGGTTCCGAATGTCGGTGCCTATCTTGATAATATCTTTTTCCTGATCTTTTATACTCTCGCTGTATAAGCCACCTCCTAAAACACCTTTTAAATTGATAGCGACGGTATCTTTTATCTTGTCGCCTGAACAATCAGCGCCTCGATCAACGAGGAAGGGCTCTCGACCTTGTGTGCCCGTATCAAACACCGCCACTGGCATTGGAAAGTTAGGGTAAAAAGCAAGTTCGTCCCAAGCGTCTGTAATATTCATTCTCATCAAATGCCATGCAGCTGAATACGATGGCTCGGTAGTTGGAATGAAGTTAGTAAAGCTAGGGCGGTTGTAATCTACATGTTTAAAATCTTTTGTGTCCAACGCCAGCGCACGCTGCAGCTCTATGAGTTTCCCTGGGCGTGCTGCTTTGACAAGAATAACGCTGAGGGCGCCGCCACCGAGTGTTCCACAAATCTCGCCTTGAGCAGCTTCTATTGCCTGCTTTATGTCTTCGCCTTTAGCGCCTTTGGCAGGCATAACAAGGAGTATCTCTTGTCTGTTAATCGGCATCGGCTTGTAAGGAGTTTTTGGCTGAGTCAGCGCGGTTGCAGCAGAGTCCTTCGCTTGCTGCTGCGATTGTTGCAATCTCTGACTTTGCACCGCTTGGTATCGCTTCTGCACTTGAGCTCGTACATACTGCTGGTAGCGCAGATAGTCTTGGCTTTTTTTAGCAAACTGCTCCGGCGTCAAAGTCTTGGAATTGGGAGCGCCGACAGCCTCCAGATTCAAACTCAAGCAGCTCAGTACGCTCAACATAGTCAAACTCGATGCCAATATAGATCTGATCTTCACGCTTTGCACCTTGGTCTTTAGCATTGGCCGCTCCGCATCGAAAGGATTTTAGTAGTAATACAAATTGGTAGACGGTCCCTGGTTTTCGGTCTCGATTGAGAAGCTCATTTTTGCGTTGTTAGCTTCGTCGGCACCAGTCTGCGATTCTACGCAGTTCAATTTGTTCATGGCATCAACAATACCTTGAAACGACTCTTGTGGAACCTTACTTGAAACGATCGAGGTGCGAGCTCGAAAGGCGTCGAGTGAGATTCTGAGAATAGCGTCGGCTATTGCTTTTTCAGTCTCGGGGCTAGTCTCCTTCTTGTTTTTTACTTGAATCTTGGCGTTTTTGCCAGCAGGAATTTTGAAATCGCTTTTCCGCTCCAGTCCGATCGGCTTTCCATCATTGAACCAGAGCATCTCGTAGAGCGTCTTTTTATCGGGTTCAACTTCTTTGTAATAGGAGATTGTAATCTTGGCCACCTTGTCTAGATTGGAACCTCGATAATTAAACTGACGCTGCAATTTTTCCGCCTGCATCGAAATTATCCAATCATCGTGGAATGGCGAATCGTCTGCAAACGTTGTTTGGCCAAGTGACAACATCACAAACGCTGAGACCAGACGAGTGCGAAATGCGTTCACTTTTTATCCTTAAGCGTCGATATGGCAAACTTGCACGCGTAATAAGCGTCAGGCACTCCCCAGCCAAATTGGGGATTCCAGCTATTGGGTCCATCAGTATTATTGCAACTGTCACGCAATAATCCTTCAACTTCGGTGTTTTTGAGCTTCGGATTGATCAACCAGATCATCGAGGCCACACCCGCCACAATCGGGCTTGAGAAAGAAGTTCCGTCAACCAACTTTGGGTCTCCTTTTTGAGTGCAAACCTCGATATCTTCGCCTGGAGCTGTAAAATCTACGGGAGTACCACTTGCCGATTGCCAGTTTTTATTTTTGACCAGCTGAATGCCGTCTTTATGAGCCATGGCTGATACAACGTTGAT
>PLXC01000165.1 GCA_003151275.1 Candidatus Melainabacteria bacterium
GGTGAAGCCATCGATAGCGCTGCAATGACAAGAAGTGCCTGTCTCATTAACTCTGCTCCTTTCTGAGGTTCGCCTTGACCATGACCAACGGTTTTAGTTATTGGTCGCGGCCGAGCCCTGAAAGTTCCTTACCTGAATGATAAAGAACTCTTGGTCATTGTACTATTCCACAGGTTGCCCCAAAAATGTCAAGGATTCAATTGGAAAACTATTGTGCCCGAAGGTCGCAAGCCCAGCCCACTTTTAGGACTTTACAAATTTAATGTACGAATTTTTCGATCGATCTTGGCAACCAATTTTCCTTTCAAGTAGCCTGTTGCCGGGTTTTCAAGTAGAATCTTTAAATCTAGAATTTTTCAAATAAGGCTTTATTGTGCCTAAAGGACACAAACCCGCATCGCCACCAAATAAGATGTCGCCGCAGCCGGCAGATTGTCGCGATGCAATTCAGTGGTTCGTCAATACAGTTGGGCTTTACTCAACCTCAGCTAGAGGTTTAGTCGCTACTGATTTCACCGATGACCAGGAGTCGATTTTAGAAGCGGCGATCATCAATTTGAAGTCCCGTGGTATCAACCCGGTTGTCATCACCGGTGATGCCCTTTATCGGCAAGGCGAATACCTTTGGGATCAAGCAGTCCAGCACACCAGGTTTGGCAGACCGCTCGCCAGCCAGTTCGAATTGGATATGACTGGCGCTGATGTCCTCATCCTGAGAAACGTTGAAGCGCCTGAGACGGCTCACCACCTCTGGTATCTTTTCCACCACGTTTTTTACCCCCGAGTGCTAGCCGGCAAACCACTGCTGATGACAAGCCAGCTGAGCTTGGAGGAATTTCACAAGTACGGTGCTGCCTGTGATGACTTTGAATTTGCCGGGCGGAAATTAACCTGGCAAAAGCTTGCTTGGCTTATGGAAGCGACGTGCATTGACTTGCAGCATTATCGGACGTTGAGAGAGGAAGGACTCCCACCGATGCTGAAGGCGGAGCATCTTTTATTGAGTGCCTTGAAAGAGCGTGGACTGGCCGTGCAGCCTCAACACATTCTCGGTGATTACATGTTGGACTTGGCCATTTTCGACCGTGATCGAAAATTGGACATCGAGTGTGATGTTCTGACCAGCTTAGATTCGACTGGCGCCAATGCCTGGCAAGCGAAAAAGAATTTGCTTTTGCTAAGCGATGGATGGAAGGTTTTGAAGTTCACCGCTGCTGAAATTATTAGCAATATTCATGCTTGTGTTGACGTTGTTGAAGAAGTTTGGACGCAAGGACGAAAGCGATCATCCATTGGGCGGTTGCTCTCCGGTCAAGCTGCAGCGAGCATTCCAGAGTTGCCAGTCGATGATGATGTCCAACGCCTTGTCATCACCCATGGTGCCGGCCCGTGTGCTGTTGAAGGTGGTGCCGGCACTGGAAAGAGTAGCTGCGTAGTCCACAGGGTCGCGTATTTGCTGGCTCAAGGTGTGAATCCGGATCGAATTTTAGTCATTTCTCACTCGCAAGAGACGGTTAAGGCACTCAAAGCGTCAGTGGAGTCCATTTCGGATCGACAGGCAGTTCAACGAGTGTCATTTCATTCCTGGCATGACCTGGGACTGAAGATTCTCAAGGAGAATCTTGGCGCTGTTAAGCGGAAACCGCCATTGAAAGTTGAGTCCAATCCTCAAAAGGTAATACAACGACTTCTCACTAAACACAAAAAGGATTTGGATCCGGTAACGCTTGAGTTGTCTGAAGAACTTGATGAGTTCACGATTGCCTCACTGATCTCGCTGTACAAGGCCAATCTCATTACGCCAAAACACTTAAAGGAGCGCAGCAAAACCGACGTTGATGAGCTCGTCTCTAAAGTATTCCAGGGATATGAGGACCAACTGCAGAAAATCAATCGCATCGACCGTGATGACATGGTTTCTCTTGCCGCCCAAGTTCTCGTGGATCAAGCTGATCTACGCACGAAGTATCAGTATCAATACGATTATGTGTTAGTGGATGAGTATCAAGATACCACCGCTGCTGGTGACCTGTTGGCGCGTATTTTGGCAATGCCCCAAGACAATTTGTACCTCACTGGTGACGAGGATGAGGCGATCTATGAGAGCAAAGGCGGCTTGCCTCGTTTGATGTCGGACGTGTCCATACGGCTGCCCAACGCGCGTTGTTACGTCTTGGAAAAAAATTGGCGCTGTCATCCCGCCATCGTCGATCACACCAGGCAACTGATTGCCAATTTGACTCGGCGACGTATTCAAAAAGATATGGTGTCAGGCTGGGGAGCGGCGCCTACAACTGCCATTATTGGTCCACAATTTTCGGAAAGCGAACAAGCCGAGGCGGAATGGGTTGCCGACGAGATCTCCATTCTGATTGACAGTGGCCGCAACCCGCAAGATATTGGCGTTCTCTATCGCTATCACCGCTATGGCATTATCATTGAAGAAGCTCTCTTGCGGAGAAGCATTCGCTGTCTGACATCACATCCCGAAGCCGGATTAATACCCGACGAAGTGGGCGATGTGATGGCGTTTTTAAAGCTCGTCATGGATCCAGATGGTCCAAAAGCGCGGGAGTCTTTCGAGCGTGTTTGTCAACTAAGAGTCAAAGAAGTCGATCCAAAGTTATCTTCAACCATCGCAAGTTTTGCCGAGGCGAATAATCTTTCCTATTTGAAAGCTGTTGAGATTTATTCCGAAGCTGTCGCAGAGCAGTCATGTTTGGATCTTTCGCAATTGGTGAAAATCATTCGAACCATGCATCAGGACAATCGTTCTCCGGCTGAAACTATCTCGCTTTTGAAGCGAACGCAACGACTGAGCGATTACTACAAGGCGGTTAAAGTTCCTCCTGGTGTCAACTATGAACCGTTGCGTAAGCTGGTCCAGCTTGAGGAAGAGGCGCGCAAATATAAAACCGTTTCCGAATTTGTTAAGGCCCAGACAGCGCCTCCACCAAAGGGTTCACCTTCGTCTGGCTTGGAATCAACTGCTGATCATGTTGTTCATATCCTCACGTTGCATGAGGCTAAAGGAAAAGAATTTTCGGTTGTTTTCCTGGTTGGTCTCGCGGAAGGCTTGTTCCCGGCGGATAGCGCCACCGATCTTGAGGAGGAGAGGCGTCTTTGCTATGTTGGCATGACACGAGCGAAGGAACTACTCTATCTCTCGTTTCCTTCAATATTCAATAACGTGGGATTGCAGCCATCTTCGTTCCTCGTCGAAGCTCGATTGATGGCGCAGCAACCAACGCACATACCGGCTCCGACGCTGCCACCGTTGCCGCCACAGGCAGTTACCCAACCAGTGCCCGCACAACCAATCCGAAGCCCGGCACCAGCTCAACGACCACTCCAAGCAGCGGCGCCTGTAGCGGCTGCGTGGCAACCTGTAGCGCCACAACCTGTAGCGCCACAACCTGTAGCGCCACAACCTGTAGCCCAGCCCGTAGCCTCCTTGCCTGTGCAAGCGTCCCGTCCGAAAGAAGTACCACCTGAAGCTACTGTTCCAAAGCCGCAGCCGCAACCCCAGGTTCAGCCACAAGTTGCTGCACCGCAGCCCCAGGTTCAGCCACAAGTTGCTACGCCCCAACCGCAACCCCAGGTTCAGCCACAAGTTGCTACGCCGCAGCCGAAACCTCAGGTCCAGCCACAAGTTGCTACGCCGCAGCCACAACCCCAGGTTCAACCACAGGTTGCCGCACCCCAACCTCAACCTCAAATTTCCGTTTCGCAACCGCAAGTGGCAGCAGCACAACAGTCGCAACCTCAAGTTGCAGCGGAACCGCAGGTTGCCGCGCTGCAGCCTCAACTGCCGGGCGCCTTATTGCAAGACTTACCTGAAGTTGTTGCACCATTAGCGCCATCACTAAAGTTTTTCGATGATGCAAATACGAGTGCGAATGCTGCCCGTTCCATCGAGGCGCTTGCTGGTGCGTCTTCATCCAGCCCAGCTAAAGTGTCTGGACCAGCTACCGCCGATTTTCATAAAGCGTTTCAGGAACAGTTACTTAGCCAACATGCGGTACAGCAGCGTGAAATTGCCGCAGCTTTCGTGGCGGCTGAAGTGCCAACTCCTGAAGTGCCGAATGATCAAGAGCAAGCTCGGCGACCTGGAAGGCGCGGCAAACAAGTTGAACCGGCGGCTGAGGCTTTACAAGAATTGGGACCGGTGCAAGCGGCACTTCAACGCAGAAACAAGTTTAGACAGTCCACCCAGGAACCTTCTGGGGAGCCAAGTCCGATTCCTGCGCCAGCCGCGCAAGTTGCCCCGGCGTCACACGTGAATACGCAGCCAGTGCCATCAAATATGGTGCCTGATAGTGGTCTTCCTGCTAATCCAGTCGAGATTAAAGCAGACCTTTCAATCGCTCATGATGCAATAATTCCAGAACCGTTTGCTCGCTATACCGGACTTCCGCCTGCAGGCAAACGACGTGGTGCCCCGAGTGAAAAGGAGCAATCAGGACAAGCTGAATCTGCTCAACCGGCTCCCGATCAATTATTTCAGCCGGTCAATCAGGTTACAGAGCCTGAAGTTGATTCTAGTTTGACCGATGATGTGCCACCAGGAGTGGTCCTGCATACTGGCCCGGTACCTTCGAAGCGCCGGAAGAATTCTCAACCGAGTGCGGACCTCAAGGGAGAGGATCCTAACCAGCAACCCACATCTCTTTACGCACCTGAGGCGGAGTTGGTAGCTTCGTACGACTACACTTTGCCGCCAGATATCGTTCCAAGTCCAGATTCTCAGACCCTGCCTTTAGAGTCTGCGCCGCAACTAACTTACCCGGAACCGCAGGTCTACGTGCAGCCTGAGCTGCACACGCAACCAGGGCTGTACGCATTGCCCACGCGTGCTTTATCGCCAGAGGATCTTCTCGGGGAGGCAATTTCGCCGCCTGCAAATCAAACTCAATATGAGCCGATGTACGATTTACCGCAGGAACAATATGCCCCCGGAGAACCGCATCTTGACTTGCAAGACGATGCATATGCGCCCGCTCAGCCTGCTCATGGAGAGCACCAACACGAGCCCCAGCAGGTTGCAGTCGAAAGCGAAACGGGGTATTTGTCCCCTCAAGAACAGGAATATAATTACACGGCACCTCACGATCCAGCGCTTTCGCAGATCCAGGAAGAGGAGCAGGATTTTGAACATCGTCCACGCTGCAATGGCTGCGGCACGTATCTCGAAGTTGGCTCTCAATTTTGCGGTGAATGCGGTTATCGGCTCGAGGCGCGAATTCCGGGCTGTCATCTCTGCGGCTCACCATTAGAGCCATCCGCAAAATTCTGCGGGGAATGCGGCTCAAAGCGCGTGGAGACTCGATTGACGCCGCCCATTCCACGTCCGATGGAATCGACTCCAGATCAAGAAAGTGAAGAGTACGAGGTTTATAAGACGCAATCTGGACCAAAGCCGACTCAGCGCAGCTGGGTAGTTAAACTCTTGAAGCTGCTAGAGAACTAGAATGCTTATTTCTATCAACGAAGAAGCCCTTGCTTCAAGGCTTGCACAGCAGCTTGAGTGCGATCAGACACCTCTAACTTTTCCATGATGCGTTTCAGGTGAGTTTTTATTGTTTCCACACTCACCAATAATCGAGCCGCTATCTCGTTGTTAGTCAGCCCCTCCGTGACGCAACCAAGCACTTCGATTTCTCGCGGCGACAATGTCAATTTTTTAGCGTCCACAGCTTCCTGTGCTAGACCCGTTTTTATGTGTCCCAGAACAATCCCGGCGATCTCGCGATCTAGCCATGCTGCTCCGCTATCAACGGTTTTGATCGCTGATATCAGATTGTTTGCCGTTACGTTTTTCAAACAGTAGCCGTGCGCTCCTGCCGCAAGGGCCGCGAAAACATAGCGTTGTGTTTCGAACGAAGTAAACATGATGATCTTGGATTCAGGCAAAGCGATCTTGATTTCATGGCTAGCCTCAATGCCGTTCATCTTCGGCATCACGATGTCCATAACGATAACTCTGGGTTTAAGCGCTTTGGCTTTTTCGATCGCTTCTTGACCGTCTCCAGCTTCGCCAACTACTTTGAACCCATCCACATTCGCCAGCAAACTTTTGAGCCCGAAGCGCATTACTTCGTGATCTTCGACGACGAGAATGCTTATTGTTTGCGGTTCCATTGAATTAGTTCCAACTTTGATAGTGCTAAATAAGTCCATGTGATGTGCCTGTCGATAAAGCATAGCATCCTGAAAATTAGCCGTTACGTTGAGGTAAGTAGTTCAGACTTGTTGCTGAGTACGCTCAGTCCCCTATCGAATGCCTCAAGGACTATTGTGCTTTTGCACTTTAACAGAATTAAGAAAGATGTGCCGATTCGCGTTCGAATGTATGCCACCGTATATGGTGGCATCAGACCTAATTTTTTTTGCAAAACCGGAATGTGGTTGAACGACGGTGTTGAACGTGTTGAACGACGGTGTTGAACGTGTTGAACGACGGAAGAGTGTGCCGGATGTTGCATTGGCTGGAATCGATCGTCTTGATGCGAAGATGTACGGCTCTGTTGCCAAACCGATTTTGCTCGTTTAGCAGTTTTTGCAACAGAGCCGTTGTCCCAATGGTTTATTTCTATTGGTTGAGTACCTGGTAAACGACGATGGCCGTGTACCAGTGTCGCCCGGTGGAGGTTTCGATGTAGGGCGGCAAAAACTCAATTGCCACGATCTTCTTAGGCTCCAGCTGGCTTACGAACAGGTTAACGCTGTCCTTGACTTTGACCAAGTCAGTACCTTCGAAGACCTCTGTCTGGATACGATGTGGTGGCCTATCATAGATCCAACTTGGGGATATGGTTGCCATCGAGCTTCGTCCTTTTTTCAAAAGGTGTTGTCTGGCGTCAGTTCGGAAAACTGCCAGCATTGATAACAGCCGAGTGCTCACTGGGGAAAGTCAGAAGAGGATTTTGCAGCTTCCCGCCATGGGTGTGCAGACTTGACTCCTGCACAAATCAAAGAAGGAATTAAACGGATCGGTGCAATCATTAGAGCAGAAAGGCCCAGTCGATAGACGTGGCGCTGTAGGCGCTTTCCTGGCATCGACGAACAATCTAACCTGACTGGTAGGGTTTCTTTTAAAGATTATTCGCAATAGATCAAACCAGTGGTACATTGGTGTATTATGCGGTGTAGTAGTGACTTGGAAAAATACAAAAGCTTGGGCCAGTCTCATTGGCGGGCTCTTGTATTTAAAATGATTTTTGAAGTTGGAGATGCAAGGGAGGCTTTTGCCAGTTACCTCCCTCACAATTCACACGCTAAGAGCGTCCGAACATCCAACCAAAGACATTCCGGAACCAGCTGCGCACGGTATTGGCAACGCGCGTCTGGAAGGGCAGAACCGTTTTCGTCAGCGCTGTCAGTTCAGCGATCGTGCCGTTGAACCAATCGGTGTCAACATTGCCGGTGATACCGTCAACGGTGCCCGTCTCCGAATCCTGCCAGAAAGTCCACTTGGTGTAAGGAGCAGGCACCGTCGGCGCCGCGACCTTGTAGTGTGCGACCCAGAGAAGATACTTCTTCAGCTTCGGTGAGCTGCCCAGGATGTCGCCGACGAACTTGGAGCTAGCGTAGAGAATGGGGGTGACGCCGAGTTGTTTCTCGACACCATCCATCCACTCGATGACACGAGCCACACGTTGTTCGACAGTGAGACCAAGCCACACGGCTTGCATCTGTGCAGCTTCGGTGGGCGAAGTGATCCAGCGGGAGGGAACTTCGACGTCGAGCACAGGCGGCAAATCGCCGGGTTGGAGACTGCCGACGGCGTTGCAGAAGTTCTTCACCTGCTGGGCGACAGACGAGGTCGGGATGAAGAAGTGATAGGGACCGGGGGGAATACCAAGCGCACGCGCTTGTTTGGTGTTGTTTGCATATTCATCATCACCGAGAGTGAGACCTTCGGATGCTTTGATGAAAACAAATTGGACTCCGGCTTTCTTGACGCGATTCCAGTCAATTTTGCCGTTGTGATGAGAAACGTCGATGCCGAATAATCGGTTAGCTAGCTTAGATGTGGTCATGTCTGATTCCTCAGATTTATATGTGAGTTATGTTCTCCTCCATGGGGTCACCAAGGCTCGGAACGGTTCATCACGAGGGCAAGTGGCAGTGTTAACACTCCAACGGATGCCTGCGCGATGTTAAAACCAAAAGGTGTTGTCGCTCGAACATGCTTAGCCCACATATGCGCATTGCTGTACACGTGGCTAAATCAAAGTCACCAAGTCAAAGTCACCAAGCGAGTCGAAGCCAAACAAAACTGCACAGCGACTGCTGAGGTTTGTGATTTGGAATCGACGGAAGGCTATATGGTTTGGTTTGTTTGGGGAGAAAAATGGGAGAGACAACGATGTCATCAGTTTCACCTATTTCGTCTTGTATAAGTAATAGAAACTTTTGTATTTATCTGAATCCGCAATTGGGTTGATGGCACTCGTCAGTTTTCGGCAGTCTGCACTTACAACACAAGTCTAGGCTCATCTGCATCTTCTCTCCCTATCTTTAAGGGGTGCTTTTAGGGGAAGGCAAGCAGATGACTCTAAACGCGAACTCATATATTACCGTTAACGCGAGTTAGCGCCCCTTGGCATCACCGCTCTGTGTGAATGCCCTTCTGGTGCGCGTTCTCGTAAACTGAGTTTGGCGGGATTCTTAGTTAAATGAAGATGAGTGAAGTGGCAAGCTTTACGTCTTGAAAGGTGGTGGCTTAGCATCTGGCCTAGGTTGAGATAGAGTTGTCCGGCACCTTCTATACTTGTACTTCTCGCATCAATCAGCATCAGCGCAAGTTACTCGGGCGCAGCATGTATGGTAAATAAAGCGAGGAAGAACCAGCCTAGCTCGTGCACATCAACAGGATAAGCAACGACTTTGCAGACCGCTGAGCAACCAATTATCAAACTGCTTTCTGAGAACGACTTTGGCATTTTCTGGCCGCTGCGCCTGAAGGCTCTACAAGAAGAGCCAGAGTCCTTTAGTTCCGATTACGATGAGGCTAAATTATTAGCCGAGGACGAGGTGTCGAAACGCCTAACGTCCAACGACGAACAGTTTGCACTGGGTGCATTTTGTCCGGATCTTGTCGGCATCGTTGGCTTCTTTCGCCAGAAAGGTAATAAGGTCAAGCATCAAGGAACGATCTGGGGCATGTACGTTCTGCCCGAGTTTCGCGGCTTGAGCATATCCCGGCAATTGATGGTGGCAGCGATTATGTATGCGCAGGAAATTCCGGAGCTGGAATATTTGAAATTGACTGTAGTGACTAAAAAACAAAATGCATTCAAGTTATACAAATCTCTAGGTTTCGAACAATACGGAATCGAGCCTGCCGCGCTCAAGCTCTCCGGTGCCTATCTCGACGAGGCGCTAATGCAACTGAAGCTACACAGTGACCCGGACTAATTCTCAGTGCCTCGATTTGAATAACTCGGTCTCCATACCCTGCAACATGTCGCCCACAGCGTCATCCTGTTCTTGGCTTCGGTAGACAGCATTGATGTTTGGGACTCGCTTGTATGTTGGTAGACGTTTTTCAAAATCATTTTCAGTCAAAGCTTTTTTGACAAAGCTTGATGTCGACAAGAAGACCTTTTCAGTGTGATCATAGTCGAAAAATCGGACTCGTACTGGCATGCCTTTGGGCTCCGAAAAACCGTACAATCTGCTGACCAATGTAACTGCTTGTGGTGGCACCAAAATTGAGGGATTGACAAAAACGTCCACTACTTTCGGCAGTCCATTGCCTTTTTTGACGTTCTTCTTCATTTCGGTTTCGCGTTTCGTATACTCTGCGTCAGAAGTGAACTGAAGTAAGCCGTCAGGTTCTTTGGTCGGTTTCATGTCATAGGTGACGTCGGTCAGCACTCTTCCTGTAAATAGAGCGACGCCTCGGTTCATAGCACCACTGAAGTTTTCGACTTTGCATTCGTAAAATGTTTTTGCGCGTGGATTGATGATTTCAAGCATCCAGCTAGGGGCGCGACTTAGATACACAATGCCTTTGCCGTGGTCGGTGACCTGAACAGCCTTTGGATAGACGCGAACGGTGACATTGCCTACCATGAGACTTTTTTGAATGATGTCATAACCGGGACCTGCTTTCTCGGCAGACCAACATTCAGCATGGACGGTGATCCAGCATATTGACAGCGCTAGGAGCTGAACGATGTTTTTGATTCTGCGCGGCATACTATGTTTTAAGTTTGAGTTTTTCGAGCAGTACATCAACTTGTTTAGCCGTTTCTTCGGGTGTTCCTGAATTATCAATTACAACATCCGAGAGAGATGCCTTTTTGTCTTGACTCCATTGGGCGGCCAATCTCCGCTCGATTTCTGGTTCGGACAGCTGATCGCGCGCTCGTAAACGGTCCTTGAGAATCTCAGAGTTTGTGATCACAGTCCAGGTCTCATTGTATTCGCTCTTTAAACCGGCCTCGAATAAAAGAGGCGCTAAGACAGCAACAACAGTGTTTTTGGGATGATCCTGAATGCGACGCCGACATTCCATGATCACTGCCGGATGTACAATCGCTTCTAGATCTCTGCGCGCTGTTGCATCTGTGAATACGATTTTTCCAAGAGTGGCCCGGTCTATCGCACCATCTCCTTCTTTTACTAAAGAACTTCCGAAACGATCTGCGACAGCCTTTCTTGTTGGAGTATTTTGGGTCAGTAAGTCATGAACTATCAAATCTGAGTCAAAGACTGGAATTCCATGTGTGGTAAGAATCCTGCCCACGGCTGATTTGCCTGACGCTATTGTTCCGGTGATGCCGATTACATATGGGTGCTCAGTTTTGGACAACTACAAAAGCCCCTTTTCATTGACTGACGTTTCTATTCGGTTGAGCAAATCGTCGAATGAACTCGGCTTGAGATGGTTGTCTGCATCCAACCCAACCCTTACTAGCGTGCTAGTTTTCGTAACTGGCCTGACTGAAAAGATTATGCGTGACTTTTCCAAATTTGTGTCGCTTGGATGTGCAAGCACCTGACCTGCTGATTCGAAAATTGAATCAATAGTAAGTCCGGTGGATGTGCAAACAGAAGTGAGAGCGGAAAGGGTATCGTCGAAATTTGCGTTCACCAGCCTGGATCCCTTCACCAAGCCGCTCTTCGCATCGTTGCTTTCAGTGCGAAGCTTGTAAGCTCGAGCGCGCCACGAGAGAGGATCTTTAACTCGGCCGCCGTTCAGTGGCGACAGGAGAGTCACCGCAGGTGGTGAAGGAATCGGTGGACGAGGAAGCAGATTTGGTGGCATCACAGGCTGAGACGTGTTCGGTGGAGCAAGTCCCGACGGCCCGTCCACCGAAGCGCCAGGAACAGCAGTGACGTTAGGGGCAATTGGAGCACCGGGCATATCACGATTCAATAAATCGGGCGCCGGATGTGGCTCGACGTCGGTAACGGTCTGCGTGCTTTTGCCATCCACCGATTGCTTATCCGTTGCCGGATCGGGCGTGGCTTCTTGCTGCGCCAGACCCGGAGTTTTCGACAGCCATAGCACGAGCAATGGCACAAATACAGCTAGCAAAAATTGTCTATTCATCAGTCCTCACAGTATCAAGTTTACTATGGACATCAGGGCGAGAGTATCTTGTTGTACTCGGCGATGGCTCCCTCCAGATCGCCTTTATTGAACATGTCGTTGCCCAGCCGAAGTTGGAGCCTGAGGTGATCGGCGCTGACTTCTGATTGGGCGACGGGTGGCTACTCGCTCGGTGATGCTTGTGTGTTAAAAATCGTGGCTAACAGCGCCACCAAGCAAGAAAGTGACGTCAAGGCAAAGGTCCTTTTTTGGTCAAAAATTGATTGAAGCTAAACTCAATTCTGACTGGTTGTTCAAGACACGCTGGTGGCGGTGGTAAAGCGTGGGCTTTCTTGATCGCAGCCAATACGGATTCGTCGTACTCCTCGTTCTCGCTTGTTCTGCCGATACGACTCTCGCTCATCTCGCCATTTTTGCTCACGGTCAAGATCGCCGAAGCTCGTTTCGCCTCGCTGTATTTAGGAGCCGCCCAAAAACTGATTACATAAAGATTGGCCTTTTGAATGTAGTCGTTCACTTCTTTAGTTTGCTCAGGCGTGAGCTTTTGTGCTGCTACAGATCGAGGCGCTTGTGACTTCGATGCGCCGAGTTTGATCGCCGCATTTAAGTCCGCAATTGCCCCGTCGTGATCGCCTAGTTTTTCTTTTGCTTGTCCGCGTTGCTCATATGCAAAGCTAGATTTAGGGTTGAGGGCGAGTTCTGCTGTGTAATCGACGATGGCGCCCTTATCATCAGACATCAGTGTCTTCAGATACCCTCTTTGTCCATATGCTTCGGCTGTTTTGGGACTGAGGCTGATCCCCGCGTCAAAGTCTTTCATTGCTTGTTCAAATTTGTTTTGTATGCGCTCGATTGTGCCTCGGTTGATCAATGCATATCCGTATTTAGGATCAATCTGCAAAGCTGCATTGCAATCGTCCATGGCCGCGTCGAATTGCTTTTGTCTCCGCCTCACTATGGATCGGTTGTTATATGCCATGGGCGCAACCTTGCCTAACGAATTTATGCCGATCGCCTTTGTAAAATCGTTTACGGCTTCATCCAAATTACCTAGATCTAATTGTGCTAAACCTCTGGAATTAAAAGCTGTTTGATAGCGGGGATCGATTTCTATCGCCTTGGTGTAGTCTGCTATGGCAAGGTTTTGCTTGTTCTGTTTTTCGTAAGCCAGACCTCGATCGAACAATGCGTACTTCGACTTTGGATCAACGGCAAGTACCTTGCTGTACTCAGCGATGGCTCCCTCCAGATCGCCTTTATTGAACATGGCGTTACCCAGCCTCAGTTCAAGCCTGATGTGATCGGCATTGACTTCTTGGGCAGCGGGTTGCTGGTCGCTCAATGATGCTTGAGTGTTAGAAAACGTCGCTAACAGCACCACTAAGCATGGAAGTGACGGTGTTAATTTTTTATCGAGTCTAATAAGCGTTGAGATTTTCATTCGGAAGGCTCTCATAAGTTGCGATAGTCTATCATCAGAAAAGGAAGTTTGCCACATCCGTTTTCCTTTCGAGCGTGTGTTGAAACGCCACCATATGCGGTGTCGATCAGATCTAGTGTAGATCTGGAAAAATGGAAAATGGAGCGCGGGTCTCCAGACCCGCCTTGACTGACTTTATAGGCAGCTTTGGGCAGCCGCGCTTCCATTTCGTTCGCCCGTCCAGAGGCGGGAGGGGTGTCGAAAAGTCAAAATTTATAGTGCAGTTTCAAAGAAGAGGGGAATTCCTTCAGTGCCTGATAGAGGGAATTTTGCTTGGAGTAGGAGTTCAGACACTTAAGGGTGCTTCAATCAATCACTTGATCGTGTCCAAGAATTCAGTACTCCTATTACTACGAATGACTTTGCCATGGATTCCGGACTAGCTAGAGTCCCGGCGTACCTTTCATCAAATCCACCCCTCCATGACCTGGTTTCGCTATCTCATGTTGTGCACCACCGTGGGTTGGAGTCAAACTTTGCGTGTCGATTCCAACCATACCAGGAGCAGGTTCATCGCTGATCGGCGTTTGCGTTCGCTCAAGGTTTTTAGTGGCGAATTGAGCAGTTTCGTAAGACCTCCAGACTCTTCCTTGTCTCTCAAAGTTCCAAGCTGCAGCGTTGAATGCGGTAGATGCTGATCGTTTAGCAAATTCGGTAGGGCCACCGCCTGCAGTGGTTGCGCCCCAGCCGCCGGCTCTAAATGGCTTTTGTATGGTGCCTAGCGTTTTGCCGACCACACCGGCATTGGCGGCATAGAAGTTTCGAGCTATTTCTCCGTCGCGCATGAAGAAGCCGAGGAGAAAGCCTTCGGTTAAAGTATTGTCGTAGATTGAGCGATAGTTCGCGTTCAGCAAAGATTCAGCGTAAGTGTATTTCAGACCAGTTCTTTCATCAATTTTTCGGTCCAAAGAATTGATTGAATCGTAGGTCGCGATTCCCGCCGTGCTAGGGATAAAGCCGCCCAACACCGCCCGCATCCTCATTGTGCGGGCGCTCGAAGTAGCAAGATCCAATTGGAGCGGCGCAATCGCTCCTTTGGTCGTATCCACCGCTTGGCCCAACATATGGGTGGGTGAATGTTTTGCCCACCATGAAAGTTTCGCGCCCTGCGCATCCACCGTCATGAAAGATAATGTCATCTCTGTAGCTTGCGCCGGGTTCAGTCCGAGCTTAACAGCGTTAAAAGCCGCTTGATCAGCGATTTTTCCACCGCTAACCAGCACTGTCTCTGCATTCGCTTTCATGAAATTCTCGATCGCCGGAGTCAGTTTGTAATTCTGTTCTGCGTAGAATTTGGCTACGTCTGCAACTTTGAGAACCTTTCCGGAACCGGCAGCTGCTACGGCCGCTTCCGCTGCAGGAGATGCCGCTGAACTGCCGCGCATTTCTGCCATGCGTATTAAGGCACCTTCTTCGGTGGCACCGCGGAAAAGAAGTTTGCCGACTTGCGCTCGTGTCGCCATAATCACAGCCACACTGCCAGCTCCAGCAGTGCCGTGGATTAAGCTCTGTTCCCAGGATTCATTTTCACCAACAGCTACTTGGTGAGCATAGTGTCGTCCTGCAGTTGCCATCGCGATGGTAGTGCCGGCCAGAGCGACTTTGCCACCCCAATTAAGTGCGGTTTTATCAGCGGTGAGAGCCATGCCAAAGTATTTCGGATTCTTCGTGGCAAGACTGGCTAAGAAACCGGCTGCTGTAATTGCTGCAACACCGATGCCAGTGTCGATCAGAGGGTTGGTCCAATAAGTGTCGTAGAGCTTTTTGTCTTTCTTCAAGTTGTCGGGCAAGTAGGGGTCAAATTGCTTGGCCATGCGCATTAAACTTGGATCCGCATCTGGCTTTTTATCCAGGTCGATGCCGAAAAAATTCCTTTCAGCAGTGCGCGTCTCATTGATCATGGCGACCGCTTTTGCCGGTTGGATAATTCCTACGCCATTTTCGCGCCCTTCCGTGCCGCTCATGTAAAACAGAGCAGCATACTTCCGGGAAGAAATAGGCATGAATAGCAAGCCATCATCTTTTGAAGTTCCGGATCCTTGAATCGGCTCGAGCATCTTGATCAAATCGTGTTGGATATCGCGACGTATCGCTGGATTTTGTACGTCGTTTCCAAGTTGCGTCACTTCCGCCTGATAAAGCCTGAGCGGCAATTTGTCTGAAAGATCTATTCTTTCGCGATGAATTTTTTCGGCTGAGAGATATTGCTTGTGTTCCATGAGCAGATTTGCATATTCTGCACGAAACTGTACGCCCAGGGTCGAAGCAACGAACTCTTGGTTGATCTTGGTGTGCAGGTCGAAAATATCTTTCTGAGTTAAAGCAACACCTTGATCGTTTTTGCCGTTTTGCAACCAGCGCAACATATTCTCTGTATCTTTTACGTCTTGTGGACCAAAGGTGGCATCCAAGATTTTCAAGCTGTCTTCAAATTGCTTCTTAGTGGATTCCGTCATGCCATCTTTTTTTAGCATGGCTTTCGCGCGCTCGAGTACCTGGTCGAAGCGAAGCCCTTGATTCTCCGGGCTGATACCAGATATGGGGTGCTGCGAATCGAAGCCGGTGGATCCCTCGATCATTTTGTTCATGTTCACGAGTGCAGAATCCGCTGGCAGCGGCAAGTGGTCTTTGGTAAGACCAACTTTTGCTGCGAGCGCTGCAACGTCTGGAGATTCAAAAAAAGCTTTTTGAAATTGCGATGGCACTGCCTGAAAAGCCTCTGCAAGTTTGGAACCGGCTTGTTGAAGGTCGCCGGCTGTACTGGCCGATGACGCCGTGTAGAAGCGTGTTAAGAATCTTCCGCTCAAGGCTTGCTGCAGGGCTTGTTGATCGCGCGCTGCTAGAAACTCTGCATCGGACTTGTCGATTGCCGATTGAAATTCCGGCACCA
Source organism: Candidatus Melainabacteria bacterium (assembly GCA_003151275.1). The sequence continues at coordinate 15,940 of PLXC01000165.1, forward strand.
GTTGTTTATAGACTGAGGCCACATCACCTTTTTTGTCGACCACATCTTGGAATTTCTTGAGCGTATTGGTCAGGGTATCGGCGGCGCCGCCAGGTAGTGGTACCGCACCTGGTGCTTTAGCCGCTTCGGCTGGTTGCTGCACTGCATCTTGAGAAACGCCAAGACGAGTTGCGGTACGCTGCCAATATTCATTCATGGCGGGATCTTTGCTAACGTTCAATTTCAGCGCCTGGGCGACCATTTCTTTGGCTGCTTCTTTGTTGCCAGTTTGTTCTAAAGCCAGCCCATACGTAAATCTTGTGATTGCTGATTGATTTGCTTCGGCCTGCCCTTTGTTGCTTTGCAGTTCTTTCTGCACGCCGTTTTGCACCTGTGCGAAATAAATTAGCGCTTGGGGCAACGCTGGCCCCATAGCCTGATTTCTTTGCACCAGAACTGACTGCAAAGAGGGATCCATTTTCACCAGCTGCTGCTCGATTTGCGCGCGTTCCTGCGGCGATGATGAGTGGTCGAGCTGATTGTACAGCTGGTATGCGGCACTCTTTTGTTCCGATGGCATTCGGTCGAATGCGGCGGTGGCAGCCTTGTCTTGAGCCTTAATTGCGGCGATCATGTTTACATCGCCCGATGCTGTCACTGCGTTGTGTGCTTGTTGAAGCGCCTGCATTAAGGGTACAAGCCGCGGAGATAAACCCGCATCGGCGTTCATTACCGCCTGCATGAACTGTTGTTGTACTTGGGGGCGCATCGTCTTTTCGTGAACAACTTGTTCGTAAAGGGCTCCAGCTGCCTCAATTGGTGAGCGGTTTTGAGCGTCCAGAGGAGAAATTTTCAGAGCCGAATTATTGGCGTCTCCGTTTGAAGAATTATAGGAATTTTCGGCAGGCGCATACTGTCTGTCGAATGGTTGCGGTCCATTTGGCTGTGGAGTCGGTTCTTGCACTTCCCGAGTCTGTTGCTGAGTGGCAGGGACTGTTTGCAAATGCGGATACTGCTGTGGAGCGGTGGGGTGCGATCGAACATCCGAAGGCAGTTGAGGCGATGTTATCTGTGGTAGCACATCCTGAGAACGTTGGGGGTTGAACTGCGGTACTTGAACGTCTGCCGGATTTCGAGGTCCCAGTTGTGGACCGTCCGAAGACTGGTGCTTGCGAATGTTGTGTAGCTGTTCTGCATCATCGATTGCAGCATTCAGATGACGTTTGAAATTTGGGTCGTCTTTCATCTCCGGATCAAGCTGTTGAGCGATAAGTAGCAGTTGAGTGCCGTGGAAATGATCCCCGTTGCGAATCAGGAGCAAGGCGTAATTCGTGCGCGTAAATCCACGTGCACGCTCCAAGGTATGCAAGTCAGCATCCTGTTGAACGAGTGCTCGACGTGTCTGTTGATCTGCTCCCTCGGGACCCTCAAGCATCTGTTTGATGTTGCGCCTTTCTCTAGCCACTGCAAGCTGGTCGATAGCGTCGGCCGTGCCTATGGCGGCTGCATATTCGTTAATGGAAGCGCCGATACCGTCTCTGTGTGCTAGTTCGCTAGCATTCTCTAAGTGAGAAATCATTTCGTTTAGCTGCTGTCCGAGCTGCTTTGCCCCGGTCGGTCTGCGATCTTGGGGCGCATAAACTTCATCGCGCATATGACTTTCAGACGTTGTTTCGCCTTCTGGAGGAGACGGAAGTTCCGACCTGTCTTGTGCTGTGATGCGACCACGGTATGCCATTTTCGAGACCTCTTTATTTAAAATCAGATGTGATACTTAGTTGTTTTGCCAGATTGAATGTTCTTCGGTGAATTTGTGATCGACTGCGTGGCGAAAGTCCGCATACGTCAAACTGCGTTCAGCAAGCGCCGATCGCCTGCGGTACTCATTTTGCTCAGCGAAAGATAGTTTGTTTTCGATCTGTACGGCCAGGATTTCGAAATCGCGCACTTGATTCTCAGTGTTCTCAATTTCGACAGCTTGGGTTACCATCTGGAAAGTGGCAACCAGACTCGCTGTCGATGGCAGACCGGGGAAGAGTAAAGTCCAACTTGATTCGAGTGCATCCGGACTTTGAGGATCAAAGCACTCTTGTAGATCCGTGCCAAATTGTTTTTGAGCCGTTGAACTATCACGTTGAACTATTGATGCAGATTTTGTTTCAGCGGTTACAGCGTGAATCGCCTGAGTTAAGGCAGACATGAAGCCTTGAACTTGATTTGGAATACCTGGATGCATGGTGCATAACTCCTGTGGTGTTGTGTTTGTGCGTGCGCGTGTACGAGCCGAGATTGACGCTCCTAACCGCAGTTAGAGCAATGAGCTTGACTGTTCAATGCCAATTTTTTTCTGCCGCTTTATCGACTGGGCACTGATATTAAATTTCAATTGTGGTCAAAAAGTAACTTTTCAGAAACAAGTTTTTGAGTGACTCTGAACGGAGGTCACGGGAGTGAATGGCCGATTTAAAAGTCTCTTTTCTTTGACTCGGAGTCGACAGAAGTTTCGAAAAGCAAAATTTATAGTGCGGTTTCAAAGAGGTGGGGGTAAACTAAGTGCATCGGCTGAAGTTCAATAAGCATGGCTCTATCGATTGAACATAAATTAGCAGGTTTGTTGTTGCAAGGGTCGCTGTCCCTGGCGCTGTGTAATGCTGCTGGGGCGATTTCTTATCCGGCGCCAATGACTTTGATGCAAAAGGGTCAGCATCACATGGCTCTTGGGCAGTATTCACAAGCCGAAGAATGTTTCAGGCAGTCTGCCATTGAGCATCCCCGCGATCCTTATGTCCACTACTATTTAGCCAACATGCTTGTTTATGCAAAAAAGCATCCTCAAGCCATCGAAGAATACAACCTCGCTTTTAAACTCGACCCATACGGACCACTTTCTGGTTATTGTCGGAAGGCGCTACTCACTTATCGATTGCATACTCCCCCGCTTGTTCCAGTCGAAGAAACGGGCATGAGCGAGCCAATCTCGGCGGCAGAACGCTTGGGATTGCGAGTCCCCGAAACGGGAGAAAAAGGCGCAGTCGTTCAATTAATTCGTAGTCAGACTGAGCGAGAAAAGTCGAGGCACAGGCGGTTTGCGGAGTCTATTGCGGACAGCATAGTGCGCGGAGGTGAGACGCGTGCACAGATAATTGAGAAAAACGCGCATGATGCGATCAACGAGACGATTAACAGTCCGTTGCGGATCCGACCATTTGAACATCCTTTGACTGCCGCTGAGAATCGTAAGATGCAGATCGAACAAATGCGCAAAGAGGCAGAGGAAGCGGCAAAGATGGAACGCTCGATTGCCTCTGCAAAGTCTGATGCCTACAAAAGATGGTCACTTGAGCACGAATTTTCCTTGGACGAAACTGCCTCTAATCTTGAGGGGCAGCTGCTCAGCAAAGCATTGCCAGGAAGCGCTCATCTGCATGCGGAAGGAACCGGACTTTTTGTTCGTTACTATGGAAGGTCGAGTGAAGACGTCGATGTGCATAACAGTGTTGCCCATTTTACCGATCATCGAGCCTTTGAAAAGACTGATGATGACGAGGCTCGCAATGAAGACGAGTCTGGCAAATTGCTGCGTAAGTTATCAACTGATAGACCTGAACAAGTTAGAGAAAGCACCGTCCGCGGTGCCGTGTTGAAAGAATAGATGGCAGCCGAAACGGTCGAGATTCGAAATAGAGTTGGTTCCGCAGAGCAAACCACGAAAATTGTGTTGCAGAAAGGCGACACATTTTGGCTTTTGGCAGATGTTAAATATGGTGGCATACATCCAATTGATGCAATTTATGCCGTTAATAACCTTGTGCCGTCATATGAAAACAAAGATGGCATGCAGCATTTAATTGATCCCATCTACTATGCGGGTATTGAGTACACTCTTCCGTCCATCCAAGATGTACCCAAATTGAAAACAGATTTCTGGACAAACTTCGACGCCCGTTCGACAAAAGATCGAGTCGGTGAAGCGAATCTGCGAACAGCTGTCTGCATCAGATGGGATGAAAACATCTCGGAATTGTCAGCCGTAAAATACAACGGCCGGCAAGCGTTGAAAGCAATATTCGAGCTCAATTCAATGTCGCCGAGAGTCCAGCTTGTTGAGGGTATTAAGCAATTTCTTGAACCAATCTATCAAGCTGGTTGCTCATATCTTTTTCCGGCTGAAGATGAAATCGCAGAGCTGGAGCGTGATTACGAATCTCGCATTAAATAGCGGAATTCAGCGAAATACCTGACAATTTTGTTGACAGGGGTTCGGCAGTTTCCTATGATTCATTTAGTCTCGGTCTTGGACAGAGCTTCAAAAAGTTTTGTCCTACAAATCGAGTATTCGGGGATCCGTCTCGAGACGACGACGTATACCTATGAGCCTTGAAAGTCCTGTGTTTCGCACACTTCGATTCAAGGAATTAGGAAACGGTGAAACGTTAAGGAGGTTCCCCACCTGGACATATCCGGGTCAAAACTCGCACCGTCCTGGGCTGAGACTCACCTCTATCGAAGGAACTGCCATTGTCTAATGGTGAAAGCTGCGAGCAACGCGCGGACGCGACTGCTTCGCTAGCATTAGTTCTTCAAGATCATGCCGCCACGCAGCGCCTCGGCAGGGCATTGGCTGAGGCTGTAACCACGCACGCCATCATTGCTTTGAATGGACCCATGGGCGCCGGTAAAACGACGCTTGTGCAAGGACTGGCTTTAGCTCTTGGTATTAAGGAGACGGTTAGTAGTCCCACATTCACAATGATGAATGAATATCACTCCGGAAGGTTGCCGCTTTACCATCTAGATCTGTATCGACTATCTGAAGACGCTGACGCAGTGTCCGATTTGTTAGCTGCCGAGCTGGATCAATTCATCGATCAAAAAATGATCGCGATAGTTGAATGGGCTGATTTATTCACGCTGAAAGCGTCCGACCGTAGTTACTTTTATCAACTGGATCATCTAGTAGTAAATTTGGATTATGTTGAGGAAGTTAAGCCATCTGAAGACGAAGAAAAAAATTCCCCATCCTTTTATATGGAAAACGGGCGAAAGGCAAAATTGAGCGCCTTCGGAGCAGAATCTTGCACCTTGATTTCAGGGCTCAAAAAGACCCCAGAAGGCAATCTTAAAATTCTCTAAGGCAACTATTCGGTAAAAGGTTTGGTACAACGCTTATGGAAGTCGGTTCAGTCGAAGGGCTGCCAAACTCCGAGGTTGTCTTCGGTCATCCTCGAAGAGCCACTAAAACAGGCAGTTCCAAAAAGGGGGTATTGACTATCGTGTTATACTTCAGCCTCGTCAGCACACCTTGACAGGTGCCGACCTCTTCGTCGTCCCATCCTTTTATATGAATATGAAAACGTGAAATGGTTAAATCGTTAGTTATCGTCGAATCCCCTGCCAAAGCAAAAACGATCAGCAAGATCCTCGGAAAAGATTTCACCGTGAAAGCGAGTATCGGGCACGTGCGTGATCTGCCCCGCAACAAGCTGGGAGTGAATGTCCGAAAAAACTTCGAGCCGATGTATGAAATATTGCACGACAAAGAAGCGATAGTTGAGGAGCTGCGCGAAGCCGCAAAAGCCGCAGACAAAGTCTACCTGGCGCCCGACCCTGACCGCGAAGGGGAAGCGATTGCCTGGCACTTATCCGAAGTGTTGGATTTGCCTAGCAAGAAATTGCATCGCATCGAATTCAACGAAATTACAAAAGACGCTGTTATGGCGGCTTTGAAATCTCCGCGTAAGATCGACAAGCACCTGGTCGATGCCCAGCAAGCGCGCCGCGTTTTAGACAGATTGGTTGGCTACAAAATAAGTCCATTGCTCTGGCGCAAAGTAAATGGTAAATCGGCTGGACGTGTACAAAGCGTCGCGGTTCGATTGATCTGCGAGCGCGAAGCAGAAGTAGATTTGTTCGAACCGAAAGAGTATTGGTCAATCAAAGCCGAACTCTCAAGACCCAAGTCAAAACAGTCTTTCATCGCGCCATTGAATAAATACAACGGTAAACGAATCATTGCTGCTTCAGATAAAGCGACGGCTCAATCAATGGTGATTGATTCCGAAAAGCAAGCAAAGAAGATAGTTAGCGAGATTGCAAAGGAAGATTTTGTTGTCACAGCAGTGACAGAAAAGTCGAGCCAACGCTCTCCGTTGCCACCATTCATTACTTCTACACTGCAGCGGGAAGCCGCCACCCATGTGGGTTTTGCGGTAAAGAAGACAATGCAAGTGGCCCAGTCACTCTATGAAGGGGTCGAACTAGGAGAAGGTCCTGTAGGTTTGATAACTTACATGAGAACTGACTCTACGCGGGTTTCACCGCAAGCTCAAGAAGAAGCCTTGAAGTACATTGCTGAGCGATTTGGCAAAACTTATTGTCCAGATAAGCCACGCATATATGCACGCAAAGCAAAGAGCATGCAAGATGCCCACGAAGCAATTCGCCCATCAGGAGTGGAACGCACGCCAGAATCAATCAAACAATTTCTTTCAAATGATCAGCACAAGTTGTACAAAATCATCTGGGAAAGATTCATGGCTAGTCAAATGTCCTCAGCAGAGATTCTCACTCGAGCAGTGGAAATCACAGCTGGACCTGGTTTGTTCCGTGCCTCAGCTTCCGAGATCAAGTTCGCTGGTTACACGATTGTCTACAATCGTCCGAAGACTAATGATCCCGATCAAGAATCAAACGCAGACCCTAACGCTGAGGAAGAGGCTCTCAACCTCCCAGATCTGAACAAGGGCGAGGCGCTGAAATTGAAGGAAGTTCTACCAGGACAACACTTCACTCAACCGCCGCCGAGATTCTCAGAAGCCAGTCTCGTCAAGACTCTGGAAGAATTAGGGATCGGCAGACCATCAACTTATGCGGCCACAGTTGCCACTATTGTCGATCGCAAATACGTTGAAAAACAACAGAAGACTCTGATTCCAACAAAGCTTGGAAAGGCTGTCAATCTGTTGCTTGTAGAACATTTTGGCTCAATTGTAGAAGTCGGTTTTACAGCTGAAATGGAAGAAAAGCTCGACCAAGTTGAAGAAGACAAAGTTGAGTGGCATAGCATGCTAAAGCTGTTCTATCAGCCATTCAATGAGACATTGAAAAAAGCCGAAGAGAACATGAATAAAGTCGTGATTCTCACCGACCAAAAATGTCCTATTTGCGGACAAGCCATGGCTCAGCGTTCTTCACGTTTCGGTCAGTTCCTTGGTTGCATCGGTTATCCAGAATGTAAAACAAAGATCGCCTTGACTCGTGATGGATTGCCTGTTCCAGAAGATCGTCCGAGCGAGGAAATCTGCAAAACTTGCGGCGCGCCAATGTTGATCCGTTACGGAAGATACGGAGACTACCTGGCTTGCACCAAAGAAGAGTGCACCGAGCAGCGTCCGATTCTCAAAGTTACTGGCGTTCTGTGCCCGCGCACCGATTGCGATGGACAGATCGTCGAAAAGAAATCTAGAAGAGGAAAAATCTTCTACGGTTGCAGTAACTATTCACAGAATCAGTGCACATCGGCGTTCTGGTACCCACCACTTATTTCCGGTGGACCGGATGGTGGCAACTTGTGTCCAAGCTGCAACACCATGCTTGTATACAAGACTCTAAAGCGCGGCGATCAAATTGCCTGCTCCTCTAAAGAATGCACTTTTGCTCAGTTGATCAGCGGCGAAGAAAAGTACGCCGGTCAACAGAAAGCAGTGAAAGAGGAAGAGCCAGCAGCTCCAGTGCCAACGCCAGCTAAAGTCTAGTTCCAACAGCGAAAGCCAATTGATACGCCCTTCAGTTATGCTGGAGGGCGTTTTTCTAAGCGCGTTCCGCAAGTGCTCAGCGCCAGTTGCTTGAACAGATCCTGCGCTTCCATTTCGAGAGTACTTTGCCGAATTACCCGCGTTACTTCAAAAACTCATCCATTAACAATTCTGTGTTCAATAAGAACCCAGCGTCCCTAGGGTGTAGAACAGAGTCAAAGGTATTTTGAGGATTGAAATCATGGAACTTGGCTCGCTGATTGCTATTGGTCTTGGAGTCGCTATTTCGTTCATTTTGGTTTTTCTCATGGTCAACCTATACGTCAAGTGTGGGCCCAATGAAGCGATGATTATCAGCGGAATGTATGCTGGTGCAGCTGGAAATTCATTCAAGATCATAGTTGGGGGTGGCGCGGTCATGCTTCCGATGATCCAGCAGCTGAGTAGGCTCAGTCTGGCAATCAGGACTGTTCGCGTAAAGTCTAAATCGCCAATAGTGACAGCGGACGGAGTGCCCATTCAAATTGATGTTTTGGCAGGTGTGAGAATAAAAGGCGATCAAGTATCAATTGCTACGGCTGCGGAACAGCTGCTTGGAAAAACTGGGGACGAAGTTGAATCGATCCTGACTGGAATTATTCTCAGCGCCGTTCGAGTGGAAGTTTCAAGCATGAATCTCGCTCAAGTTAGAAAAGGAGTGAATCTCACTTCACCACACTTGGTGGAAGAATTAGTGACACCACTTTCGAAGATGGGTATGGCATGTGAGTCCCTGAGTATTGATGTACTGGACGACGCGGTTGTAATCTCGAACTCGCGATCGTCAGAAGAAATCAAACCAGGTGGCTCAGGTTCTGTGCAAAATGATTTGCAGCAATCCATTTCAACTCAACTTGTTGTCGACCAATCATCGCGTTTGACCTTGATCACTGAATACGAGCGCGCCATGCCGATTCTGGAGAAGGAGCTTGGCGAACAAAACGTGGTTTTCAAAGAATTTTTGCTGCGCTATGCGACGATTCTTGCCATTGCAGACGATTATCTATCGCGTGAAAAAGCCGAACAAATCAGGGATCGTGCCAAGAAAATCCAATTGGCAGGATTGTCGAACCTGATCTCGTGATCTGGCGATACGTGCAGCATATACGTGCCCGACCAGAGTCGAAGTATTATCGAACCCAGTACACAAGCCGGCTGCAAAGCGATCACTCCGTTCCTCTGTAGTATCCACTTCGATACCTCCGCCAGATGGGCAAATCCTAAACGTTCATGGATGAAAGAGAAAACTTTTGGATCACATTGCCCCTATCCGCTCGGCAATTGGATACTATCAACACATGGCAATAGGCGCACTTTGCAGCCTGTTTTAGCTACCGGCCGCGAAAAACTCAGCATTAAGCCGGCGAACGGAATCTAAATAATCACGAAAATCCTAAATCACTCGCGATTCGCGCGAAACGAGACGAGGTTACGTGAGTTAGAATGTAATCACATTATCGGAGTCTAGGGAGGCGCAAAGCGCCATGTTTGAAAGATTCACCGAAAAAGCGATCAAGGTAATCATGCTTGCGCAGGAAGAGGCGCGACGACTGGGCCACAACTTTGTTGGCACAGAGCAGATCTTGCTTGGTTTAATTGGCGAGGGCACTGGGATCGCAGCCAAGACACTGAAATCGATGGGAGTCAATCTCAAAGATGCACGTGTTGAGGTAGAGAAAATAATTGGTCGAGGCTCAGGCTTCGTCGCTGTAGAAATTCCGTTCACTCCGCGAGCTAAGCGAGTGCTGGAATTATCTTGGGATGAAGCTCGACAGCTTGGTCACAATTACATCGGTACAGAACATCTACTGCTCGGGTTGATTCGAGAAGGTGAAGGTGTCGCGGCTAGAGTTCTTGAAAATCTAGGCGTGGATCTGACAAAGGTGAGAAGCCACGTTATTAGACTCCTCGGCGAAAGCGGAGCAGCCACAGCAGGCAGCGCAACTTCTACGGGCACTGGACGCTCGAAAACTCCAACCCTGGATGAATTTGGCTTGAACCTGACGCAAGCCGCTCAAGAGAATCGCTTGGACCCTGTGGTTGGACGTGAGAAAGAGATTGAGCGCGTCATCCAGATTCTTGGACGACGTACGAAAAACAATCCAGTTCTCATCGGTGAACCCGGCGTCGGTAAAACGGCTATTGCAGAAGGGCTTGCCATCCGGATTGCAAATGCTGATGTTCCTGACATTCTTTCCGACAAGAAAATTGTCATGCTCGACATTGGTTTGCTAGTTGCAGGAACCAAGTACCGCGGCGAATTTGAAGAACGTCTGAAAAAGATCATGGACGAAATTCGCGCTGCCGGCAATGTCATGCTCGTCATTGACGAGTTACATACATTGATCGGAGCAGGCGCTGCAGAAGGCGCTATCGATGCTGCGAACATTCTCAAGCCCGCACTTGCGAGAGGCGAGCTGCAATGTATCGGTGCCACCACTATGGATGAGTACCGTAAACACATCGAACGCGACGCCGCTCTAGAACGACGTTTCCAACCAGTAATCATTGATCCACCTTCAGTAGATGAAACGATCGAAATTCTGAGAGGATTGCGTCCTAAATACGAAGAGCATCATCGCTTGGTGATCTCCGAAGAAGCGATTGACCAAGCTGCGAAGCTATCCGATCGATATATCAGCGATCGTTATCTTCCAGACAAAGCAATTGACTTAATCGACGAAGCCTCGTCTCGTGTCAGATTGCGCGCTAGCTCTTTGCCGGCTGAAGGCAAGGAAGTTGAAAAAGAATTGCGCAAAGTTCGTCGAGACAAAGAAATGGCGATTCGCAATCAAGAATTTGAAAAGGCTGCTTCATTGCGTGAGCAAGAAACACGTCTTTCCGAAAAGATTCGCGAAGTGCAAGCTGCATGGAAGACTAAACAGGAATCTGAAAAACCAGTCGTCACGGCTGAAGAAGTAGCGTATGTGGTCAGTTCTTGGACTGGTATTCCTCTGCTCAAACTCACCGAAGGTGAATCTGAGAAGTTGCTGCACATGTCCGATGTATTGCACCAACGTGTAATCGGTCAAGACGAAGCTGTTGAAGCCGTCTGCAAAGCGATCAGAAGAGCAAGAGTTGGTTTGAAGAATCCCAACAGACCAATCGGAAGCTTCATCTTCTCTGGTCCAACCGGGGTTGGTAAAACCGAGCTCGCTAAGGCACTTGCCGGATACTTCTTCGGTTCCGAAGACGCGTTGATCAGAATCGACATGTCAGAGTTCATGGAGCACCATACAACTTCCAAGTTGATCGGTTCACCTCCAGGATACGTCGGCTACCAAGAAGGCGGACAGCTGACCGAAGCAGTCAGACGTAAACCATACAGCGTGGTTCTTTTCGACGAAATTGAGAAGGCTCATCCAGATGTGTTCAACGTGTTGCTGCAAATTCTCGACGATGGACGTTTGTCTGACTCGAAGGGAAGAACGGTCGACTTCAAGAACACGATCATCATCATGACGTCGAACGTAGGCGCTCAGTTCATCGACAAGTCGTCGTTGGTCTTGGGCTTCCAACAACAGACCGTCAATCAAGCACATGACGAGAAGTACAAGAAGATCAAAGACCTCGTTATGGATGCGATGAAGAAAACATTCCGTCCAGAATTCCTGAACAGAATTGACGAAATCATCGTATTCCAGCAACTAACGAAAGAAGAGATCCGGCTCATCGTCGACATCATGTCTGCGGATTTGCAAGAACGTATCAAAGCTCAGGGAATGCAGCTCGTCATCAGTGACGAAGCCAAAGACCTGCTCGCTAAGGACGGCTATAACCCCACATATGGTGCCCGCCCGCTGCGCAGATCAATTCAGCGATTGCTTGAAGACGCTCTTGCCGAGCAAGTTCTGCAAGGCAACTTCAAAGACGGCGATACGATTCTGACGACGCTTGACGGCGAAGTGATGAAGTTCGAAAAAGCCGAAAAGAAGCCTGCTGAGCCAACAGCAGCAGCCAAGAAAGAGAAAGCCGACAAAGCTGAAAAAGCAGAGAAGGCAGAAAAGGCCGAAAAGGCTGAGAAGTCGGGCAAGACCGACGAAAAGCCCAGTGAAGAAGCTACTGTAACTAAGTAGTCCAGATACAAATAAATGAAACGCCTGTTGAGAAATCAGCGGGCGTTTTCTTTGCTATCAACAAAACTTTTGATCGCTTCACTGAGGTCGAACAGACTCGAACCTTCGCAGGTGCAGAGCGTCCAAAAGTTAGGAATGGCTAACAGAAAGAGGGTTGCCAAGAAGTGGTTGGTATGATGGTCTTCCAGTGTGGGGGTCGTGAAAAGTGGAAGTTTAGGTGGTCTAGTCGTCGTCGGTATCATCGCGCTCAGGACTATTGGGAACGGTGGTGATTGGTTTGATTTCTTACAGAGCGATGCCCGATATGAGAATGCGAGGATACATTTTGAATTCAACATTCTCTTATTTTGTATGAGTTTTGTGCTGCTTGGTCTCGCCGGTTGGGCCCTGTTCGAGTCCGTTCATCCATTTACCAGTCAACACCTGTGACGCCTGCGCCAACAGCCCACAGCAAAGCTAAAACTCACCCGGCGCACAAAGCGCATGTTCATCATTAGTGGTGCTGTCTGCAGCTTATCGGCAGTCCCTTTCGAAAACTCATTTCGAACACTCCGCAATTATCAGATGAAGCTTAGGTCGCGCAGGAACATGTACAATGGATGTGTGGATTTATGTGTGTATCTATGTGTGACATGAAGTGTGTAAATGTCGACGAACTTAAACATCGATGATGATCTGCTCAATGAGGCGCTTGTTCTAGGCGGTAAGAAAACGAAGCGCGAGACAGTGAATGACGCGCTCAAGGAATACATTAAACGACGCAAGCAGGTGGAAATTCTTAAGCTATTTGGCAAGGTCGCGTTCGATGAAAATTATGACTACAAGAAGGCTCGTGAATGAAAATTATCGTGGACACTTCTGTGTGGTCGCACGCTTTGCGCCGCAAACAAGAGTCGACCCACGCAGCAGTTGACCAGCTTAAGGAGCTACTCTTGGCGGGTGAGTCTATCTTTTATTTGGGCGTAATTCTTACTGAGATTCTACAAGCTGTAAGCAGCGATACAGTGTTTCGCCAAATAGAGAAGCAGTTCGATTCATTTGATTTGATCGAGCTCTCAAGGAACGATTACGTCTGTGCAGCAAAACTTGCAACGCGGTGCCGAGTCAAAGGTATCCACGCTGGCACTATTGATTTCTTAATCGCATCAGCCGCAATTGAACACGATTGCTGGCTTCATACTGTCGACACCGACTTTGTCCACATTGCAAAAATTTGTCCACTCAAGCTGCTAACGTGACAGAGTCTTTATTCGAGCCTGCGTGACATACAACCTTTCTCTTAAAGGCGCACGAATTCCCGTGAGTCTCTAATTTCAATGTAGACTCTAGCGCCCTTCGATTGTAACCACGTTGAAGTTGTCGAGATACTGCTGATAGGACATTTTGGAAGTGCCACCAGGTCCTTCAGTGGGGTTGCCCCAGGGATTGCGGATTGTCAGCGTGCCGCCTTCTTTGCCAGTTGGGTCCCAGCCGATGATGCTGTATACATGCCGTCTTGTGTATCCGTCTTTAGTCTGTCCGTGTCCGATCGACCCAATCGAACAAGTCACCGCCCGCCCTTCAGCAAAAGCCTCAGTCAGTTTTTGTTTTATGTCTTGATTTGTTTTCGTAGACCGCCAGCCAGAACACCAGTATTCATCGACACTTTTGCCTGTGAGCAGTTTGGTGGAACTGGAAGCCAGCCCGCCGCCGTCCGCTCCTTCTGTGGAAGAATAGCCCTTGGTTGGAAAGTAAGAATTTTCGACAAAGTATTCTCCGAAAGCTTTTTCAAGCACGTTAGCCCACATACCATACTCGCTGGCCTCGCTATTCAAACCCATTTCGGCCTCGGTCGGCGCTTTGATTGTGATTGGATGAGAGCGGTCGCCCGGGAAAGTGATGGTGAATGTTCCGTCGCCGTGGTCATCAATCATGTCCCGGATTTTGCGTGGGCTAGACGCCGCTATGGAAGCAATGACTGCCTCGAGGTAGCAATCACCTATGGTGCCCTGGGAAATCGCCTTATGAGTGATGCTGGCTAGTGGCTCTGCGTCGTCTCGATAGAGGCTACAGGGCAGTGTATCGCGCTGATTGGTATTGGTCCTATCCAGAAATCGTTCGACTTTTTCAACAATGGAGTTTTTGTCTTTTAGTTTGCAAAGTTTGTCAAATTCAGTTAAATCTTTGCGCGAAATTTCGGTTTCCCAAATAAATTCGTCATGACTTAAGTTCTTCAAATCGCCTCGGCACTTATACAGAGCGGCAATGACTTGCGCGTTTTTGCCGGTAAACTGCGGATTTTCTAGTGCCTTACCAAGCTCGGCGCCGCTCAAATAGCCGCTTTGATTTTTGTCAACTATGTCAAATAAGGCTTGTGCCCGTTCGTTGAACTCAGTCACTGGTAGTGTCGGCTCGTAAGTTCGGCGTCTGCCGTCGAGCGTCCAACGATCTACAGCACCAGTGTTCGCGTTTTTTTCGGTTACCAATCCCGTGCTGGAGGAAACTGTGACACTGCCTCGCCAATCAGGTAGAGCAGTGATTATGTTTCCTGCTCTAAACCAGTCATTGCCATCTTTGGTTGTATATGTTCCTCGCGTGTCCGACATCTCGGTCATTTTGCCGAGCGGATCGTATTTGAAAGTGGTGATCTGGTTTTTTGCATCCACTAACTTTGTCACGTTGCCGTCTTTATCGATATCCAGATGCCGACCGTTTTTATAGTGGGTGATCTTTGTACCATCTAAATTCCAAACCATACTGGTGCCAGAATCTGACTGCTCAGTGACTCTGCCATTATGGGTAAAACTGACGGTTCCTTTCCAGTCCACAGCTGGGGGGCTCAAGCTGTCCGACTCTACAGATCTTGGTGGTGAGTTTTTTTCGCGATACCATTCGTAACCGTTGCGAGTTGTGTATGTTCCTCTTGGGTCTGTCATTGAGCGCATATCGCCAGTGAAGAAGTAATCGAACGAAGTATGTCTGCCATTCGCAGCGATAACTTCGGTCACTTTACCGCTTGGATTGAAGTCGACTCTCGCGTTATCTTTTTTCTCCAAAGTATGTGTGCCATCGAGTCTGTGGATGTCCCGCTCCGACTCCTTCGTTACGGTCACTGTGCCATCTTTGGTGACTTCTACTTTGCCTTTCCAATCGGGCAAATTGGGTGGCCCATCACCTTTGTAATACCAGTTGGTATCGTCTGTGGTGAAGGATATGCAGTGGTCGGACGTGATACCAACGACTTTGCCTTGCGCGTAAGTGAACGCCAATCGTTGCTCGTTGGCTCGGTTGACCTGCACTATTTGCCCTTGCGCATCAAGAAAGATTTTTCCTTGGCCGACTAAGATTTCCTGCGCGAAATTTGCAGGTTCGTTTGGCACGAGCGATGTCGATTCCTTTTGCTCCATTAGTATTTGTGGCAGCCACGAAAACTGTGGTTCTTGATACCGATCCTTCAACTGCAATCGATAATTTGGCAAGACACCGTGCTGCAAGTCTTGCTGTACCAAAAACTCAATGCGGGGCAACGCAAATGGCTCGCCTCCTGAAAGGAGCGATTGCTCGCAGCTTTCATGTTTCGCTTTAGTTGGGTCCCAAGGTCTTGGGTTTGGAGGATACGCCATGCCATAGCCTTGTTGGGGATTCTATGCCAGGATGCCGTGATGGTGGTCCTCGAAGCTCAAACCTACGAGGATTATCCTAATATTGCCTAGCAACTGTGTCTAAAGTGTTGCCTGTACATCCATGAAGCAGAACACCTTCTTTAACGTTTCACTTTTTTCAACTGGGATGAAATACAGCATTCTGGCTATGCCAAGGTTCTCTCAATTCCAGGAGCACCGGCTACTGTTTTGGGGGACCATCAGGCTTTTTTGCCTATTTGTAGTACTATATTGATTAATAGATTTAAGCGAAAAATATTTTGGGACAAAGCTAGTCCAGCGTTCTTCTGCCCCAAAGCGGGGAGCCACTTATGTTGTGGCTCCCCGCTTTTCGTCAAGGTTTTGCGCAAAGAGGCGCAGGCCCCATGGCAGTAGCTTCGTCCAGTTTCTAGGACACGAACTCCAGGTCGTATGCTTTCGCCACTCGCGCTGGATAGGTGGTCGCGTCCGACTCGCTTATGTCGAATGAGTTGTGCACCACGAAGCCTACGGACGGATAACAGTCAGTGATAGTGTCTGTCACGTGTCCGATTGCGCTGATCTCGTATTCTGCTCTCGATGCCATGTCTCGATCGGCTTGGGAGCGGTCAGCGCTCTTGCCGAATAAGTAGATGTCGCGGCGCGTGATTACGCCATCGCCATCGGTATCAAGCACAGAGAAGTTTTCCAAGATCCAGGCGCTCAAACCAGGCGCTTGCTCGACTGCATTTTGGAGGTTTTCTCAATTTAGTGTGTCGCTTCTAGTGGTGATCACCGCAAGTCAAAAACCAAACAGGTACTCGCACGAAGGTTGTCAATAGAAGCTAGCTGTGCTCACGTGAGTTGCTTCATCTATCCCATTGGGAAGTAACGCTGGGCAGCGGTGTTCATACGCCTATCGCGGGATCGCCTATCCGATTACTGTGCGTTATAATAGATGGTGGTATTTTAAAATCAGAAGAAAGAAGCTCGCTATAGCTTGGTGGCGCGTGCAGTGAAATTGCACTGCAGGCGCCACCAGATGTGTGCGAAATTATTTCTTGCTGTCAAAGACAGCGCGGCACGCCGGGCTGAGTTTGGACTTGTTCGCCTTCAGGCAGACCGTGATCCGGTCGGCATTGGGGATGAACTCGCTGCACAGACGGAAAACGTCCGGAGTGCACGCGCGGCGAGCATCGGCGGAGCCATCGTCTTTGGTGACGGCGAAGCTCGGAGCGGAGGTGGCGACGAGAACGAGAGCGATTGTTGCAATCCTAAGCATTTTCATTGTCCTTGTTTGCTGAGGAAGATATTTCCTCATTCATGATCCTGAGAGCTTGTCTTCTTTCGCAAAGAGGGCTCGTAAGCTCTCCTTCAACCGTTGTGATCTTGCAGATGCGAGAATGAGTGGCTTCGGCTAACCGAAAAGAAGAAGGCTGCCGAAGAAAACAGCGCCGAACATGCAGGCACCGCCGAAGAATTCTCCAACGACAGTGCGTCGGAATACGAACGACAAGGCACCAGCGCCAAGCAGGAAGGGCGAGCCGAAAATAGTCATGCCGAGAACGACCATGCCGTAACCGCTGCGATCGCCTGACGACGCGCCATGCATGAGAACAGCGAGCACGAACCCTGCGGCGGCTATTGCAGCAGTGGTGAGAACGTTTTTCGATAGCGAGGAAGGTGAAGGTGAAGGTGCGCCAGTCGCAATCTGATTTCGATTGGAATTCATGCGAAAAGTCCTTTCATGATTGTTATCTCTACGCTCAATGTGAAAACCGAAACCATGCTGTAGAAGGCGTGCCAATTTGCTCATCGTGAAATGAACGAATTGGCTAAGAGAGTTTGGCAAGAGTTTTGGTTGGACTTAGTTTTGAGAGAGCGGAGAGATGTTGTAGACAAGTAGTATCTTTAGCTTTGGGCGTGCGGAATAGCTAGCAGTTTTGAGCGGCTTTACAACTCGAAACTGACAATGGCTTCTCGCGGTTGAGTCAGAGGCGTGAGCTGTGCGAGGTCTGAGCCTGAGCCGATTCACAGAACTTAAAACTCTTAGCAATCGTTACCTAAATCGCCGGTTGCGAATTTCTAGTTGGTAACTAATTGGTTAGATTGAGTCAGTAGATTTAGTAAGGAATCTTTGGGCCGCTTGCCTGGAGACTGATTCTAAATCTCGAATCGAAGAAAGGATGATCAATAACTGATACGTCCTGATTTCGCTTGTCACCGTATATGGTATCAACATTCGTGTCAATTAGCGCCTGTCGCTGAGCTGACGATCTTCTGGAACAGCAGTAGCATCATCGCGATGACTAGAGTCGATCTTCTTGGTGACTTTTTAGGTCAAAATCGTTTAACTTGATCATCCATACATCGCAGTCTAACCGAATCTTTTTACCAAAAGTCTCACGAAACACATCGAAGTTGTAGACTAGTTACCACAAAACAATCTCGCTTGGCGCCTTAACAACTAATTGTCCACTTAAGCTCAGCAGGCGCCGGTGATGATTTCGTGAACCGTCAAGCAGATGTAAGGTTATAATCTACACGGTAGGAAAATTACTTTGGCATTGAATTTACAACACCTCGGCAAACTTATTAAAGACAGGCGAGAGACCCTCGGCCTATCGCAACAAGACGTAGCCGATGCAACACATTTGCATCGAACATATATAAGTGACATTGAGAGAGGTCAGCGCAATATTACAATTGGCTCTTTGCAAAGGGTTGCCATAGCCTTGGATATACAACTTTCTACACTGGCGCGATTAGCTGAGGCCAGTGCAGAAGATGCGGAAGAATAAAACAGGTCAGGTTTGTTATTGTAGAACAGTGGAATTTGCGAACTAATTGGGAGTGCTTTTAAAATGAGTAGGATTGTAATGCTAGTTGTCGCAACGGTTTTAGCCGGTGTTAGTTGCAATACTGAAGCGCAGGCCGGATATGTCAAAGAAGGGGTGCGCTCGACTGATCACGGGGTTAAAAGAGCTGCGCGGTCAACAGACAGGGGCGTAAAGAAAGCCGTGCGCTCCACCGATGGCGGTGTTCATAAAGCATTGAGAACTTCTGACAGGGGCGTTAAAAAAGCTGTGCGAAGCACGGACCACTTGGTCAAAAAGATTCTCTAATAAAACTGCCTGACCGTTATTTTCAATTCTGCTGAGTCTGAATCCAACATTCCAAGCTCGATGTCTTGCAGCTGAATTGTTGGGTTCCAGTCACTTCGTATGGACGACTTGAGCAAATTTTGCCCATTCGCTGTTTTAAAGTAGTAAAAACCATGTGTGGCTTTCGTCAGAGTCTTTATCTGAATCGGGTTCAGACGCTTTTGAAGGGACTTCTGCAGATCAGCTGGCAGAGGTAATGGATGCCAATCGACCGTATCGCCTTCAATGCTTCTGGTGTACTGAAGCAGTTGAGTTGGCGTGAACTTAAATGTGGCATTCAATATCAAGTCTTTGCGATCAGCCCAGTTCGACTCACCATCGGGTGTGCTATTAACGGAAAGCTCAACATCTTGAGGCACTCCGAACTCGTGGTGCACCCAGTCTCTATCAGAGTGACGTGCGCAGCCAGTGAGAACAAAACAGAGAGCAATTAGGGGCAGATAACGAGTGGTACCGTGGTGCATATTCAAAGCCTACCACCGCATCCACGACAAAGCCAAAAAAGACAGAAAGCGAGAGACTAGCCCCCGCCACTGCTTGCCCTAAAATTGTTCGAACTGCTTACGTATTCACCCGTCTCGTAGTGTTTGGACGTCGTTCGCGTTCTCGATGTCATTACTGTAACCAGGAGTTGTGACCAAAGAGTGGCTTCCTTGTGACAAAAGCATGGCGATCCCAAATTTTCCGAGAATTCCTTTGAACGCGCCCTATGCCCCCTATTCGTCTGTCGATTGAATGTCCTAAGCGCTCAGGCATCTCTGCAGGCATTTTAACTCCGCCAAGGTGATATCTTTTGGACCTGGATTTAAGCAAATCTGGACTGTCGTCAACAGGCGGTCCCCTTGTTCCTGAAAAGGCGGTTTATTGACTGTGAGGAGTGGTGAATGAAAAGGGCGCTCGGACTTTTACTATTAGCGAGTATCACTCTCAATTTGCAGGCGCCGGTCCTGGCGCAGAACCAGAAGCCCGCGGAGAATTTATTACCAGCGCCGCAAGAAACACCGCTACAGGCGACGTCAGAGATCAAGGCGGCGATTCCAAATCATCCCCGGCAGGTTCTAAAGCATGGTGCCCACTTTTTGGTAATGGATGAAACTGGTTTGATGCCTGGAGATTCTAACATCGGTTGTGGACTCTATCGTGATGACACCAGGTATCTGAGCGAGTGGGATGTCAGTCTAAACGGTGAAACGCTCACACTCTTAAGCGCAAATACAGAGCCTGGCTATGCTGGACGGTTCGTATATGGAAACAAGGGTCCGCGCCAAAAACCGCTTGATAAGCTGCTGCCCGAGCAAACTATCTCAGTGCAGCGGGATATTGTGATTTCCGATGATGTGCGTGAAAGATTCGTGCTGACAAATTATGGAGTGCACTCCGCAGATCTCGATTTCGAAATAAAGTTTGCAGCCGACTTCGCAGATATGTTTGAGGTTCGTGGTCAAAAGCGCAAACACCGGGGCTCATACCTTGCTCCTGTGATCGACAACAAACAAAATCTGGTCGTATTGCGCTATAAGGGACTCGACAATCTATCGATGAAAACGCTTGTGAGCTTCGGTCAGCAGAAACCTAGCTCGCTAAAAGCCGACCGCGCCACCTTCAAATTATCCATGCCGGCAAAGGCAGTTGTTGTGATCGAAACCGTCGTCGCTACTAAATTCAATGACGCTCCTTATATTGAGCTGTGGGATGCCGACAATGTTCCAGAAGCAGACAAAAAATACACTTATGCAAAACAAAAAAGCAAAGTAGATGCCGAGTATCTAGCCTGGCGAGGCACAGGCGCCACCATTCAAACGGACAATTCTGACTTCGATCAATTGTGCGAACGCAATTTCAGAGACTTATACATTTTGCGTCAGCCTACGCCTAAAGGCGAGTGTTTGGCTGCCGGCATACCATGGTTCACAGTGGCTTTCGGTCGGGATCAAGACATTACCGCTCATGAGACGTTGTCACTGTTACCGGATATGTCCCGCGAAATTCTCGAAGTATTGGCTGCTTATCAAGGCACCAAAGGCGATGACTTTACCGAAGAGCGTCCAGGTCGAATCATGCATGAACTTCGGCTTGGCGAGATGGCACGCTGCAAGGAAATTCCTTTCATTCCTTATTACGGAACAGTGGACGCCACACCACTTTGGTTGTCTATGCTGTCTCAATATGTTGATTGGTCAGGCGATCTAGAGTTACCTAAGAAACTCTGGCCAAATGTTGAAAGAGCGCTGTCCTACCTGGATGCGGAGACTGCGGATTCCCCGTATTTGGTGTATGGAAAGAAAAAGGGCGCACTTTCAAATCAAGGTTGGAAGGATTCTGTCGACTCGGTAATGTATGCCAACGGAGAGTTAGCTAAGCCTCCAATCGCACTTTGCGAAGTCCAAGGTTATTTGTATGATGCCTGGCATCGAACCGCGCGCCTAGCCAAATTGCTTGGTCATACCGAATTAAGTGGGCAATTGGACGGAAAGGCTGATCGCTTGAAGAAGCGCTTTCAGACGGACTTTTGGATGCCAGAAAGTCATTACATGTGCGAAGCATTGGATGGTGATGGAAAGCAATGCAACGTGATCTCGTCTAACCCCGGGCACACAATGGCAGCGGGCATCAACACTGAGTTGCAGAATATTGCTTTGGCGGACAAAATCTACGGTGCCGATATGAATTCAAGTTGGGGAGTGCGCACACTTTCTGCCTCTGAGCGTGCTTATAATCCGCTTAGCTATCACGATGGAAGTATTTGGCCGCACGACAACGCCATGATCATCGAGGGATTGTGCGCGGTCGGACGTAAGAAGGAGGCTGGTATCTTATCTGGTGGCATTTTTAATACCGCCATCAGTCAAACAGACTTCCGGTTGCCAGAGCTTTTCTGCGGATTTTCTCAAAAGTATTCAGAAAAACCAATATGGTATCCCGTCTCCTGTTCACCTCAGGCGTGGGCGGCTGGTAGCATGTTTCTGATGTTGGAAAGCATGCTGGGACTAAGGGCAGACGCTCTCAACGATACGCTTTTTGTGTCGCAGCCGATGTTACCCCCATATCTCAATAAAGTAACGTTGAGACACGTCAAAGTGGGCGGATCCAGCGTCGACTTGCAATTTCATCGCGAAGGCTCTGCCACCAAATGCGATGTCATCGGTAAGGCGGGAACGGTTAAAGTTGTTGTCCAATAAGCAGCGGTTGTTCAGAAAACTGCTGCTTTACTGGCTTGGACTGCTGCGTGCCTGTGCTTCACTCGACATGCGCGATCACACCGGTCATCCACGCCCCTAAGCTGACTAAACTTGCCAAAGCTGACGATGGTTCCGCATATTCTTAGATCAGTTGCCTTTAATCTCAAATCCCTTTCGGTAAAATTGGGTTGGCTGTTCAATGCCATAACGCGATCTTAGAAATGCCGCATGCTTCTCGGCATTCTTCGCCCCAGTTGCATTGCCGGTGAGCGTATAAGCTTCTGCAAGTTTATCCAGATCTGTCACTATGCTTGTATCTCCGGCAGATTGATGCAGTTTAGACGCGACAAGGTATTCGCGCAGCCCAAGCAAGTCTTTATAATGGTGTTCGGCGAGTAATAGGCGAGTCAAAGTTGTGACGTCGCCCGTGTCGAAAGGGAACGAGTACGAGTACGAGTTCGCGTTAGGGTTGGATTCGCAGATAGCTTTTTGCAGGTATAACTCGGCATCTCTGGTATCGCCTTTTTCTTCCAGTACGCGGCCCAATTCGCTGTAGATGCGGCCTATCCTTTCGCTTTTGATTTTTCGCCCAGTTTCATCGAGGGCTATTATCGCTCTAAGATTCGCTTCCTTGTCCAGTCCATCAACTTCAGAGTTAAGGGCTGCGATTTTATACCTCACACCCAGTTCTCTTACCGATATTTTGTTCTTTTGATATATGTTCAGTGCTCTTGAATAATAGAGTTGCCCCAAGCCTTTCTGTTGCTCGCTCGTGTGATTTTGACCGTGTGCAAACGACAAGTTCGTTACTTTATCGGCTATGGATTCATACAGTTCTCCTAATTTTAACGGCGCAATATTCTGAGAAATAGATTTGTCGATTGCTAATTTCCAGGCGTCACTGGCGCTACCATAGTCACCTTTAAAGTAGGCTACCGCTGCTTGATCGAGATACCCGTCGGGTGTTTCGGAAGCTTTGACGGTGCTAAACGGAGACTGCAGCGATTGATGGCCGATGGCATATTGTCCTAGAATCACAAACATAACCGTCAGACCCGCAGCTATGATTAGTTTGAAATTTTTGATCTCCAGCAGTGTGTGCATTGCTTGCCGCAGACGCGTACTCTCATCCGGAACAACCTGTACGTCTGGAAAAGGCGATGTTAGGTGTTGTGGCTCTGGCCTGTCTGGATCAGATGGAGATGATTTGGAGTGCCTCTGGGGCTCAGTTTTATCTGGATCAGAAAGAGTTGATTCCGAGTGCTCTTGTTCGGATTTCTCTACGTCGGTGGAAGTTTTCACGGCATCAATATTCGTGGAGCTTGAAACGGAGTCAGTTAAATTCTCAGGCTCCGCACCTGGAACACGTGTTTCGATAATTCGTTGCGCTGACTCTTTCTCGCTTAGTTGCGATTTAAAATCTTTGGTCATAGTAAACGCTCAAACAGGAATAGCGGCAGTATTACTCCCGTAATTGACGAAAGTCAAGAGGGCTGCCCCTGATCAATTTTGGCTGTTTGTTAGGCTGGGACTGACGCCAATTCCGCTGCCTGGGCGAAAAAAATGTTTAGTGGCTGCTGGTCTGGCATGTAGAGGCGGCGATTCAGGCGCGCAGGAGAGGCCCGAGCGGTAATCAGCTTTGAGAGATGCGCCCATGATAATTGCGGCGAGACCAATGATGATCGCGAATACGATGTAACCCAAATCTCGTCCCATCTTTTTCTTCCTCTGCGGCGAATAAGGCGTTTATTCCTTGATTCAGACATCTTAGGAATATTGTTTGGCAAGATCTTGGCAAAATTGTTACTCCTTCGGGCGTCGGCAGCAGCACCCTTGATGAGTCAACTTTGAATTCGTTCTAGACGGACACGCTGGGGCACCGCATGTGGTGACTTAGTTCAGGCGTGGTGTTAGCTCACAGCGAAGGCAATGCAGTCGTTTTGCGGCCCTATCATATAGTGCCGTTTCGCCTGCCCTGATGGTGTTGGAACAATGCGTGCAAGGGCCGGCGAATCTAACGCTTATCCCGACGAAATCAGCATTAGATTGACACATAGATAACGCGCAAATCAACTTTCGAGCATCGCTATGAGCGGCATGACTTTCCACTAGCTTGCCGACGACTTCGTTCAATTCCTCCGAATTTGAGAGACTTTTACCTATTGCTTGCAGCTGCTTCACCCGATCCATCAACATTTGCAGCTCAGGCGTTTCTGAAATGGTCTGCAACCCTTGCCGAGCCAATGATGCCTGCGACCTGCCGCACGACACACAGTGCACACGTACATTAGCTAACTTGTCGTAGAAGATCAGGTCGCCTGTTGCTATCGTCTTTCCGCATTCACATACGGTCCTATATTTTGCTTGCATTAGCATGGGCGCAGCGTTGATTGCGTCCTTGGCTTGTTTCCTCATTCTTGCCATAAGTCACCTCTGAGTCAGTATCGTCCAGACTGCAATCTAAGTCTTTACGGTCAGCTACGGGGTGTGTAATTGCGCATTAATTTGGACGGGCAAGAACGGTTTTTCGCACGGCGCGTTATGAGGTAGCAAAGGGTCTAGAATTTTGAATCACCGTTCTGTCGCCGCAATGTTGAGAACGCGGCAAGGAAGCGAACCAATTGATCGACCCATTCACTCTCACAATCATCGGTGTTACAGTAAGCGCACTGGCAGTTTCTAGATTCTATCGGCGCTGCCCAACTGGTTCAGTCTTGCTCATCGTTAAGGGCCAGTCTATCAGTGCTCAGTCGATACGGCGGATCGAGAGAAGCGGCACCTGGATTAATGCGATTCTGGAACGGGCCGTTTCATTCGATGTATCCCAAGTCTGTCTTCCACTTAGTCTCAAATTACCAAGCGACAATTCAATGGACCTGTACATGCATTGTCAAATGACGACACAGGTAGACGATCTCGATAGCAGTGTCAAACTGGCTGCAATTAAGAGTTTTGGAGTCCCTGAGGTGAGAGAAAAACAGCTAAAGAAGATTGTCGAGAGAATGCCTGTGACACCGGATATGCTACCAGTTTCGCTGGAAAGTTTTTTCACCATAGCGGAAGAGAGAGAGAGAAGCCTAGTCTTTCAAAAGTTGTCTGAGACCCTGATGGAAGATGGTTTTAGGCTCTGCTCTATTTCTCCTCTTTCAATCACAAAGTCAAAAACCATAATCGAAACGGGCTCGGACGAATCGCAGTGCTCGAAAATGCTCAAGGGTCTAAATTTTGAGCCAAATCAACTGGAGATCAAGATTGAGATTCCTGCTCGTTCGCCTTACTGGGGCGTGCTTAGTCTGACCTGGCAAGTTGTCTTTAGAGCACCCTCTTCCCAGCAGCAGTTCTATTTATGCTGTGGAACTTTTTTAGAAACAAATTCGCTTCGTGAACAAGAGCTGCTGACGGCAGCGGTTTACGAGGCAATCCACAATGCGTTTTTGGTTTCGGGTACCGGTGATTTCCTTGAACGAGCTCTTACGCCTTTGGCGAATCTACCCCTAAACTTTTCCTGTGGCAGAGAAGCTGCAGTTGCCTTGCTTAATGTGCTTGCGGACTCGCTAAGTTCGTGGAGAGGAAAGCTGTCGATGTCCAGACTTGCACTAGACGGTATGCTCACTTTGATGAGATTCGACAAAGAGATAGATTTGCAGGCCGAGCGAAGTTTTTCAACTCTCGGTTTAAGGCTCGAAAAAATCTCGCTTTTGTCGATTCAGTCGAATGAAAAATCCATAGCGTGGCAAGGAGAACCGGATGGGGCCGAGACAATCCTCAGACCGGAATTGTCCGTACCGGTCAAAGTAGATTCGGATGAGATGACGCTTCTGATCAAATGCGTCGTCTGTCTTGAACCGCTGAATAATGGGGACCGGCTTAATCCTAATCATAATCAGACTGAGTTAGAGCAATTGATCAAGGTGCGTCTTCAAAATGCGTTCCTCAGTCCGAAAGTGCCGCAAACACTACGAATCCTAAAACGACAAGCTGAAAATATTCAGCCTCAATTTGAGCACACCGAACCAGCCGCGGCATGGGATGTCAGGCTTGAGCATTGTTTGAAAAGTCTTGGTCCGGCGAGTCTAGTTTGCGGCATAGTGCGGATCGTTTTTGCCAGTTTAGAAACCTATGCCGACGTGCGCAAAAGGTTTTTAGCGGAGAGCAATAATGAGCTTCTTTCGCACGGTTTAGACCTTAAATACTTCACGCTCGTCGATTTTGATTTATTGGATAGCGAAAGCAAGAGCGTATTCCCTCGGCTGGAACAGGTTCAACCATAAGATAGCGTGGTTACAAGAATGGCTCCTGGACTGCTGAAGTGGCAAACTATAAAACGTAGTATCTGTAAATAAAGGGAAAAAGTCTGGGTTGCCGAAGTGGACCAACCCAGAAAAAGGAAGTTGGAGAAGCAGACATCGACATGATTGTCGACGCGCTTCTCCAACTATCAAACCAGTCTACTCGTGCAACGGGCTCTCGGAAGCAGGCATGATGCGCCAACCTCCTTTACCGTCACCGAGAAGTTCAACAACTTCCTGATGGAACTTGATCAGGGTCTGTTTGTGCGTGACGCTGAGCAGGGTGATGCCAGCGGCAATCAGCTTTTTGTACAGATTTTGTTCGTTCTCGGCGTCGAGACCTGAGGTTGCTTCGTCGGCGATCACCAGGCGAACCTTGTTGATCAACGCACGTGCAACAACCAATCGTTGACGCTCGCCACCTGAAAGTTTGTCCCAGTTTGGCAAAGCGTCCAGTCCACCAACACGCTCGCAAAGGTCACCGAGGTTGACCTGCTTGAGCACCGCCAGTAGTGCGTCATCGCTGACGTTCTGAGCTGACGGATATTGGATCTGGTCTCTCAGGCTAGCGTCACTTGGCAGATAAGCCAATTGAGTGAGCATCAGTCTCTGCCCGATGTTTGCAGGCAGACGAACGAGACCTTCGCCGCGATCCCACAGCGGCAGCCCGATAATCGCTCGCAAGAGCGAAGTCTTGCCGGAGCCGCTTGGACCGATGATGGCGACATTCCGACCGGCCGTCATATGCAGGTCGAAGTCTTTGATGATCGTCTTGGCGCGATCTGGTGTAAACAGAGTCATCTTGTCGATGTCGAGCAGCGGACCGTCGGCAATCTTGATGCGCGGCTTGCCGTCTGACTCATCCTTCGACAGCCTTTCGAGCTCGTCGCGAAGTTCGCCGACACGATTGACGCTGGCAAGCAACCCGGTCAAGGCGCTGAACTCAGACACGAAGACCGAAGCTGAAGCGAGAATTTCGCCGAAAGCACCGACTGCTTGAGAGATAGTGCCGAAGGTAATTTTTCCGGCAAAATAGAACGGTGCCAAGGCTGCGTACGGCAGCAGAGATGCGACCCGGCTGTAGCCTGAGGTGAAGAACCCGAGGTTGCGCTGCCATCTGATCACTGCGTAGTTGTTCTTGAGCGAGAGCATGAAGCGCCACCAGAGACGGTTGTACTCGCGCTCTTCGCCATGGTACGCGGCGATTGGTTCGGCATACTTTTCGAATAGCACCATGCCGACACGATAGTCTGCACCGAGCTGCTTCTGCTTGGCTTGCAAGCCAATCAAACGCGAGCCAACGCGCACAACTCCGTTTGTTCCGATCAGCGCGTAGCCGACGAGAATCAGCAAAAGCAGGTGTTCGACGTGATACGTCTGGCCGAAGAGCGGAATGTCGTAACTGAGACCCTCCTCAGCTTTCCAGAGGATGTTGCCGAAGAGATAGAAGGTGACGACCGAATCGACGATGGTGAACATGAACGACATCGCGGCCGAACACATCGCGGGTACGTCTTGCTGAATACGTTCGTTCGGGTTGTCCGGCGTGCGCGACAGGCTGATCGGGTAGTAGTTGCGACCGCTCAGCATGTAGAGACGCATCATCAGACGCGTCGTGAACTTCGTCCACTCCAGAATAAACAGGTTCTTGACGTAGGTGTAGACCGGCCCGAGCACCGTGTAAATCGCCAGCACGGTGGCAAATGCCCAGAGCACCGTAGTGAACGCCGTAGCGTTCTTGTCGGTGATAGCATTCATGAACGCACCGTTGAGCCTGTTCATCTGCACGGCGTAATAGTTAACCAGGTAGATGCCGTAGCCAGAAAGGCCAATCAACGTCCAGGCCTTGACGAACTCAGGCAGCACGACCAGTGCTCTGCCGGCGATGAACCGCGGCAAAGGCAGAGCGCCTTCTTTCCACGTCGGTTTCGGCAGACTCTTCCAGAACGAGCGAAAGAGCGCAATGCCGGTGACGATTTCAGCGGCGATGAAGTATTGTCCCAGGTAAGCGTGCAGCGCGTCGGAGCTGGACGTGGTCGTGAAGGCATAGAGAAGAACGCCGCCTAAAATGTAGGCCAGCGGTTTCAGCAAAGCCGTGGCCCCACCTCCCGTCCAACCGGCGAAGGTCGGAATCGGAATTGCCTTGGGCATCGTGACGGGCCACTTCTCCCACGACAAGAGGAAGGGATAGAAGAACCCCCAGACGCGACCAATCGAGCCGTTGGAACGCTTTTTCTTCAGGTCGACCGCGCCGAAGGACAGCACGTTGGTGACAAAGGCAATCACTTGCCAGGAAAACCAGAGAACTGGTTTGAAGATGAAGGTTTTCAGGACTGCGTAAAGCGCGACAGCCGGCTCGACGATCCACCGGTTGATGCGGTGAATCGCTGGCGGTGCCAGTCTCGCTTGAATCCAGAGAAGTAATGCTGCTACGAAAGAATTACGATTGTCCATCGCAATCTCCCTATGGTTGGAGTCTAAGCCTTTCGGCTATGACTCTGGTTGCGTTGAGTGACTAACAAAGACAGGCGGACTGCCAACCTTGGAAGCCCGCCATCTTTCGGAGTTTCACCCGTGGGATGCGGGTTACTTCTCCGTTCAAATCGTCAGTTAGGCACCACAGTACTTCTGCAACTACTGGGCCAGCTTCCCCTGCAGCATGTTGCTGATCTGGTTGCCGAGCTCTTCGTTGAAGATTTTCTTGCCTTCAGCGCTCATGCGGACCTGCGTGGTCTTCATGGCGGCGTCGTGCATCGGGCCGACGAGCGTGTTGGCGTCGTCGAGCGGCTTGAGAGTCGCTTCGATGTCGGCCAGGAGGGCGGCGACGTCCTTTTCGGCCATCAGCTTGGTGCCGACCGGGCCGAGTTGTTCGAACTGCCCCATGATCTTGGCACGGATCGGCATGATGCCTTGGTCGAGTGGCACCGCCAGTTCGACGATCTTCTGGACCGTCGCGGTGTAGTTGTCCAGCGCGGCCTTGGCGTCAGCTTCGTTGCTGGCGTTCTTGGCGTCGATGTAGGCCTTCTCGAAGCCGGGCAGCTTGGCCAGTTCCGGCGCCAGCTGAGAGAGGGGACCGGCCACTTGGGGCACGGAGGTGATCACGCCCTTGAACTCGGTGAGCATGCCGATGGCGCCCTTGTGGTTCTGGTCGTAGATTTCGGCGGGCGTGTGCTTGGCGGCCGCGGCCGGAGCAGCGGGGGCAGTTTTCGGCGCAGCGATGGCGGAGCCCGTGATGGAGAGGGCGAGAGCGGCTGCGACCAGGATGATTGACTTGCGAATCATGTTCATGTTCCTTGTCAGTTGTCGCCACTGCCGGTGGTGGCTTGAATTGTGCGAGCGTAGCCTGCGAAAGGCTGCTCGGCATCCGGCGTTACCGTCATCGGTTGATAACGGTGGTAAGGCGATGGAGCACGCAGCACTAGACCCAGCTTCAGCTGAGTCGTAGGGCCGCGTGCTACCCGTTTGTCAATGAACGGAGCAGTTGTTACTGCTCCTGCGTGGGATCCAGCTTGTCAACCGGCAGCAGGTCGGCGGCGTCACGCTTGGCCATTTCGGCCTCGAAGCGAGCATCGTTAACCTTGGTGCGCTCCGTCGCAATCGCCTTGATCGCCTGAACGCGCTTGTACGCTTCCAGGAGTTCGGCGGTAGCAGCATCGCGCACAGCGTCCGTCTGACCGTAGTCCTTGACCATGTCCACTGCGCGGTCAGGGATCACTCCCTTGTGCTTTGTGTCCATGCCACCGGGATAGAACTGCCCGTTGGTGACGTCGAGGCTGCCACCTTCCGGAAGACTGATTACCGGCATGATTGCACCCTTGCCAGCGCTCGCCTCGCCGATGATAACGGCGCGGTGAGTTGCCTGCAGCGCGCCGGCGAAGATCTCGGAGGCGCTGTACGAGTTGACGTTCAGGGTCACTGTAATCGGCATGTCGGCCGAAATCACAGGCAGCAGCGGATGCTCGTCGATGAAGTTCGGGTTGCGTGCCGCAGCCACTGCGTAGGACGAGTCGTAGGCAACTCGCTCCAGCATTTGCAATTTCTTGCTGGCATCAGGCTGGCCGGCAACCTTCTGGACGACCAGACCGTAGCCGTCTTCCATCACCGTCTCGATCTGAGTGAGATTGTCCGAGCCGGGATCGCGCATCACCTGTTTCAGGATCATCCCGCGCGGCACCAGCATTTCGAGCATGCCGGTAACGTAGTCGAGCCGCCCGCCTGGATCGTCGCGGACGTCGATATCGATGCCCTTCATGCCGGCCTTTTCGGCGCCAGTGACGGCGTCGTAGAAGTCATCGATCAGGTGATCGTTGGAGAAGTTCAGAACGTTGATGTGGCGGATGCCGTCAACATCATGAATCATCACGGCACGCTCCTGCACCATGCTGCGGGTCAGCGTCAGGGTGAGCGGAATCATCTTGCCGGCGGAGTTTTTCCGCAGAACATGGAGCACAACGGATGTGCCCACGTCGCCGCGAATCAGCTTGATTGCCGCGTCCTGGTTCATTCCAGCAACCGGCGTGTCGCCGACTGATTGAATGATATCGCCGTCCTTGAGCACGCCGTCGGAGGGTCCTTCACGAACCGGCAGATCGATCACGAGTTCGTGACCGGGTCCGATGATCGCCAGGGCGGTCATCTTGTCCATGTATTCCTTGCCGGTGATTCCCTCAGCAGGCGCGTTCGCGAAGATCGCCTTCTGAAATTCCCAGCTGTTGTTCATGCGCAGAATGGCGCCGATACCGCCCTCGAGAACGGGATGGCGGCTTTCCTTGTCGATGTTGGCAGCTTCTTGTGCGTTTTGCACAAAGTCGAAGCGCTCGTGAGTGAAGTCACGCATGCGTCGAATCAAAGCGAAGGTGTTCTTGATGCGGTCGGCGTCCGAAACTGCATCGGTCTTCAGATAGTCGGATTTCAGCCAAACGCTCGGCGCCCAGAGTTTCTCGAAGTCGGCACGCTTGGTGGCATCGGCCAAAGGCATCGAATAGGCGCGGAAGTATTGGAAGGCGCAGGTGTATTCGTGGACGCTGTTGAACGCAGCACCGGGTGCTTTGGTGTGGCAGTCAGCGTCGATCCCCTCCGAGTCCTTGGCCTTGATCGGCGTAGCGGGTGCGGGGGGCTTTGCAGCTGTCGGGCCCTTTTTGGAGGCGTAGACAAAATCAGTAGTTGCCGGGGAGGCAGCATAGCTGTAGACCGGCAGAAGCAGGGCGACCAGGGCGGTCGTCATGCAGAGTATTGTTTTCATTTCATACTCCTAACGGTCGCAAAATAGAGTGACCGGAGTGTTGTTGTGTCGAATGCGATGCAGTTCGCGCGCAGCGCGTTTCTGTCGCTATAAATGACTCTTCAGCCCATCGACTTTGCGAAGCTGAGGTTGTCCGTAACGTCTTGCGCATTCAATCTTCGGAAACCCAGAAGGTCCAATCTCCATCAGCGTGAGCTGTTGGGGATGTGGCTAGAGTTCGAGCGGGTGGGGGAAGTGCTGGTTGCTCGGGGTCCTGTGGGTTGAGAAGATTGATGTGTATCTATAGCTATCAAGTCTTAAGAATTGGAGCTACAAAACTTTTGTATACAGGTGTCTGTTACATCCAGTTACCGAAAAAAATCTCTCATTTCAGGAGACCTTGTTGAATGAAAAGATGCTGACCAAAAGCAAGATACAGTGCGGGTAGTCGTCTAGTGATCAGAACACTGATCGAAGTATTAAGGGAGGATTGTAGTTTGCGCTAAGGGCCTGGTCTGACAGGCAATTCAAGTGCCCCTTGCCAAACGCAGTTTTTCAACGAGATTTGAGCTCACAAATCTGCGATGTGGCGCGAGGTATGTCCGCATCAGCACAAGCATTCCGACGAAGATTGGCGAACTGGACTGACTAAAACAACTGTATCAAAACCAATGAGAAGTCCAGTTCTGTGAATTGCTGAGTCGCCCCAAAGAGTGGAGTGCACGCGTCCCGCGAGCTTCGAACTAAATGCGCAATCCCAGCCTGAGCGAATTGGACTGTTCATACACACAATGTCTGTCCAAGCAAAAATTTTAGCCGTGAATTCGAACTAATTCACGAATATCACACGAAGCTCGGATATCTTGACAATGCCCTGCAATACAAATGTCTTCTCCCTCACAGCTGCCTGTGTGTGTGTGTTTAAAATGGCTGAAAATAAATACCACGAAGTCGTTAACAGACCCGACGTAAGCCAGTACGCTGGCTTGAGAACGAACGCTGACAGAAACGCGTGGGATGAGGTCTACAACGATCTGAAATATGGACAAACCATTGGCACGACGGCACCAACCGCTGAAGAAAAGTTTGTCAAAGATCGTCTGCTGCCTCATCTTGAGCTAAACGAAGCGATTGATTTTGCCGCAAACGGTGGCCGAATCGACTCCAAACCCAACGCTTTCGGTGCAAATGTCACTAATCTTGTCGCTGAAGCCCGATTGCTCGGTGTTAAAGGAGATCATCCCACCACTCAGGCAGTTGAGAAAAAGGCCGCTGACCTGTTGGGCATCAAGCCCGATCAGCTTTCACACTTAAGCCAGGCGGATAAAGAAAAATTTTGGCAGTCAGTCGGCCGACAGGCGCGCACTGAAGAACAGGCGCTGGCAGTCGGTTTGTCCAAAAACGCCACCAAACTCGAAGTTGATCAGTTGGAAAAGCGCCGCCACCTGAGTTCGCACGAATTGATGCTAGGGTTGCCGGCCAATACTTCCAAGGCAGAACTGAAAACCGTCGAAACTTACGAAAGCCACCTCAGGGGGGTTGTAGCAAACACTGATGCCAGGTCAATGTCGGCAATTTACGACGTTCCTCCACTTCAGGGCGCATACAAAGCTCCGGACATTACTCAGCATCCGTTCGTATTTGGCTCCAAAGCTCAAATGGAAGCGTTGTTAACTGATCGCTCCACACATACGAACATCCAATTGGCTTTGCAGAATCTTGAGCAGAATGTTACGCAGGAAATTGGCAATGGCAGTGCCTATTCAACTCCATACAATGGCAACGATATTACGCAATACATAACGAAATTCAGTTATGGGCACGATGAAGCAAATAACGCCACCAGTGTCGCTAGTGACTGCGCGATGTATTCATACTTGCATAGTTTGGATCCTACTTACGGCAATGATGCCACCGCAAAACAAGCCCAAGATTTATCAAAAAACATTCTGCTCAATTGGGCAAACGGCGGTTTTCCTAGAGATAAAAACGGCAAAGTAACCGAAAACATTTTTCAATTCACTGGCGAGAATGGACTGGCACCGCCAGATGTGGCCTTGCAAATTGGCCGTGGCATGCCTGCCTGGACTAATGCTCAAGATTTGCTAATGGCCCAGGGTGCCTTCAGCAGTGGTGAACAGCAGCAGCTGAACGGCTTTCTTGGCGGGTTGTATAACCTGATGAAGGTTGGCAACAATTACACTACTGAAAATGACTGGGGCAGCACATACCGCACCAGGTTCAGTAATCGCCAGAGCAATGCATTGTTGGGAATGTTGTCGATTGCTGCTTTGCAGGGAAATCGATCCGAGATTGAAGACCTGGCTTACGGAGCCAAAGGAGACATTCTCGATCCGTTTACGCGTCAGGTAGATGGAAACATTTATGGCATAAACGACCATGTCGGTAATAATTCGGGCACCAGTGGTCCTTCAAATGGCGGAGCAAAAGGACCGGACAATAGCCAACCAACTGGTTCTCCGTCTGAATATCAAATCGGCACGGCGGCGCCTGGTGAAGTTACCGATCGCGAACGTATGGGATTAGGCAAAGTATTCGGTTACCCACTATGGTCATTGCAACAACTGAGTTTATGCGCGTCCATCTTGGATCAATATGGTTTTCATGCATCGGACTACACAGGAAACCATGGGCAATCCATACAAATGGGAATGGAGTATTACTCTCATTATTTTTCCAAATATCTAAGCACGCATGCTAACCAGCTGCCGCCCACGTCCGACGGCACTCCTGGATACGCGCAATACGTAGGTGGCTTAACCAGCTACAGTGGCGGCGCCACCATAGACGGTACCGATCACAGCCTCGAACCGTTCGTCATTGGTCACACTATGTATCCCAACGATCCCAAAATTGATGGAGTGCTTGCCAGCGATGCGAATTTAGATGTCAGTCAAGACGGCGGTCTGGATTCACAGTTCGCGCCTGGATCTCAACAATCGAAGATTTGGGGTGTTCTCAGTTATTTGCTGCCATATCTGCCGACAGATAGTGCGTCATAGATCCTTTCTGAACAATTCCGGGTGATGTAAAGTGCAAAAAGGCCAAAAAAAAGGCCAAAAAAAAACAAAAAATGTCCAGAAGGGTCGAAGAAACTGCCTAAATTCACCTGAGACGATAATTCGGCATCAAGGTGGTCTAGGCAATTTCAACGACACTGAGGACAAGTAAGACGGAGAGGTTTCCGCCTTTTTCGAAAACAAGGAGAGGTCCGACTGATAGTCAAAACCTCTCCCGGTTCTCGTAATCGCAGTTCTCGCTCGCATTCAGACCGTGTTGGTCAGCGCTTGCGAGAGTAGATCAGGTCAATAAGACTCTTGTATGTCTCCATGACCCGTTCCGAACGAATCTTCAGAGTTGGGGTGAGCAGTCCGTTCGCGACGGTTGTTTCAACCGGCACGATCTCGTACTGACCCACTTGCTCCCAGTGCTCGAGGGTCGTGTTGGCTTTGGCCACGGCCTCCGCGACTGCTTGTATGATCACCGCATTCTTCGCATAGAACAGTGCAGCATCGCTGTCCGCAATCGTATTTGTTTTAGCCAGAAGTGCTTTGGCTGCGAGCTGATTGACGAAGATGAGAGCCCCGATGAAGGGCTTGTCGTCACCGATCGGCACCACGTATTGAACGATGGTGCTGCCATCAAAGGCGCTCTCGATGTTTTCGGGCGAGTAGTACTTGCCCTGCTGCGTCTTGCCTTCCCGCTTCTTGCGACCGGTGATGTAGAGGTATCCATCCTCGTCCATCCAGCCCAAGTCGCCTGTATTGAACCAGCCCTCGGCGTCGAACGACTTGGCGTTGACTTCGGGCAGGTTGTGATACAGCTTGATGATGCAGGCCCCACGCAGGAAGATGATCTGCTTCTTGGGGTCCGGATTGTCCTCATTGACGACGAACTTGATCTCGACGCAGTCGATCACTTTGCCGACCGAGCCGTATCGCGAATTTTCGTCAGTCTCCGCGGCGATACCACCGGTGGTCTCAGTCATGCCGTAACCCTGGCGCAGATTGAGACCAAGCTTGTTGAAGAAGGTGATCAGCTCAGGATTGATGGCCGCGCCACCAGACATGAGCAAACGCAGACGTCCACCCAGCTTGCCGCGAATCGTCTTGAAGACAATCGCTTGGGCGAGGTGCTTACGCAGCTTGGCAAAAGCGCCGAGGTTGGCAGTTTCGTCGAAGGCCCAGGCGATCATTTTCGCCTTGATACCAGTGGCGGTGCCGAGTTCGTGCGTGATCTTGTCTTTGATCTTGCGCCAAACCGCAGGCACACCAACGAGAATCGTTGGGCGAACCACAGGCAGCGTATCGGAGAGTTCATCAGCGCGGCAGAACGCGGTGGGAACAGCGTTCCAGAGGCACATGCCCTGACCGTTGATGCGCTCATAGACGTGAGCCAGCGGCAGATAGCTCAGGTAGGTGTCCGACTCGTTGAAGTCGAAACCATGCCGCCCCAGAGCCATACAGGCAGCGGCGATGTTGCCGTGGGTGAGAGGAACACCTTTCTGCTTGCCAGTTGATCCAGACGAGTAGATGATTGTCGCGGTGCTGTTCGGGTCGATGCTGGCGAACCGATCATAGGCGACGTGCTGATACTGGATGGTGTTGAAGAAGCGCTCGGTTGAGGCTGCGAATGACAGGGGCGGACAGTGTCCATAAGCCGCATCAGGAGATGCTTTGGCGCCGGTGTAATCAGGGGCGTTGTTCAGCGCATGCGAGAACAGCGCACGGTGGAAGTCGGATGCGGAGAGCTG
This sequence comes from Candidatus Melainabacteria bacterium, assembly GCA_003151275.1. The sequence continues at coordinate 52,014 of PLXC01000165.1, forward strand.
ATAGAGGTCAGCCTTCTGCAGCTGCTCAGCGTCGTCGGAGAAGAGAAACTTCGCTCCGCAGTCGTTGAGAATGTCGCAAGCACCTTCAGCAGAGGTGTTCGGGTAGATGGGAACGGTAACACCGCCGAGGGTTTGCACGGCGATGTCGGTCCAGACCCATTCGGGAGAGTTCCAAGCGAGGATCGCAACGCGATCGCCCTTGTTGAAACCATTGGTGGTCAAGTAAGCCATGAATTCAGCGACGAGGTGTCCGCAGTCATTCCAGCTCAGGGTGCGATAAGGCTTGGCCTTAACCTGAGCGGAAACTGGAACAGCGTGGGTCATGCCACTTGTGAAGAGATAGGTCTCGGTGGGAGCCTGATTCTTCACGAACACCGCTGGTTTGTCTGGCTTCTCGAAAACGTGCGTCCAGAATCGGCGCACTAGCGATTCGTTATGATTTGCCATTGTGTTTGCTCCAAGCCGGAGGACCGGCTCATTTGAGAGAGGCTCGAACAGTTGACTGGCTGCTCGGGTTGTCCTTGGACAAACCGGGCTAGCTGTCAGGCTGTGTTTCGACGCGCACTCAGAACGGATAGAACTTGAACAGGACAAAACCTAAGTTCACGCACCATAATCAGCACCAGACCACTTCAAACGAGGTAGGGCAAGCGATGGCAGCGAGTAGTTGGGCTTTGTAGGGAAAGTTAAGTAAGTGAGAGAAGAAGAAAGGAAAATAGAGACGTATTCAAGCTACACGACTGTTTATTCAAGGTTCAAATAGAAATCAAAGACATCTCAGGCACGCGGAACGTCTACCACCGATTCTCTGTAATTGAGTATTTATGCCGTTCTCTCCGCTAAAAGAATGTCGGCAGGAGCAGTGATTGTAACGAAACGGTTGCAAAGATGACAAAGCACCGTAAAATGTGATCCGCTCCATATGGCTGAGCGCATCGTAATTTGTGCATTACAACAAACGCAGGCTGACGCATCTTTACAACTTGATATTCGCGCCTATCTTTGGTGTTGCATCTGGTGGCAGATCGTAGTTCGAAAACAAGCTGGATCGATGCCGGACCCGCTAGACACTGCAGTCTGCGTCCGCACGACTGAGGAGGAGGACGCCTGCGCCCCGGAAGTACGCGCCAGGCACGCTCCTCTTGAGATCCTGTTGTTGCATATCTAGTTGAGTTGAGCTAATTGCTTAGTGCATATCCGTGCAGCTTTTTAGTTCAACTGTTTCTCAGCTCTTACTTACTACTAAAGCTTGTTACTGACTAGATCAGGTTCATAGGATGTGTGAGTCATCTGTCTTTTCTTTTTCCCGAACCACTCTAACCCAACTACCCTTTTTCCAAGCCTATTCCTAATCACCCCATATCAACCTCGTTTTAAACGAGGCTCACAACCAGCACCGATGGACTTTTCTTCCGCCTGCGTGCGGCCATTGGTCTGAAAATAGAGGAGCGCGCCATGAAGCCAACTAAAGGCTCAAGTGCTCGCCAACTTTCCGCTTCAGATCAGATTCACCTGGTTTGCAGCAGCGGAGGTTCTCGAGCGATTTTAGGTAGCGCTGGAGCGATTGCCGCCCTTGACCAGGCGGGACTCAAAGACTTCGTGTCGATTGGTGGAATCAGTGGCGGGTCAATTCCGACTGCGATGTTCGCAGCCGGACTCGGCTCAACTGAAACTCTCCGCCTCGCCGTCGACATCGATTTTTCCAGCATGCTCACCCGTCACGGCAGTATTGCTCGCATTCTTCTCGCCTACATGATGCAGGGTCGCCTCGCTCAAACTCGTCCGCGCAAGGGCGTAATGAGCTCGGAGAAACTCGGCGTGTATCTCGATGAGAAAGTGCCAGTCTGGCCGGATCGCTACTGGACTATGGCAGTCCAGGGCGAAAACAAGATTTATTTCACCCAAGATGGTGTTTTTGAGCTGACGCCTGACGGCAAGCGCAACGTTCTCTCCAACAAGCCTGCCCCTCTCGGTCTGGCTGTTCGAGCAAGCTGTGCTGTTCCAGGCATCATCTCCGCTGTTCCCTACAAGGGCCGCTTTCTTTTCGACGGTGCCTTGACTCGCGAAGGGCGTTGCCCGATCGCACTTCCGATTGCGCACAAAGGTGCACTGCCGGAAAACATCATCGCCGTCGACGCTGGCGACGATGACAGCAAGATGTCTCAACGCATCACGCGTCTCTGGGGCATTCTCTGCGGTGGCAACTGTGTTCCTCACGTTGAGGAAAAAGTGCTCACCGAGAAAGACGTTGCAGTGCTGATCAAGCCCGATCTGGGCTTCTTCCGCTCGCTGCAGTTCACTCTCACCCGCGACCAGAAGTGGCGCGCCGTCATGGCGGGCTACGTGGCCACGGTGAAGCAGTTGAAGAAAGCAAAACTACTCGAAGGCGAACAACTGGAGAAGATGCAAGTCGTCGTCTCCGCATTCCAGCGCATCGAGTCCATGTGCAAATTCTCGGAAGAGGGCGTCTTGACGCGGCTCACCGAGCAGCTCATGCGTGAGCACAAGTTGTTCTGAGCTGAGAATCAGCTGATGACGAAATACTTCTCATCGGCTGGTTTTCAGCAGGAACGCCTGGCAACACGAAGGTTTCAAACTGGGATAAAGTAATTTCTGTGCTGGTGTCATTTATCCAGCACAAAACTGTATAGAACGCGAGTTTCCTCACCCGAACACTTCGCAGTTCTCCAAAGGAGAATTCCAATGAACGACAGAAAAAAGGTCTGGCTCGTCAGTGGCAGCCGGACCCCAATCGGTTCTTTCGGCAAATCGCTTCGCGGCATCACTGTCGAGAAGCTTGCTGCTCACTCGATCAAGCACGCGATACGGCGTGCTGGGATCAATGCAGGTGCCCTTGACGGCATCATCCTCGGCCACGGCTACCAGACGTCCTACACGCTCAACACTGCGCGTGTGGCCGCCATGGAAGCTGGTGTGCCTGATTCGGTGCCTGCCCTGACGGTGCAGCGCCAGTGCGGCTCCGGCATGGAGTCCACCAACCTGGCCATGGACAAGATTCAGCTCGGACGCGCAGACCTCATGCTCGTCGGCGGCGCTGAGTCCATGTCCACTGTGCCTTACTTGATCGACGGCGCCAATCGCTGGAAGGGTTTCTTCGCCAAGCACTTCCCCAAGATCGTCCGCCTCGGTCCGCTCCCGTCTCTCTTCCGCATGGCTGACAACGGACTGGCTCCGACCAAGCTGATTTGGGACATGAAGTCCGTCTACATGGCCGGCACCGCTCAGCGCATCGCCGACACCTACGGCATCAGCCGCGAAGAGGCGGACGAATACGCTCTGCGCTCGCAGGAACTGGCCAACAAGGCCGTCAAGTCTGGTCGTTTCGACATCGAAATCGATCCGATCGAAATTCCTGGTCGCGGCTTCTTCTCTCGCGATGAGCACCCGCGTGCCACCAGCAAGGAGAAGCTGGCCGACCTGAAGCCGGTGCTGCGCACTCGCTCGATCACCGCGGGCAACAGCTCTGGTATCAATGACGGTGCCTGCGCACTCGTGCTGGCTTCCGACGAGAAGGTTCAGGAACTGGGTCTGACTCCGCTGTGCCAGCTGGTTGACCACGCGGTCGCCGGTGTGGACCATGAGCAGATGGGTCTGGGTCCTGTCGTGGCGATCAACAAGTTGCTCGCTCAGAACAACATGACGCTTGACGACATCGACTTGATCGAGATCAACGAGGCGTTCGCCGCTCAGTATCTGGGTTGCGAGAAGCTTCTCGGTCTGGATCGTTCGAAGGTCAACGTCAACGGCGGTGCCGTGGCCATGGGTCACCCCATTGGCATGTCGGGCGCTCGGGTCATTCTCACTCTCGCTCATGAGCTGAAGCTCAGGGGCCTCAAGCGCGGCATTGCTGCGTTGTGCATCGGCGGCGGTATGGGTATTGCTACCCTAATCGAACTGCCGTAATCTCAGCGCCATCAAACGCGCGACGCTGCAAGGCGTTCAAAATTAGAAAGAGGTCAACAATGGCTACCGCTATTACAAAAACGCTCCTCCCGAGCGGAGTTGCGCTTGTCACCCTGGACCTTCCCGACAGCAAGATGAACTTGCTGGGCGAGTCGGTTATGCGAGAACTGAATGATGTTCTCGACCAGGTCGCAGGCGATTCCGCCGTCAAGGGCTTGGTGATTGTTTCCGGCAAAGACGACAACTTCGTCGCCGGCGCTAACGTCAACGAAATCAAGGCGCTTCAGAACCAGCCTTCCATCAAGGCTTACGAAGCGGCCAAAATGGGCAAGACCATCCTGGCCAAAATCGAGGCCCTGTCCATCAACACCGTCGCTGCTATCAATGGCATCTGCCTTGGTGGTGGCACTGAGCTGTCGCTTGCGTGCAAATTCCGCATCGCCACGAACAGCGCGAAGACCAAGATTGGTTTGCCCGAGGTCCAGCTCGGCTTCATTCCCGGTTGGGGTGGCTGCGTTCGCATGCCCCGCCTGATCGGCATCCAGGAAGCGCTGAAGCTGATCACCACTGGTGCTCAGGTCGACGCTGACAAGGCGTGGGCGCTGGGTCTGGTGGATGAGGTCGTCGCTCCTGCCGAGCTCGTCGCCCGCGCTGAGCAGATCGCTTTGAGCGGTCAGCCCAAGCGCGCCAAGCGTGCCAAGAGCTTGAAGGACTCGGCTCTGGAGGGCACGTCGCTCGGTCGCAAGCTGCTTGCCAGCCAGGCTCTGCCTCTGGTCAAGTCAAAGAGCAAGGGCTTCCTCGCTCCTTACGAAGCGGCCAAGGTGATCATCGGCGCGTACAGCCAGACTCTGGAGCAGGCCTACGAGGCTGAATCCCAGGCGTTTGGACGGCTGGCTGTGACCACCATCTCCAAGAACCTGGTCGGCTTGTGGGAGGCTCAGACCGAGTCCAAGCGCATGCCCGAGGGCTTCAAGCCCAGCATCAAGGTGAAAACTGTCGGCGTCCTCGGCGCTGGCGTCATGGGTGCAGGCATCGCTCAGGCGGCTGCCCATGCCGGTTACAAAGTCGTGCTGAAGGACATCAAGCCAGAGTTTGTTGAGAAGGGTCTTGCCACAATCAAGGCTCTATTCGACGGGCTGGTCGAGAAGGGCAAGTACACCCAGGCTGAGGCCGACGCCAAGATGGCTGCCATCAAGGGCACCACTGACTTCGCCGACCTCTCCGACTGCGACCTCGTCGTTGAGGCTGTGGTTGAGATCATGAAGGTGAAGCAGGATGTGCTGGCTGAGCTCGAAAGGGTGATCAGCAAGCCGTTCATCTTTGCCACCAACACGTCGTCGCTTTCCGTGACGACGATGGGCATCAATGCTCGCCACCCAGAGAACGTGGTTGGGCTGCACTTCTTCAACCCGGTGCACAAGATGCCCCTGGTCGAGGTCGTGAAGACGGACAAGACTTCGGAAGAGTCAGCATCGCTGGCTCGTGCCTTCGCCATGCGGCTTGGCAAAACCGTTGTCACCACCGCTGATGCCCCGGGCTTCGTCGTCAACCGCATTCTCGCTCCCTATCTGCGGGAAGCCATTCTGCTCATGCAGGAAGGCGTTCCGCTCGAGGACATCGAGAAGGCGATGAAGGATTTCGGCTTTCCCATGGGACCGCTGGAACTCCTGGACGAGGTCGGTCTGGACATCTCCGAGAAGGTCATTCATGTTCTGCATGAAGCCTTAGGCGACCGCATGTCACCACCTGCGATCATGGAGGCCATCAACGCCCTCAAGATCGTCGGTCGCAAGGGTGGCAAGGGCATCTACGTCTACGATGCTGCTGGTGGCCGGCGCAAGTCCTACATCGAGAAGATCGGTAAGGGCTGGCGCAAGAAGAAGATCAAGAAGTATGTTTTCAATCCGGATGTCGTGGCTGCTATCAAGGCACCGCGTCGTCCGAAGACGGCCGGCGAGATTCGCGATCGTCTCGTGCTCGCCATGGTCAACGAAGCTGCTCGAGTGATGGAAGAGGGTATCGTTAGCGATCCTTCTCAGCTCGACCTGGCGATGATCTTCGGCACCGGCTTCCCTCCCTTCACCGGTGGATTGCTGCGTTACGCAGATCAGACCGGTTTGAGAAACGCCGCTCAGAAGCTGACTTTCTTGTCGCAGGTTTCCGGGGCGAACTACGCACCGGCGAACTTGCTGCTCGAGAAGGCCGGCAAGGGCGACACCTTCTATCAGAACTAGTCTCCGGGCTCTTCTCGAGCACAGAGGCTAACCGAACCAAACCTGCCACCGCATGCGGCTGCCATGTGGCACGCCTCTACATGCGGTGGCAATTATAGAGGAAGGATCTATTATGGAAATGTGGGAAATCGCCTTATTCTGGCTTACGGCCGGAATAGCCTGGGGCGTGGCTTGTGGTGTCATGGACAGTCGCGACATCTGCGGCGTTCGTGCACCCGGCAAACCCTTTCGTCAAATTCTCGGAGGTCTTTTGGGATACGGCATCGCTTGCCTGATCTTCAAGAACTTCGATCCCGAGGGCGGACACACTATCGTTTGGTTGCTTGAGGTGGTGACTGTTTCGCAGCTGGTGCAAAACTACGTGCGCAACTGGCTGAAGTAAACGGTCAAACTGTTCAGGTTTAACAGTCCGGGGCGTGCTTGTTTGATTCACATTCGTGTGTGTCGGCAAGCACGTTCCGGTATCTGTTGTTCTCTCTTGGACCTTAAATCAGCCCCGTTTTTCGGGTCTGATTTTTGGGTGATATTAACTACGGTATACAGTATCTCTGGGTATTGAAAAAGCAAAGTGTTCCGCGATACCGTAAATGGTATCGCGGAGCGTTCTGTTCACCAAACTTAAAGAATTTTGCAATCAGTCACAGATCAATTCTGCAAAAGCTGAGTCTGGTAACAAATTGGAAAGGTCTAGCTCGTAATGTTTAGCAAGGAATCTTAGAAGCTTGATGCATCCAGGGTTCGTAGAACACATCTCATATATTTTTGTACAGGATGATCGATGTTATCGATTCATCCTAGTTCCAGTTGCCATTACCAGCGGTGCGAACTTAGCGATAGCTTGCGCTGCTGCGAACAGCTCGCGATCGGCTTGGCTGCGCAATTTAACCCACGCGCAATGAGATTGTATCGAATCTCGCGCTCCCACCTAGTTGCTATAAAGACTATCAAAAAGATAGAGTGAAATTCTATTTCATTCCCCTATCTTTGACGAAAGACTCAAAAAGAACACCACCTCAATTAACCAAGCTTTTTGTCAGACGATAGAAGTCGTGAAATCAAAGCCATCTGAATTCAACTCCAACAACATAAACCAGGAGACGAATATGACCTGTGAAACAGCAGCAAGGCTCCGTGGGAGCTTTCGCGTGATCACGAACGAAAATTTCGAGGCTCCCCAAACTGATTCTCGTAAAGCTGAACTTAGCGTTGTCGACGATTCCGTCAGCGACGATGCTGCGCGCACATTCATGACGTGGCTCGAGTCCGAGTATCACGCGAACAAGACACCTTTCCAGTTCGACGACACGGTTGTCGTTCAAGTGGTGGATTATCCCGAGGACGGCATCGTCGGACGCACCGTCACGATGATGCAAGCTAAGGGATGGTCCATCGGCGTGCACGAGCATGAATGTGCCGGTGGTCGCGCTGCCGCAGTCACTTTGTGCCCGCCTCGCTCCGCCGCCCGAAAAGTCTGAGCGTTAGCGCTGCAGCACTTGTACAAATGAACCAAGACTATTCAACTCAGAGGAGCTAATATGGCCGATTCTGCACGATCCACCCTTGCGCTTTCCCTGCACACTTCGGATTGTGAGCGCACCGCTCACCGCGGACAGCTGCGTCTCGTCACCGTTGACGGTGCCGAAGCCGGCAACGCGGGATTCGAGAACCCCGGATCCGACGGCGCCACTTCGGCAGCACCGCGACGCACCTTCCTCTCCACGTTCGGGCGCCTAATCAAGGCCAAGACACCGGACGCGAACGTGATCGTCGATGCCGATTTCTGGGATCACCGTCACAGGTCCTGACCCTGGCATCGCCAGCAAAAACTGCAGCTGGCGAGGTGTGCACGGCTTTCTGTGCCGCCTCGTCACGCTAACTTTGAGGACAACGTGAGAAATCACGTCTCGATTATTCGGCAGAAAGGGCGCCGAGATGAGCAAAGCAAAGCACACATCAAACGGTGTCGGTTCTGGCTCTGTTGAGCTGAGTCGGCGAAGAATTTTAATTGACGGCGCACCGCGTATGGTGCTGGCTGGTGAAGTTCATTACTTCCGCTTGGCCAAGGAGGATTGGGAAAATCGCTTGCAGCTGCTGCAAGATAACGGTCTGGACACGGTGTCCACCTACATTCCGTGGCTCTGGCATGAATTGCCGGACGGCACAGTTGATCTAGACGGTCGCACACATCCGCAACGTGATCTCGTCTCGTTCCTCGATTTGTGCGCCAGCCGCGGCTTGCATGTGGTGGCCCGTCCGGGTCCCTTTGTCATGGCTGAATTAAAGAACGAAGGCATCCCATACCGACTCTATAATCCGCCATTCAAACAGCCGATCACCTGGGATGGCGCGCCGACGAAAACAAGAACGCGAGATTATCTGGCGCCGGATTTTTTTGCCGAGGTGCAAAGGTGGTATGGGCAAGTGATGCCGGTTATCGCTGAGCGCCTAAAGCCGCGGGGCGGTCCTATAATTGCCGTGCAATTGGACAACGAGATCGGTATGCTCGCCTGGGTTTCCAACTGCCCGGATCTCAGCGACGAAGCCTGCGAAGATATGCGCGCATGGTCGCGAAACCGCTACGGCGAGCAAGTCGCAAGCGAGCGTGTCGGAGTCGATTCATCCAGCCCGTCCGCCTGGGCAGCCGCTTTGCGCGCACCGGTCAGTCCGGCCCTGGCATTGCATCATGACCTCGGCTTGTTCATGCGTGACCGTTTCCGTCGATACGTGCAAACGCTGCGTGATTGCGCCGAAGCCCACGGTGTGAAAGGCGTGCCGTTCATCATCAACATCCATGGCACGGGCGGTGGACGTGGGCTCACGTTTCCAATCGGCATCAGTCAGCTGTTTGAAAGTTACGCAGATCAAGCGCAAATGACCTCCGGTTCAGATCTTTATCTCGGTGATCTGACCGTGGAAAACGTCGCCGATCTCTACCTTGCCAATGCTTTCATGCTGGCGGTTCATGACAAAGAGCAACCGCTCACATCGATGGAATTCGAAGTGGGCAATGGCAATTATGGCGACGATCTGGGCAGGCTGTGTATGCCTGAATCTGCAGAGCTCAAAGCGCGCTTGTGCATGGCGCAGGGAAACAGGTTGCTGAACTTCTATCTTCACTGCGGTGGCGAGAATCCCCCCTTCTCGTCTGAAGGTGACGGTGTGGACCGCATTGCCTTCACTGGTCAGCGACACGGTTTCGCTGCGCCAGTGGGACCAGAAGGCAAATTGGATCCAACTTACGCTTCGCTCGGACGCCTGGCGAACTGCCTGCGAGGCATCGAGCATCTGCTTGCTGACTCGCAACAGGAATACGATCACTTAGCGCTCGGGTTCGTACCCGATCACTACTTGACCGAATATCACTATCCTGCCTCGTCGCCACGAGCAGCTCAGATAGCAGAGCTGGAGCGCTTTCGCGGCAGAGGACCTCGGGACATTCTGACTCGGGCTCTTCTGTTGAGTGGATTTTCCTTCCCGGCTGTCAATTTGCAAGCTGGAGTCCCGAACGCTAAGGCGCTCGTGCTTTCGACGGGCACTACGCTCGGACTTGAAGTGCAACAGCACCTCGTTGCCTACGTCCGCAATGGTGGAAAGCTCTTGTTGGTCGGATTACTTCCCGATCAGGATCACGATGGTGCACCATGCACGGTGCTTGCGGATGCTATTGGACTTAAGAGTGCAGGACGGGTGTTCGATGCGACGGCTGGTGCCAATGGTCATTACTGGCCGTCGGTAAAGGCTCATGGCTGGGCAGCTCCCCGTCCAGAAGTGCGCGTCACCGTGGCACAGCTTTTGAGCTCGTCGGATGGGCGTGCACTTAAACCGCTCCTCAGCGAAATCGAAACTGGATTACCCTGCGCCACAACTGTTCAAGTGGGCGCCGGGCAAGTAATCATGCTGGGCTGCGATTACCCGGTCGATCTAGACTTCTATCGTGGGCTGATGGACGCACTTGATGTGGTGCCTCGCTTTCAGTTCCAGGCGGACGGACCCGGAGTTGTGCTGACTTCAACCGTATCCAGAAATGGACGACGACTTCTGCACTTGATCAACGTTGCACCACAACCGGTATCATTGACATTGCAACAGAAGGGCAAGAAAGTTCTGAATGGAAAGCGTCTCGTGATAGCAGCGAGAGCCGGTCTGGCTTTGCCGATCGCCGCAATATCGAACGGCGATGACACCGAAGCGCCTTTGGCTGGTTCGACCATCATCGAGTCAACGGCCGAATTAGTGCGGGAAGGTCGTAACACCGTAACGTTGCGCCCAACCCAAGATGAAGACGTGATCGTCTTGAAGACTGATCGAGAAGTTATCTGCAAGATCGGCAGAGTCTATCGCAGAGGCTGCCGCGTGCGCATCGTCATCTCCCGGGAGCAGCACCGCGACAAGCCGCTAACCGTCAAATTCCGATGACGTAAGGCTTCACCAATCACACAACATCGGACAACACAAAAGGACAAGGCACATGGTCTCCAGAAACTACTTCGCCGGCGCCACCTTCGCCGCCTGCACACTGGCGGTCGTCCTCGCTGAGGTGGTGCTGTTTTCCAGCTTGAGCAGCAACAACGTCGACTGGGTACAATCCGCCACGGCGAATACTTTCGGCATCGTGGCAGGCATTTGCGTGCTCGGATTCACGCTCAACAACAAGATGACTGCGACGATCTGGGCTCTGCTCAGCTGTGTCGCAGCAGCCTTCTGCGGATTGGCGGCGTTTGCAACGATGGCTATCGGCATGGCGATTGTCGTCATTGCTGGAGCCATCTTCGTTCTGGCCCTGATCAAGTTCGAAGACGCTACCGATATTCGCCCCGCATACAAAAAGAAACGCAAAGCAATTTTCCCGCTATTTCGGCGTCGTTGAGATCTCGTCCAGGCAGTACATCTTGGCGCAGAATCCTTGAATCTCTGAACGAAGGAAGCGAGTTGCGAGTGGATTCATATCCGCGCAACTCGCGAAAGCTGGAACTCCGGCAGGCGTTCATGCCCGATTCCATGACAATTAGCCAATTTTAAAAGAGCCCTTCAACTGTATGTATTAGTAGCAAATTTGAAAAATAAAAAATGGAACGCCTAGATTACAAAAGCGCATGAGGTGAGCATCCCAGCTCATGCGCTTTTGACGTGGGTTGTGTTCAGTGTCCGAACGGGAATGGCGGCGGCAGTCACCCCATCACATTCCAGAACAGCACCCGCTTGTTGGGTCTTTTTGACACGTATTCCCAAACTTTCGCATCGTAGTTCGAACAAGATGGGAAGGGAGGTGTGATGAGCGCGTCCGCGGCAAACGGCTGTGGGTGCTGGATCAGCTTAGCCGCACCAATGCACTTATTCGCGTTGCGGCCGACGGCAACTCCAAAGTACGACTTGCCCAGGTCTGCGCGCTGAAGTCCACGCAACAATGTTCCCGTGCCCACTGCCGCCCAGACCTCATCGAATTGTCCATATTGTTTGCGCACCAGGGCTGCCGTAGAGGCGATTGCCTCCAAAGCTTCTTCAGAATCGAATCCCAGCGGCAACAGGCAAGCTCCTGTTGTCTGACAGTATGCCCGCGCTCTGGCATAGACAACTGAAAGAAAGCCCATGGGTACCCCAATGATCTGGGCACCAGCGTCTTGTGCCGCTTGTGTGCGGGGGTGGAGAATCTTGCGCTTAGCCACGAACAGCGTAACTCGCTTATTCATTTGTTTGGCGGCCAAAGCCAAAGCGATTTGCGCGCCACCATAGGCGGTCGCCGCATAGACGTATTCATTATGCGGTGACTGTAGCAGGCGATCAATGAAACGGCGCTTGGAACCGCCAGGAATGAGATCCTCGCGAACAACATATACCTGCCCGATCTGCTCAACAAAGGGGATTGGACTGGTAGGAGTGACAGGTGATCGATCTTCCATGTGAAGAACTCCTTTAGCTGTTAGTTTGGGTAAGGGAGGCACTGCCGACGGTGACTGGCTGTTTTGCCCGCGCCTTGATGAAGAGCGCTGTGCTGTGCACAAATCCACGGCTGCGTTAAATGGGTAGGTAAGAGTTCAACAATCAAAAAATAAGCTTATAGTGGTTCAAACCACAGATGGTGCAATGAGCCTTTGCTCACCGCACCATCTGTGGTGACAAACAGGCTAAAGACCTGTCTCGCCCTGTTGGTGCTAGCGACGATGCCGAGCCCTCTTTTTGACCGGAGCCTCGTGCGCCTCGATGTCGATCGGCACATCGCCCATACGCTTAAGGGCGTTGGTCAGCTCTGGCGACAAGACTCCGTAGCGGTCGAGCATCGTCTTGGCCTTTTCGTACGAGCCTTCCGCCTGCGCAGTCAAGATCTCGTGCGTCAAACTCCTGATCCCTTCCTTGAGCAAGTCGAGGTTGAGTCCGAAACGGCCGGTGGCATGATCGAGTGTAATGGCGCCGAGCTCGAAGAGGTAGTTGAACTGGAGAGCCTGACCCAGCCCGTGAGCCTCAGTGATGCCGAAGCGAACCGAACGGAAAGAACCCGCCAGATAAGTGACGTAGAGCGAAAGCTCCATCTCTTTGGGATAGGCGCCGCGGTCGATTAGCATCTGCAGTGCGAACAGCGAACAGATGTCCG